>JAEESS010000034.1 GCA_016286445.1 Bacillota bacterium
AGAGCAAGGGACAGGAGGCGGCAAAGCGTGCCGCCGAGGTCGCGGTCGCCGGCAATCACAACATCCTGCTGTGCGGCACGCCCGGCAGCGGCAAGACGATGCTTGCCCGCGCCATCCCGTCGATTCTGCCCGATATGACGTTTGAGGAAGCACTGGAGACCACCAAGATCCATTCGGTCACCGGCGCGATGAAGGGGACGGCAGGGCTCGTCACCGAGCGGCCGTTCCGCGCCCCGCACCACGGCGCGAGCGCGGCGTCGCTGATCGGCGGCGGCACGCGCGCCATGCCCGGCGAGATCAGCCTTGCGCATAACGGCGTGCTGTTCTTAGACGAGCTGCCGGAGTTTCAGCGGACCGTGCTCGAATCGCTGCGGCAGCCCCTGGAGGACGGCTTCGTGACCGTCAGCCGCGCGGCGGCAACGGCGACGTACCCCGCACGGTTTCTGCTTGTCGCGGCGATGAACCCGTGTCCGTGCGGCAACCGCGGCTCGCGCACAAAGCCGTGCACCTGCACGGCGGCGCAGATCAAGCGCTACGCCGGACGCATCAGCGGACCTTTGCTCGACCGCATTGACCTGCACATCGAAATGACCGAGGTCGGCTATCGCGAGATCACCGAGCGCAGACCCGCCGAAAGCTCGGAAAGCATCCGCGCCCGCGTAACGGCGGCAAGAGCGCTGCAGCGCGAGCGGTTCAAGACGGACGGCATCCGCACCAACGCGGAAATGAACGGACCGCTGATCCGAAGATACTGCAACCCCTCCGGCGAATCCGAAAAGCTCCTCCGCGACGCGTTCAAGCGCCTGCAGCTTTCGGCGCGCGCGTATCAGCGGGTCTTAAAGGTCGCCCGCACGATCGCGGACCTTGAGAACAGCCCCGAGATCCGCCCCGAGCACTACGCCGAGGCGATCCAGTACCGCAGCATGTCGATGCTCTCGGACCTTTGATTCGTCGAAAAACAGGTTTTTCGCCGGATCGCTCACGCGGGCTGAAGAAAGTCGGATGCACCGCGCATAAAGAACACTTTTCGACAAAATGTGACGCCGTACGGGGTTCCCGTGCGGTTTTTGTTTCGATTTTGTCACATTTGCATATATAAATAGGATTGAAATCCGAAAACGTTCATGCTATGATATGTTCCGAAGTATCTTCAGAAGAGGGAGGAAGCGGCGCGATGGACGAAACGAAGCGGCTCTGGCTGTGGCTGAATTACGCGACAAGCATGAATCCGAAGCTGTTTTTTGAACTGCTCAACCGGTTCGACGATCTTTCCGAAGCGTGCGAGGCGATCCTCCGTAAGGACTTCGAGCAGTTTTCGGACGTGTCCGAGACGGTGCGCGAGCGGCTCACGAGCGCGGCGGACGACCGATTTTTAGACCGCTACTGCGCGTGGCTCGACCGGAACGGGGTCGGCATCGTCACGCCGGAGGACGACGAGTATCCGTCGCTGCTTTCCGAGATCTACGATCCGCCGTCGGTGCTCTTCGTGAAAGGCAGCCTTCCGAAGGAGCTTCCGCTGCCGATCGCTATGGTCGGCGCGCGGAACTGTACCGATTACGGCAAAGAGGTCGCAAAGCTTCTGGGTGAACAGCTTGCGGAACGCGGGGCGACGGTCGTGACCGGGCTTGCGGCGGGGATCGACTCCGCGGCGGCAAAGGGCGCGCTTTCGGCGGGCGCATCGAGCTGTCCCGTGATCGGGGTGCTCGGCTGCGGGATCGACGTCGTCTACCCGCAGGACAACGGAAAGCTCTATCAGGAGGTGCTCGACCGTGGCGGCGCGCTCGTCACCGAGTTCCTTCCGAAGACGCCGCCGCTTGCGCAGAACTTTCCGATCCGCAACCGGATCCTTTCGGGCATTTCCCGCGGGGTCGCGGTGATCGAAGCGGGCGAGCGCAGCGGCACGTCGATCACTGCGGACTGCGCGCGCGAGCAGGGAAGAGAGGTCTTTGCGGTGCCGGGACGCATCACCGATCCGATGAGCGTCGGCACGAACCGCATGATCGCGCGCGGCGAGGCAAAACCCGTGACCTGCGCGGCGGACATCCTTTCGGAGTTTATGGACGACGCGGGCGACGACGTCTTAAACGGCGCGGCAAAGAGGGTGACGTTCACCTCGCTCGGCGAGATCGGGCAGGAGATCTACATGGCGCTTTTACAGGGCGAAAAGGACGCAGATGAGCTTTTGGAGTGGATCGACTGCTCCGCACAGGACCTGAACGCGGCGCTCACACGCATGCTGTTCTCCGAGGTCATCAAGCAGCTTCCGGGACGCGTCTACGCGCTCGATACCATCCACACGGTCGTGACGTTCGACCAATAATCAAAGAGGAGTTCAACATGGCAGAAACGAAAAACACGCTGGTGATCGTTGAGTCGCCGGCAAAGGCAAAGACGATCGAAAAGTTTTTAGGCAGCAGATACAAGGTCGTGGCAAGCAACGGACACGTCCGCGATCTGCCGAAATCGCAGCTCGGCGTCGACGTCGAGCACGGATTTGAACCGAAATATATCACGCTTCGCGGACGCGGGGACGTGCTGGAGCGCATCAAGAAGGAAGCGAAGGAAGCCGACCGCATCCTTCTTGCGACGGACCCTGACCGCGAGGGAGAGGCGATCTCGTGGCACCTGGCGCAAATCCTGAAGCTGGATACCGCGTCGAAGTGCCGCATCGAATTCCATGAGATCACGGCAAACGCCGTGAAGAACGCGATCAAAAAGCCGCGGACGATCAACATGGACCTCGTTGACGCGCAGCAGGCAAGGCGCGTTCTGGACCGCATCGTGGGCTACAAGATCAGCCCGATCCTTTGGGTCAAGATCCGCAAGGGTCTGTCCGCCGGACGCGTGCAGTCCGTGGCGACGCGCATCGTGTGCGACCGCGAGGACGAGATCAACGCATTCGTGCCCGAGGAATACTGGACGCTCACGGCAAAGCTCAAGGCAGGCGCCAAGAAGACCTTTGACGTGCGCTTCTTCGGTACGGACGGAAACAAGGTCGATCTCAAAACCGAAGCGCAGACGAACGCGATCATCGAGCGCGTCGGCGAGTCCGACTTTACCGCGACCGAGGTCAAAACGAGCGAAAAGCACAAGCACGCCGCGCCGCCGTTTACGACGTCCAGCATGCAGCAGGACGCGTCCCGAAAGCTCGGCTTCACCACCAAGCGCACCATGATGGTCGCGCAGCAGCTCTATGAGGGCGTCGAGATCGGCAAGAAGGGCGCGACGGGTCTCATTACCTACATCCGTACCGACTCGGTCCGCATCGCGGACGAGGCGCAGAAGGCGGCAAGGAGCTGTATTCTCGAGAACTACGGCGAGGCGTACATGCCCAAAACGCCGAACGTATACCGCGGACGCCGCAACGCGCAGGATGCGCACGAGGCGATCCGGCCGACCGATGTCAAGAACGATCCGAAAGCCTTAAAGCCGTTCCTTACGAGCGATCAGTTCAAGCTGTACAAGCTTGTTTACGAGCGCTTCCTGGCAAGCCAGATGAGCGACGCGGTCCTTGACCAGACCTCCGTCACGTTCGATGCGAACGGCGCGCAGTTCAAGGCGACCGGCGCGCGCGTGCGCTTCGCGGGCTTCTCCGCGGTCTACACCGAGAGCAAGGACCTTGACGACGAGGATACCGTGCAGCTTCCGCCGATCCAGACGGGCGACCGGTTCAAAAAGGATCAGCTTGAGCCGCAGCAGAAGTTCACGCAGCCGCCGTCCCGCTACACCGAGGCGACGCTGGTGAAAACGCTTGAAGAAAAGGGCATCGGCCGTCCGTCCACCTATTCGCCGACGATCTCGACGATCGTCGATCGCGGCTACATCATGCGCGATAAGAAGGCGCTGGTGCCGACCGAGCTCGGCTTTGCGGTGACGGGACTGATGAAAGCGAGCTTCCCGGATATCGTGGATATCGCGTTCACCGCGAACATGGAGGAGGAGCTTGACTCTGTCGAGGACGGCTCCGACAAATGGCAGGGCGTTGTGAGCGAGTTCTACGGTCCGTTCATGCAGACGGTCGAGACCGCCGAGAAGAACGCCGAAAAGATCAAGATCCCCGACGAGGTCTCCGACGTCCCGTGCGACAAGTGCGGCGCGATGATGGTGTATAAAATGGGACGGTTCGGCAAGTTCCTTGCCTGTCCGAACTTCCCGACCTGCCGCAACACGAAGTCGATCATCGAAAAGGTCGAGGGCGTTCCGTGCCCGAAGTGCGGCGCCGCGATCATCAAAAAGCACGGTAAGAAAAAGATCTTCTACGGCTGCGAACGCTACCCGGACTGTGATTTCACAAGCTGGGATCTGCCCGTCAGGATGAAATGCCCGAAGTGCGGCGGCATGATGGTGCAGAAGCACGGGCAGAACGGCACGTTCATTCAGTGTGCGGACCCGAACTGCAAGGAGATCCTCAGAAGAAGCAAAAAAGCCGATGAATAAACCGAACATCACGGTCGTCGGCGCGGGACTTGCCGGTGCGGAGGCGGCATATCGTCTGCTTTCGCATGGCTACCCGGTCACGCTGTACGAGATGAAACCTCAAAAGCGCACGCCGGCGCACACGGGCGACGGTTTTGCGGAGCTCGTTTGCTCGAATTCCCTGCGCTCCGACCGCATTGTAAATGCCGTCGGACTGCTCAAGGAGGAGATGCGCGCTTTGGGCTCGCTTATCATGGAGGCGGCGGACGCGACGCGCGTGCCGGCAGGCGGCGCGCTTGCGGTCGATCGCGAGGGCTTTTCGGCGTATGTGACGGATAAGCTCAAGGCATTTCCGAACCTGACGCTCGTGACCGGGGAGCTTACGGAACTTCCCGCTTCGCCCGCGATCGTCGCGACGGGTCCTTTGACGAGCGACGCGCTGAGCGCGGCGATCGAGGAGCGCTTCGGCAAAAGCCTGCATTTTTATGACGCGGCGGCGCCGATCGTGACCTTCGATTCGCTCGATCACGACAAGGTCTTTGCGGCGTCGCGGTACGATCGCGGCGCGGACTATCTGAACTGCCCGATGACGCGCGAAGAATACTTTGCGTTTTATCGCGCGCTCGTCGAGGCCGAGACCGCGCCTTTGCACAGCTTTGAAACGCCGCGCGTGTTCGAGGGCTGCATGCCCGTTGAGGTCATGGCAAAGCGCGGCGAGCTGACGCTGGCGTACGGTCCCTTGAAGCCCGTCGGGCTCGAAGTCGACGGAAAGCGGCCGTTTGCGGTGGTGCAGCTGCGGCGCGACAACAGCGACGGCACGCTCTATAACATCGTCGGGTTCCAGACGAACCTGAAGTTTTCCGAGCAGAAGCGCGTATTCGGCATGATACCGGGACTCGGGCATGCGGAGTTTGCGCGTTACGGTGTGATGCACCGCAACACGTTTTTGGAATCGCCGAAGCTTTTACGCTTTGATTATTCGCTGAAAAGCGATCCGCTGCTGTTCTTTGCCGGACAGATGACCGGCGTGGAGGGCTATGTGGAATCCGCGGCAAGCGGGCTTCTTTCCGCGATCGGGCTGATCGAAAAGCTCGAAGGCAGAGAAGCGATCGACTTTACGTCCGAGACCGCGATCGGCGCGCTCGGTCACTACGTTGCCGAATACAACGGCGGCGATTTTCAGCCGATGAACGTTACGTTCGGCATCATGGATCCGCTCAAAGAACGCGTTCGCGGAAAGCAGGAACGCGGCGAGCGGATCGCAAGCCGCGCGCTGGACAAGCTCCGCGCGCTGAAAGAATCCTATGATTTATGAGGAGGTACATCCGATGGAACAGTTGAAGGGCACGACCATCGTCGCGGTCAAGCGCGACGGTGTGACCGCGATCGCAGGCGACGGTCAGGTCACCATGGGACAGCAGGCGGTCATGAAAGCACACGCCAAGAAGGTGCGCAGATTGTATCACGACCGCGTGATCGTCGGGTTTGCGGGTTCGGTCGCGGACGCGTTCACGCTGTGCGACCGGTTTGAGGCGAAGCTCGAAATGCACGGCGGCGCACTGAAGCGCGCGGCGATCGCGCTGGCGCAGGACTGGCGCAGCGACAAGATCATGCGCAATCTGGAAGCGCTGATGATCGTTGCGGACAAGGACGATCTTCTGATCCTGTCCGGCACCGGCGAGGTCATCGAGCCGGACGACGGGATCGCGGCGATCGGTTCCGGCGGGCTGTACGCGCTCGCAGCGGCGAAGGCGCTGAAGCTGCACACCGAAATGAGCGCAGAGGAGATCGTCTGCGAAGCGATGGCGATCGCGGAATCCATCTGCATCTTTACCAACGGCAATATCCATGTGGAGGTGATCCGTCCGTGACCCCGAGAGAGATCGTAAACGCACTGGACCGGTACATCATCGGTCAGGAGGAAGCAAAGCGCGCGGTGGCGATCGCGCTGCGCAACCGTTACCGCAGAAGCTGTCTTTCTCCCGAGCTTCGGGAGGAGATCACACCGAAGAACATCATCATGCTCGGACCGACGGGCGTCGGCAAGACCGAGATCGCGCGGCGGCTCGCAAAGCTCGTCGAAGCGCCGTTCGTCAAGGTTGAGGCGTCGAAATACACCGAGGTCGGCTACGTCGGCCGCGACGTCGAAAGCATGGTCCGCGATCTCGTGGAGGAGTCGATCCGGCTCACCAAGCAGAAGCGCATGGAGCTCGTGAAGGACGCGGCGGCAGCGGCGACCGAGCAGCGGCTTGTGGAGCTTTTGCTTCCGCAGCAGAAAAAGCAGCAGCGTCCGGTGAACCCGCTCCAGTTCCTTTTGGGCAGCGGACAGCCGGAGCCCGAGGAGCCCAAGCCCACCGAGGAGGAACAGCAGGCAAGAAGGACGCTTCGCGAACAGACGCTGGACCGCCTGCGCGCGGGACTGCTCGAAAAGGAGATCGTGGAGATCGAGGTCGAGGAGAGCGTCAACGCCATGATGTTCGGCGCAAGCGGCATGGAGCTCGATATGGGCGGCATGCTCGGCGACCTGCTTCCGAAAAAGAGAAAGGCCAAAAAGATGCCGGTCGAACACGCGCGTTCGATCCTCATGCAGCAGGAATCCGAAAAGCGCATCGACCCGGACGACGTGAACCGCGAAGCGCTCTGGAATGCCGAACAGAACGGCATCATCTTCCTGGACGAGATCGACAAGATCGCCGGCAGCGCGAACCAGATGGGCGCGGACGTCTCGCGCGAGGGCGTACAGCGCGACATTCTGCCGATCGTTGAGGGCACCACGGTTTCGACCAAGTACGGCCCGGTCAAGACGGACTTCATCCTGTTCATCGGCGCCGGCGCGTTCCATGTGGCGAAGGTCACCGACCTGATCCCCGAGCTGCAGGGACGCTTCCCGATCCGCGTGACTTTGAAGGACCTTACCGAGGACGATTTCTACGCGATCCTCACGCAGCCGGACAACGCGATCACCAAGCAGTATGCGGCACTTTTAAGACCCGATAACGTCAATCTGAGCTTTACCGAGGACGCCTTAAGAGAGATCGCAAAATTCGCGTTCCGCGCGAACGAACAAAACGAGAATATCGGCGCACGCCGCCTGCATACGGTAATGGAGAATCTGTTGAACGATATCTCCTTCAACGCGAACGGTCAGCATCCCCTGATCGACGTCGTCGTGGACGGCGCCTATGTCGATGCGCATCTGTCCGCCGAGTGGGGAGAGGACAACATCTCGAAGTACATTCTGTAACGGGCGGCGCGGTCCGCCCGGGAAAGGACGGACCATGAAGCGCTTTCTTACCGTTTGGATCTGTATCCTGCTGCTTCCGCTTTCGATCGCGAAGGCGGAGACCGTCACGCCGGAAACGGACGTGCCGGACCCGAACTGGATTCCCTGGGAGGAAACCGGGGAGACGGTCGAGGCGTTCAAAACGGACGGCGAGCCGGTCGCTTTTTACGGCATGCGTCCGCTTTCGCGCTATGCGCAGGCGTATGACGTGCCGGACGAGGACCTCACGCTTGCCGCGCGCGTCGCGTATCTGGAGGCGGGCGGACGGAACGAGCGTGCGTACCGCGCCGTGCTGTGCGTGCTCTATAACCGCTGCGTGGCAAAGCGGTTCGGCGGGCAGGTGACCGATATTCCCACCGAGGCGTACCGCAAGGGACAGTTCTCGGTCATCCATCACAAAGGGTTCAAAAAACTGGAGCCGCCGCAGGAGATCATCGACGCGGCGCGCGACATCTTTGTGTACGGCAACATTGATCTGCCGGAAAACATACTCTTCTTCTGCGCCGCGCGGCTCGGCAAGGGTTGGGGCGGACGCAGATTTTATAAAGATATCGGCGGCAACCTGTTCTTTTACGGGAGCGCCGATTGAAGAAAGGACATTATACATACATTTTTATGCAGCATAAATTAAGGATCATCCCGCTGGGCGGGGTGGGAGAGATCGGTAAAAACATGACCGTGATCGAGTATGAGAACGATATTCTCATCATTGACTGCGGGCTGATCTTTCCGGATGAGGAAATGCCGGGGATCGACGTGGTCATTCCCGACATGACCTATCTCGAACAAAACAAAGACCGCGTCCGCGGCATGTGCGTGACCCACGGTCACGAGGATCACATCGGTGCGATTCCCTTTGCCATGGAACGCTTCCGCTGTCCGATCTACGGCACGCGGTTCACCAACGCGCTCATCCGGCACAAGCTGGACGAGCATAAGCTCACAGACGTCGAGATCGTCGACGTCGACCCGGGGCAGACTGTTTCGCTCGGATGCTTTCGCATCGAGTTCATCAAGACGGGACATTCGATCGCCGGCGCCGTCGCGCTCGCGATCCGAACGCCGATCGGCACGCTGATCCATACGGGCGATTTCAAGATCGACATGACGCCGATCGACGGCGAGCCGATCGACATCAACCGCTTCGCGTATTACGGCTCCAAGGGCGTTCTGGCGCTGCTGTCGGATTCCACAAACGTCGAGCACGCTGGATTCACGCAGAGCGAGAAGGAGATCGGCAAGACCTTCGAGCGCGTCTTTACCAATGCGCAGGGACGCGTAATCGTCGCGACGTTCGCGTCGAACGTGTACCGCATCCAGCAGGTCGCGGACGTGGCGATCGAGCACGGGCGCGTCGTCTGCTTCCAGGGCAGAAGCATGGAACAGATCGTGAAATACGCGCAGACGCTCGGCTATCTGCACATTCCGAACGAGAAGATCGTCAACGTGGAACACCTCAAAAACCTGCCGGACAATATGGTCTGCGTGATGACCACCGGCAGCCAGGGAGAGCCGATGAGCGGGCTGACGCGCATGGCAAACTCGACGCATAGGCTGAACATCGGCGCGGGCGATACGGTCATCATTTCGGCAAGCGCGATCCCCGGCAACGAACGCGGCGTCGCGCGCGTCATCAACGCGCTCTATGAAAAGGGCGCGGACGTGGTCTACGACCGCATGGCGGACGTGCATGTAAGCGGACATGCCTGCGCAGGCGAGCTCCGGCTGATGCTCGGCATCACCAAGCCGAAATTCTTCATCCCGGTGCACGGCGAAGCGCGGCACCTCAAAATGCACGCGGACCTTGCAAGGGAGATGGGCATTGCGTCGGAACGCACCTTCATTGCGCATAACGGCGCCGTGATCGAGCTGACCGCAAGGAAGGGCGTCATGAACGAGACCGTACAGGCGGGAAGTCTGATGGTGGACGGGCTCAGAAACATCGAGGATATCGTTCTGCACGACCGCAAGCTTCTGTCCGTGGACGGGCTTGTGTCGGCGGTGATCGTGATCGACGCGGAGACCGGACGGCTTCTCAATCCGGTCGAGCTCTATTCGCGCGGATTCATCTACATGCGCGAGAACGAGCCGTTGATTCAAGAGGCGAACGAACGCGTGTATGAGATTGCAAAGCGGTTTGAAGAGGTCGGCAAAGACGAGTATCCGAACGTCAAGAGTGCAGTCAAGAGCAAGCTCAAGTCGTTCCTGTACGACAAGACGGGCCGCACGCCGATGATCCTGCCGATCGTGATCGAAATATAAGCGTTTATACTGCCGATTCTGCGGAAATAGAACGCTGTTTGTCGCCGAACAAACGGTTGAGAGAACGAGAAACCTGCGATACAATACAGGCGTAATCAAGGTCACAGGGGGAAATATTCATGAAAACCGGCATTCGTTTCATCACACTTTGTCTTGCGCTGCTGCTTTGCATCGGCGTTTTCGGCTGCAAACCGCAGGGAAAAACGGTCGCGGGATACGCGGTCGAACAGAACGACGGCAGAAACGCTGCGAGCTATCCGTACATCGTGCGTACGCCGCACACGACGTGGTATCTTGCCGCGGCGGACATCGAGCTTTTGGGCGAGGACGCGTATTTTGCGGGACTGGAAAACATCCTGACGAATCAGGAAGAGGATTTTTCCGACGCGATCGCTGCGCTTTCGGGTTACATGAAAGATGAGATCCCGGTGATCGACGTCCATACGGACTTCGCCGCGCAAACGGAACGCGCGAAATGGAATAAGGCGGGTGCGTGGTATCTCGGACCGGACACGGGCATCTATCTGTATAAAGGCTGGGATATGGCGGGCAATGCGCTGCTGCACGAGTATACGCATTATCTGACGATGGAATGCTGCACGTTCGATCTGTCCAAGGACGGCGGGTTCTGGGCGGAAGCCGTCGCCGAGTATATTTCGATGTTCGTTTGTACGAACCGGATGTGGCGCGGTTTACAGTCAAGCCTCAGCGAGCAGGACCTGAAAACCGCGCAGAAGCGCGGGATCACGGACGCGGACGGATCGCTGAACGCGAAGAAGTATTACTGCTATCTGGCTGCCTATATGCGTTCCGGCGCGGCAATCGGCGAGAAGTACGGCACAGTCAGCGAGACCCCGATCACGCTGTCGGAGCGGCTTATCGAGCATCCGCAGCTGACGACGATCAGCTATTATGAGGCGGGCAGCTTCTTCAACTGGCTCGTGGAGCATTACGGAAAGGATCTCGTGTTCAGCCACATGACGATCGGACAGGAAGACTTCAAGGAGGTCTTCGGCGAGGACTTCGAGACGCTGTTCTTCCAATGGTCGGCGGACAACGACGCCTGGTGCACGGAGAACGGGATCGTTCTGGGACCCATGGAGGAATAAATGATCTTAGACGATGCAAGGACGCTGGCGGACAAGCTGCGCGCGTCCGAAGAATATCAGACCTATCGCGAGGCGAAGGCGCGCGCGTATGCGCAGCCTTCGACCGCCGCGCTTTTGGACGAATTTTACAAGCTCCGCATGAAGGCGCAGGCGGCATCGGTTGCGGGAACGCCGGATGCGGAGACGACCGAAAAGCTGCAAAAGCTCGCGGAGCTTCTGCAGTTTGACCAAGCCGCGGCAGCGTATCTGCTTGCGGAATACCGGCTGAACGCGCTGCTCGGCGATATCTACAAGATCCTTGCAAAGGCGGTGGATCTGGACCTCGGCGCGCTCGAAGCGTGAGCGCTTGAAATCCGGATCGGTACATGGTATACTGAACGTATGAAGCGGAAGGACAAAACCGAAATGAGCGCCGTGCGCCAGAGATGGCAGCGCTTCTGGCACTATACGAGACCGATCGCCACATGGCTTTTGAGCATCGGTCTGGTTGCCGTGATCGCGGTCGTTTCAGTCCGCTATGTTTTGTCGCATTATATCTCCGCCGTCGATCCGGACGACGCAACGCCGTACGAGGTCGTGATCCCGCAGTATGCCTCCGCGGGCAAGATCGCGGACCTGCTGTATCATGCGTGCGGCGAAGGCGAGAGAGGATTGATCGTTTCCAGCGCCTCGTTCAAGGTCTATGTCGATTTTGTCGGCAAAGCGAACAGCCTGAAGGCGGGAACGTACCGTCTTTCCAAGAATATGACGATCCCGGAGATCGTGGATATCCTTGCGGAGGGCAATCCCGCGCGGCGCACGGCGCGTCTTGTGGTGATCGAGGGACGAACGATCGACGACATCGCAAAGTCGATCCGCGAAAATGAAGCGATCACGACCGATCCGGAAGCGTTCCTGGCGCAGTGCAGGGATGCTTCGGCTTACGCAAAGTATCCGTTTATCGCCGAGCTTCCCGATGCCGCAAGCCGCCGCTACGCGCTGGAGGGGTATCTGTTCCCGGACACCTATGAGATCTACGCCGATTCCGCACCGGAGGAGATCATTGAAAAGATGCTGACGCATTATTACGAGATCTTTTCGGGCGAGTGGGTCAGCCGCGCCGAAGAGCTGGGCATGACGCGCGACCAGGTCATGACGCTGGCGTCGATCATCGAACGCGAAGCGAGCGTGCCCGAGGATATGTACAAGGTCTCGGCGGTGTTCCATAACCGTCTCAAAGAGGGCATGAAGCTCGAGTCCTGCGCGACGCTGAACTACATCACCGGGCTGGACCGCTATGTGTTCACCAGGGACGAGATGGCGATCGACTCGCCGTACAACACCTATCGTTATGCGGGGCTGCCGATCGGACCGATCTCGAACCCCGGCGCGGCGGCGATCCAGGCGGCGCTGTATCCGGATGAAGAATTCCTCGAAGAAGGGTACCTCTATTTCTGCAACGCAAATCCGAAGGAAACGCGCGCGCTCGTGTTTGCAAAGACATACGAAGAGCACCAGCAGAACGTCGAGAAGTACCGCGAGTTTTGGAACTGATTCCATTCATGCGGCATAGCCGCACGAAAATCATTGGATTCTCCATCGGAGAATCTACCCGAACGTGCCCGCAGGGCACACATCACTTGCCGCAGGCAAACATCACGGCGCAGCCACATCACTTGCCGCAAAGCGGCAACCATCACTGCGTCGAAGACGCAAAAGCCGCGTTCTGATTCGTCACATTCCGACATACCCTTCCCTTAGGGAGGAAAGGGTATGTTTTCTTTATTCTGGCTGCTCATGCAGTCGATCGCGCTGATCGGCGCGATCGGGTCGACCGGTTCGTTCCCGAAGCCTTTGAGCCCGGAGGAAGAAAAGCTCTGGGTCGGGCGTCTGATCGCGGGGGACGAGGAGGCGCGCGAAAAGCTGATCGTGCACAACCTCCGGCTATGCGCGCACATCGCGAAGAAGTATCAGAAGGCGGAGCGCGACAGGGAGGATCTGATCAGCATCGGCACGATCGGGCTCATCAAAGCGGTGTCGACGTTTTCGGAATCCAAGGGCACGCTGTCCGCGTACGCCGCGCGCTGTATCGAAAACGAAATATTGATGAGCCTGCGGCGCGAGCGCAAGCTGGTCGAGACCGTTTCGATCGAGGAGCCGGTCGGCGCGGATAAGGAGGGGAACGAGCTCCGGCTTTCCGACCTCGTCTGCACAGAGGCGGACACGATCTTTGAGCAGGTGCAAAGCCGTCTGGACGCCGCGATCATCACCGAAACGATGCAGAAGGTGCTCAATAAGCGCGAGCGCGTCGTTCTGACGCTGCGCTTCGGTCTCTCGGGCGACGCGCCGATGCCGCAGCGCGAGGTCGCGGCTCTTTTGGACATCTCCCGAAGCTACGTTTCCCGCATCGAGAAGAAAGCGGTCGAAAAGATGCGCGCCGCATTGACTGCAGGAACCGGAGCGAAAGCGTGAGCCGTCCGCTCGGCTGTCGGAAATTGTCGGAAAATATCGGGAAACGGTTGCCCTTTTTGAACGACTGTGATATACTGAATTTGCTATTGGCAAATACTATTGAAAAGGGGCAAGGGGAACAAATGTATACGGGATCCGGAATCATCAAGATCTTTGCAGGCAGAACAGGCAAGCCGTTTGCACAGCGCATGTGCGATTATCTAGGTGCGCAGATGGGCGACGCGACGACGATCATGTTTGACGAGGGCAATATTTTCGTCCGCATCAACGAGTCCATTCGCGACAAGGATGTTTACATCGTCCAGCCGATTGGCCGCGAGCCGAACGACGAGTTCACCGAGCTGCTGTTCTGGATCGACGCGTTCAAGCGTTCAAGCGCGAACTCTGTCACCGCGATCATTCCGTACTTCTCCTACGCCAAGGGCGATAAAAAGGACGAGCCCCGCGTTTCGATTCGCGCGCGCGTGTGCGCCGACTGTATCGAAACGATCGGCGTCGACCGTGTGCTGTTCATGGATCTGCATGCGGACCAGGTCGTCGGCTTCTTCAAAAAACCGGTCGATCACCTTTCCGCACGTCCGCTGCTCATTGAATATGTGAAGCGGCAGGGCATCGTGAACGACGATCTCGTTGTAGTTTCGCCCGACGCCGGCAGCGCAAAGCGCGCGCACGGGTTTGCGACTGCGCTCGGCGCGAGCGTCGCGATCGGCGACAAGACGCGCTACGACCACAAGAGCGACGCGAAGGTGTTGAACATCATCGGCAACGTCGAGAACAAGAACTGCCTCGTCGTGGACGACTTCTCCATCACGGGCGGTACGCTTGTGGACGTCGCGAGAGCTTTGAAGGAGCACGGCGCGCAGCACGTTTACGGCGCGCTTTCCCACAACGTCATGACGCAGAAAGCGGTCCATCGTATCGAGGAGAGCGACTATGAATGGCTCGTATCGACCGACACGCTCGAATGCCCGTTCATGAACGAGAGCACCAAGCTGCGCACGATCTCCGCGGCGCCGATGTTTGCGCAGGCGGTCAAGACGATCCACGACCGCGCGCCGATGAGCTCCATGTTCGATCACCGCGTCTTGAAGCGGCTGATGGACATGAGCCTTGATACCGAAAACAACTGAAAAAGGCGAGGGGAACGAACGGTTCGTTCCCCTTTTTGCAACCTTTTTCGGATCTGCGCGGTATTGTAGATAAAGAAAGCAAGGGAGATCTGACGATGAAACAGCAAAAGCTTACCGATTATAAGCCGGGCTACCCGAAAAAAGCGCTGAAAAGCGCCGCGCTTGCCGCCGCTGCGATCATGACGATCGGCGCCGCGGCCGGCTGCCGCCTTGCGCCGGTCCAGACCACGGGACTCGTGCCGATGGAGGAGCCGGGGATCGAGGAGACCGTTCCGCCGGAGGAGCTGCAGACGGAAGGCTATATTGCGTACGAGCCGACGCCGAAGCCCGAGGAACTCGAGCTGATGGGTGATGTTGCGGTCATCGACGACATGCCGTAAGGAGAAAGAAAATGAAGCAGAGCAAGGTCAAGGACTATCGTCCGAATTATCCGAAAAAACTGATCCGCGGCGCGATCCTGACGACCGCGGCGGCGGTCGCGCTTGCCGGCACGACCGGCTGCGACATGCTTCGCACGGGCGGCGCGCCGGAACCGGTCCCGACCGACGAGCTGGTGCTCGACGGCGAGATCGCGATCGATCCCGGCGAAGAGGAGCTTGCGCTTGAAGGCGAACCTGCGGTCGACGAAAACGGCGACATCATCACGGACGGCGGGGACGGACGCGAGGAACCTGCATTGCAGGGCAAGATCATCGTGCCGGAAGATACGCCGGAACCGTAAGGAGCGATTATGAATTTTACCCTCCATCTGACGGCAGACTGTAATTTAGCCTGCCGTTACTGTTACGAAACGCACAGTAAGCGCCGCATGACGGAGGAGACGGCATTGAAAGCCGTCGATCTCGCGTTCACCTTCGGGCATGAGAAGAACGGTTTTTCGCTGTTCGGCGGCGAGCCGATGCTGGAGCGCGCAACGGTGGAATCCGTCTGCCGTTATGCCTGCGAAAAGGCGAAGGCGACCGGCACCGAGGTGCGGTTCAAGATGACGACCAACGGTACGCTTCTTGACGAGCCGTTTCTGCGCTTTGCAAACGAGCATGGTCTGGAGATCGCCCTTTCGCACGACGGGCTTCTGCAGGACGCTCAGCGCGTCACACGGGACGGCAAGCCTACGATGGAACGGCTCGAGCCGATCGTCGATCTGCTTTTGCGGTATCAGCCGAACGCGGTTGCAATGCAGACCGTGATGCCGTCGACGGTTGAGCGCATGGCGGAATCGGTGGAGTGGCTCTACCGCCGCGGCTTTTCGCGGATCAATACGGCGATCGACTATCGCCCGGACGCGGACTGGGACGACGCGTCGATGGCGGGCCTTCGGGAGCAGTACGCGCAGATTGCGGACCTTTCCGAACGGCATTTTGACGACGCGCGTCCGCTGCAGTATCTCAATTTTCTGTCCAAGATCTCCGCGTATCTGAATGACCGTCCGTGCATCGAGTGCAAGCTCGGCATGCGGCAGCCGTCGGTCGCGCCGGACGGTTCGATCTATCCCTGCAATCAGTTTCTGGATGATCCGGAATACCGGATGGGCGACGTGGAAACCGGGATCGACCGGGAGAAGCAGCGGGCGATCTACCGCATGTCGCTCGATCCCGAGCCGGACTGCGAGGGCTGTGCGATCGCGGATCGCTGCCGTCATCACTGCGCGTGTCTGAATTACTCGCTGACCGGCAGGATGCACGAAGTCGCGCCGGTGCAGTGCGAGCACGAGCGCATCCTGATCCCGATCGCAGACGGGCTTGCGGCGCACCTGTATGCAAGAAAAAGCGCGCGTTTTCTGCACAATTACGAGGACGATCCGCTGGATTGATCCGTTTTCTGCTTTGCGCCGGTTTTTCCGGCGTTTTTTATCGCTGAAATTGCTTGACAGAAAAAGTTTCTTGTGGTATGGTAAATTTTTTATTTGACAGGAGCCCGTTTTTTCCGTTATAATATATTTGAAAGTATCGTTAAGGAGGGGAATCCGGTGTTTCAGGTCGGGGATCTCGTCTGCTATCCGATGCACGGCGTCGGCGTAGTGGAAGCGATCGAAGAGCAAACCATTCTGGATGAGACGGCACAGTACTACCGCCTGCGGTTCACCATCGGTCGGATGACGGCGATGGTGCCGGTCAAACGGGCGGAGGAGGTCGGACTTCGTGCGCTTGCGGATGAGAAAACATGCGAGAAGGTCGTGGGCTTTCTCCAAACCGGCGACTGTTCCGAGGAGAGCGACAACTGGAACCAGCGCTACCGTGACAATCTCGACAAGCTTCGCGGCGGCGACATCATGGTCGTGGCGGATGTGGTGAAGTGCCTGATGCGCAGAGACCGCGACCGCGGGCTTTCTGCGGGCGAACGCAAGATGTATCTGACCGCGCGTCAGGTGCTGGTGGCGGAGCTTGCCGCGGCGACGGCGACGGACGAATCGAATTTCCTTCCGCTGGTCGGCGCAAACTGAAGGGAAAGCCGAGCGCGCTTCGCGCTCTTTTTTGATGCGCAGACATAAGTTTTTCTTGACAAATGCGCGGCAGTTTTGTATTGTATATTTTGTTTTTTATATCTCGAACGGAGGATAAAACGTATGGCAGGAACGATTTCAAGAGGCGTCAAAGCGCCGATCATCCGCGAGGGCGACGATATCGTAAAAATCGTTGCGGATTCGGTATGCGAGGCGATGCAGAAGGACGGCTTTTCGCTGCATGAACGTGACGTGATCGCCGTGACGGAGGCGGTCGTCGCGCGGGCGGACGGCAACTACTGCACGGTGGACGACATCTCCGCAGACGTGCATGAAAAGCTCGGCGACACGGTCGGCGTGGTTTTCCCGATCATGAGCCGCAACCGGTTTGCGATCTGTCTTCGCGGCATCGCGCGCGGAGCAAAGAAGGTCGTCGTGCAGCTGTCCTATCCGGCGGACGAGGAGGGCAACCACCTGATCGACGAGGACGCGCTGTTCGACGCAGGCGTCAATCCGTACGCGGACGTGTTCACGGAAGCGGAGTTTGTTGCAAAGTTCGGCGATCCGTGCCACCCGTTCACGGGCGTCAACTATATTGCGTACTATCGTTCGCTGATCGAGGAGGAGGGCGCTGAGGCGGAGATCATTCTGGCGAACGACCCGACGGCGATCCTTAAATACACGCAAAATGTGCTCGTCAGCAACATTCATGAGCGCGAACGCACCGCAAGACGGCTTCAAAAAACCGGCGCAGAACGCGTGCTGACGCTTTGCGACATCATGAACACATCCCGGAACGGCAGCGGCTTCCAGCCGGAATATGGGCTTTTGGGCTCGAACAAGGCGACCGAAAACGTTGTGAAGCTCTTCCCGAAGAATGCGCAGGAGGTCGCGTTTGCGATCCAGCGTGAAATGCTTGCCCGCACCGGCGTGCGCGTCGAGGCGATGGTCTACGGCGACGGCGCGTTCAAAGATCCGGTCGGCAAGATCTGGGAGCTGGCGGACCCGGTCGTTTCACCGGGCTTTACCGACGGGCTGATCGGTCTTCCGAACGAGCTGAAGCTCAAGTATCTTGCGGACAACGAGTTCAAGGCGCTGTCCGGCGAGGCGCTCACCGCGGCGATCCGCGCCCGCATCCGCGAGAAGGAAAAGGACCTCAAGGGGCAGATGGATTCACAGGGTACGACGCCGAGACGGCTCACCGATCTCATCGGTTCGCTGTGCGACCTCACGAGCGGCAGCGGCGACAAGGGCACGCCGATCGTGCTGGTGCAGAACTATTTCAACAACTATGCGGACTGAGCTCCGCACACAAAAACGGCACGGAAGCGCTTCCGTGCCGTTCGTCGTTTTGGAGATTACGCCTGCTTTGCGGCTTTCTTTGCAGCCTTGCGCTGTTCGAGACGGGAGATCCAGATCGCGCAGGTCGCGTCGCCCGTGATGTTCAGCGTCGTGCGTCCCATGTCGAAGATCTTGTCGACGCCGATGATCAGCGCGATGCCCTCGACCGGCACGCCGATCTGCGCAAGCACCATGGCGAGCATGATCGGACCCGCGCCGGAAACGCCCGCGGTGCCGATGGAGGCGAGCACGGCGGTCAGAACGATCTGCGCCATCTGTCCGAACGTCAGGCTCATGCCGTAGCAGCTTGCGATGAAGACCGCGGCGACCGCCTGATAGATCGCGGTGCCGTCCATGTTGATCGTTGCGCCGAGCGGCAGAACGAACGACGTGATGCTCTTATCCGCGCCGAGCTCCGTGCAGCATTCGAGATTGACCGGCAGCGTGGCGTTCGAGGACGTGGTGGTGAACGCCGTGATCATCGCCGGCATCATGCCGCGGAAGAACTTGAACGGGTTCATGCGGCTCAGAAGCTGGACGCTGAGACCGTATACGACGATGATGTGCGCAAGGTACGCAAGGTATGCGATGCCGATGACCAGCGCAAGCGAGCCGATGATCATCGGACCGTTGACCGCAACGACGTTCGCCATCAGGCAGAAGACGCCGATCGGCGTGATCTTGATGATCATCATGAGGATCTTGATGACGACTTCGTTTGCGGCATTGACGAGATTGGTGACCGGGTCTGCCTTCTTGCCGACGGCAAGGATGCCCGCGCCGAGGAAGATCGCGATGCAGATGACCGGCAGCATGTCCGCGTTGACGAGCGGTTTCAAGGCGTTGTCCGGGAAGATGCCCTTGATGACGTCCATCACCTTCGGCGCTTCCTTCGCCTGGTATTCAAGCTCGGTCAGGTTCGCGCCCGGCAAGGCGGGGAAGAGCCCCTTGAAGAGATTGACGATCACAAGCCCGATGATGACAGCGATTGCGGTCGTGCAGAGGTAGTAGAGAAAGGTCTTGATGCCGATGCTACCGACCTTCTTGAGGTCGCCCAGCGAAATGACGCCCGCGGTGATCGAGATCAGAACGACCGGGACGATCAAAAACTTCAGCAGGTTGATGTAGATGTCGCCGATCGGCTTCAGCCAGTTCGTCGTGAAGTTGACCATCGGCTCCTTCCATTCCGGGTGGTTCAGCCAATTCGGGAGCCAAAGACACATGAGCCCCACCAGGATACCGGCGAACATGCCGATCAGGATCCACAGCGGCAAAAGGGAACGTTTCTTTTTCGGTCCGGTTGTTTCCATAATCATTCCTCCGTTATCAATTTGCGGCGGATCGGTCCGAGCCTTCCCCAAAGCACACGGCTATTCCCCCGGGGAGGATCGACCTACCGGATATATTATCTCATATATTTGCAGAAAAAGCAAGAAAAAGAGAATGAATATGCAAAATTTGCATAAACAGAACGATTTTGTGCATATCGCGGACGTCAAAAGCGGCACGGAGACATTCCGTGCCGCTTTGGAAAGGGAGAAACTACACAAGTGCGGGAATGCGGTCCGCCGCGATGCTCAATGCCTCGTGGATCAGCTTTTGTCCCGCGTCGTTGGGGTGGATGCCGTCGGCGCAGAGGTAGGGGAGCAGAGCGCGCTTTTCCAGAAACGCGCTGCGCAGATCGATGAGAAAACAGTCCGTTTCCGCAGCGAGCCGTTCGATCGCAAGCGAGTATTTTTCCTGGTAGCGATAGATCGCGTTCGCGTCGCCGAGCCAAAGGAGGATGTTTTCTTTGGACAGCCCGTCGCGCGTGATCCAATCGAGATAGCGCTCGGAGGAGATCGGCGGCAGCGTGGTGAGCACCGGCTTGACGCCGTGCGCGCGCAGCGTTCCGATCATGCGTCGAAGCGTTTCGGTAAAGACCGGCAGCGGCGTGTTCGGCTCGTGCTCGTCGGTCGGGCGTTCGGAGACCTCCGCCCAGCGGAAGTCGGCGTCGTTGCCGCCGTACTCCAAAAGCACCGCCGCGGGCGTTTCGCCCTTTGCAAGCTGGCGGTTCAGAAGAAGCTCGCCCTTCTGCACCGTACAGCCGAAGCGGGAACGGTTGTCAAGGATCCAGTCGTGGCTTTTTGCGATGGTTTCGAGCCCGATATCGTCTGTGGTGCCGTAGCGTGTTGTGCCGGCAAGCATCCGGACGCCCTTCAGGATCGAATCGCCGAAAATCGAAATGACACGGTTTTTTTGCATTTGTGACCTCCGTATGACGCAATTCGCTCTTGCAATAAAATCGATCTGCCATTATAATAGACGCATCTTAACAAAATTGCACCCTATTCCGAAGGAGCGGGCGTCTATCGCCCGGAAGCGTTCCGGTAGAGATGGAGAATGACGGCTCTACTGAGAGTAGAATCCCGATAAACAGGGTGTTTTGAGGTTCATATGGAAGAAAACAGGATCCGCACCGTACTTGCGGAAAAGCTCGTTGCGTACCGCAAACGCGCGGGACTTACGCAGGCGGAGCTCGCCGAAAAACTGAATTACTCGGATAAATCGATCTCAAAATGGGAGCGGGGAGACGGCATGCCGGACCTTTTGGTGCTGTGCAAGCTTGCCGATCTCTATGATGTGCCGCTCGATTCGTTTTTGCGCGAGGGACCTTTGGTCCGTTCGCAGGCGGAGCAGAAGAGCCGCCATATCATCATCACGCTGATCTCGATCGGGCTCGTGTTCTTCATCGCCGCGATCGGCTTCTTCGTCTGCTACCTTGCCAAGGTCAACGTGCGCTGGCTCGCGTTTATCTACGCTGTGCCGGTCAGCATGATCCTGCTCGTCGTGTTCAGCCACAAGTGGAGCAATCTCCTTTGGCAGGCGCTGTCGGTGTCGGGACTTGTCTGGACGCTGTGCGGCGCGATCTACATCTCGTTCGTTGCGATCGGCGGCATCAAAAAGGTCGCCATGCTGTTTCTGTGCGCCGCGATCTTTCAGGTGCTGATTATCCTGTGGTATGTGCTGATGCTCGTGAGAAAGCGCAACAAGGCACGAAAGGAAGCCGACCATGTTCTGTCCTGAATGCGGAAAGCCTTTGCCGGACGCTTCGATCCGGACCTGTCCCTTCTGTCAAACGACCTTTGAGATCCCCGAGCAGCCTTTGCCGGAGCGCAGGACCTGCAAGCGCAGCACCGCCGCGCTGCTCTTCGGCGCCGCAACGTTCGTGTTCGGCATGCTGACGCTGCTGTGCAAGCTCTTAAGCTTCGATCTGCGCATCCTCTACTGCACGGCGGCGGCAACGTTCTTCCTTGCGCCGCTTGCCTGCTGCTTCGGCTTTGCGGGCATTATCGCCCGCATCCAGAGCCCCGAAAAGCGCGGTCTGCCCTCGGCGATCATCGGGCTTCTCCTCGGTCTCGCCTTCGGGCTTTTAGCGGCGTACTGCCTCTTTCTGCGCATCTTCCGCGCGTAATCCGAAATAATAGCGAAGCGACCCGGTTTTCCGGGTCGCTTCTTCGTATGTAAGGGGGAGGACAGAGGATGATTACACTTTCGGGACGTTGTTCTGCGCCTTTGCGCGCTTCTTTGCGTAATGCTTCTTAATGCCCTTGATGATGAGGATGATGACCAGCGCGATCGCGCCGAGGATCAGCACCGTCACAAGGATGATCGGAGAGTTGCCTAAAAATCCCGCGGCGAAGTTCTTGCAGCTGTCGCCGACGTCGGACAGGCTCTCCTTGAACCGGCGGGAGACCTCCTGTCCGAAGGTTTCCTTCTCGACCGGCGTTTCCTTTTCGACCTCATTGACGGTCATCGAGACGGAGGACAGCGCGATCTGATCGTCGTAGGTTCTGAGGATCGCTTCATACGATTCGATCTCATAGCGCACATAGGTCAGACGGTCCTGTACCGTAATGATGTCTTCGACGGTTTCCGCCTTTGCGAGGATCTCCATCAGCGCCTGCTGCTCGATGCGCAGGGATTCAAGGTGCTTTTCGGAATCCACATAGCTTGTCGTGACGTCTTTGAGACCCGTGTTCAGGGACGTGACGTTGCCGAGGTCGGAGACCGTGTTCAGAAACGTGTCGAGCTGTTCCGCCGGAATGCGGATTGTGTAGTTCGCGTAGCGAAGCTGCTGTCCGTTTCGGTAGCCGCGGTTGCCGACGCTGCTCGATTCTACATACCCGCCGAACGAGCCGACCGAGGCGGCAAGCTGATCGACGAACGTATCGAACGCAAGCGTCTCGATAGTCATGTCGGCATTGCGGATGATCTTGCGGTTGGAAAGCGCCGGAACCTGACCCGATGCCGTTTTGGATTCTTCATGGAAGCCGTAGGAATCGTTCATCGATTCCGCCGGCATTTCCTCGGGATAATAAGCGCTGTCGTAAGCAGCGGAACTGCCTTCATAATAGGCTTCGGGACGGGATGCGGCGGACTTGCTTGCGCAGCCTACGGAGGCGCAGACAAGCGCCAGGATAAGAATGATCGGGATGATCCGTTTCATGGCTGTTTCTCCTTTATTTGTTATTTCGTATAGAATACCGGAGAGATCCGGATTCGGTTGCAAAAAACGTCCGCGAAGATGCGCGGATGCCGTTTCATTTGTTCCAGACGCCGGAAAAGACGGTCTCCGTCGGACAGGTCAGAGCAATGCGGCTGTCGGCTTCCCGCCACTCGACGAGCAGCGTGCCGCGCGCAAATTCGACCGTTGCCTTCCTTCCGGTTTTGCCGGAAAGCGCGCAGGCGACCAAAGCGGCGCAGGCGCCGGTCCCGGAGGCGAGCGTTTCGCCCGCGCCGCGCGTCCGGGCGGAAAGCCGGATGCGTTCGTTTGAAATCACCTCGGCAAAATCGACGTTTGCGCCTTCCGGAAACAGCGGATCGGTTTCGATCAAAGGTCCGTATTTCTGCCTGTCGACGTCGTCCGAAGGATCGGTGAACACGACCGCGTGCGGCGCAAGCACGCGCACGGCGGAGAAGGAGAACGTACGTCCCTGCTCCGTGAGAAGCATGCCGAGCGCCCGATCGTCGACGTTTACGGGAACGTTCTTCGCGTCGAGGACCGGTTTTCCGAGATCGACGCAAACGCTGTCCGTACGACCGTTTTTCAAAAGGATGCACGCATTGACGACGCCGGCGCCGGTCTCGACCGCAAGCGTCATGCCGCGCGTGACGCCGTTTTCAAAACAGAAGCGGGAGAACGCGCAAAGATCGATGCCGTTCGGTACGGCTTCGCGGCAGTCGACGCCGATTGCGCGCATGCGCACGTCCGCAATTGCGGAACGCAGCAAAACCAGCATGCCGTCCGCGCCGACGCCGGTATGCCGGTCGCAGACCTTTCCTGCAAGCGCATTCCAGTCGACGTTATCCGCGTCTCTGCCGTCGAACAGCACAAAATCGCTTCCGAGCCCGTGCAGCTTAAAAAACTTCATTCCGCATCCTCCCCGAACAGGTCCTCAAAGATCTCGTCCGCATAGGCGTGGACCGTCGATTCAAACCGCCGGTACGCAAGCAAAAACCGCCTGCCGCGCTCGGTCAGATACGCGCTGCCGCCGCCCTTGCCGCCGACGGTGGATTCGAGCAGCGGAAAGCCGAGGGCGTTTTCGGCGGTTTTAACGATGCGCCACGCCTTTGAGTACGCCATGCCCATGTCCATCGTCGCCTTTCTGAGCGAGTGCGTTTCGTCCACGCGCTCCAAAAGCTCCGCAATGCCCGGACCGAAGATCTTCTCCTCGCCGTACACGCGCAGCATCAGCGTATAGCGCAGCTTGTTCGCCATATTTCCGCCTCCCCGCAAGCTTTTTCGTATATCATTATAGTCCGCGTGTCGGAAAAACGCAAGTAAAAAGGCAAGTTTCGGCATATGCGCGCATATCTTTTGCAGAGAAGATCAAAAAGGAGTGTTCGACATGGAGATACGAAAAACGACGCTTTTGACCGAAACGCTGTTCGGCGAGGGGACGGCGCAGGCGCAGATGGAGAGCGCGATCCCGCTGCCGCAGGGGAAGACGCTCGAACGTGTGCTGTCCGCGGAGTGCGAAGCAACGGTCGACGAGATCGCCTGCCGCGACGGCGCGGTCGTGGTGACCGGCACGATGACCTTGAAGCCCACGGTGGAAAGCACGGACCGTCTGCCGTACGCGTTCGAGGCGGCGGCACAGTTTACGCACACGATCCGCATGGAGGGCGTCACGCCCGACATGAACGCGCGCGTTTCCGCGGAGATCCCGGCGTGCTCTTTGAAGCGCGAGGACGGAGGACTTCGTATGCAGGCGACGGTGCAGCTGCGGGCGGCGGTGTTTGAACCTTTGCAGATTCCCTGTATTACGGGACTGGACGACGCAAGGGACGCGGAGATGCAGACGGCTTCTGTAACGCTGAAAAAACGGACCCTGCTCGGTGCACACAGCCTTCGGCTTTCCGAACCGATCGACGCGCCACGCGGCATGACCGTGATCAAGGCGACCGGCACGCCGCTGATCAACGGACTTGTGAAGAGCACGGAGGGCATGCTGCCGCAGGGCGAGCTGAAGCTTTGCGTGCTGTACGGCGCGGCGGACGGCGGGATCAAAAGGGAGCAGTATTCGGTGCCGTTTTCCGACGTGATCGCCTGCGAGCCCGGCGAGAACGCATTCGCCGCCGCAACGCTGACGTCGCTTTCGGTCACGATCGAGGAGGAGGGGGCGGCGACGGTCGACGCGGCGCTGTCGATCGGCGTGTACGGCTGTACATCGGAAACACAGCGGATCCTGACCGATGCGTACGATGCGGCGAGCGATTTTTCCTGCGAGATCCGGCACGGGCGGGCGGAGAATTATGAGGGCGCTTGGAGCCAGACCGTGCAGCTCAACGAAACGGTCCCGGTGCCCTCGCATATGAAGGACGCGTATCTGCCGCTGTACGCTGCGCTGCGTCCGGCGGTCACGCGCGTGGCGGTCGAGGACGGCAGGGGACTCATCGAGGGCGTGCTGGCGGTCACGGTCGTCTATCGCGACGACGACGGCATGAAGCAGAGCTTTACCGCCGAACTGCCGCTGTCGTTCGAGACGGAGGCGAGGGGAACGCTGCCGATCGTGCGCGTCCGCGCGTTCGATGCGACTCTGTCCGGCGGCGGACGCACCGTAGCGCTTTCGGTTTCGGTCTCGGTCGAAACGGAGTGGTACCGTGAGATCACATTCGATCATGTGCCGGAGCTTCAGCCGGGCGTTCCGTGCGAAACGGACTGCGGCATGCTTGTATGGTTTGCCGATCCGGACGAAACGCTGTTTTCGATCGGCAAGCGCTTCGGCGTCCCGACCGCGCGCGTCCGCGCCTGCAACCCGACGCTTTCGGAACCGATCAAGGAAGGCACACCGGTGCTTTTGATCCGATCGGCGGAGTAAACTCCGCCGATCGGATGATATCCGCTTCGCGGGTGAAATCTGCTGCGCAGGTGAAATCTGCTGCGCAGGTGATATCGCCCTGCGGGCGGTGATATGTTTCGCTTGCGCGGAACGTTCGGGAGGATTCTCCTGCCGGAGAATCAGAATTGATACCCCCTCATCAGTCACCTGCCGGTGACAGCTTCCCCACCGGGGGGAAGCCTCTGTATCCGCTCCAAAAGCCTTCTCCCACCCGAAGGGGGCGGGGGCGTGGAAGTGCGCACCAAAAGCCTTCCCCCACCCGAAGGGGGCGGGGAAGGTGCCGTCAGGCGGATGAGGGGGAAGATCAAAAGATTCTCCGGCGGAGAATCCACATGCATGTTCCCGCAGGGAACGCATCACGCGGCGAAGCCGCACATCACGGCGCAGCCGCATCACTTGCCGCGAAGCGGCATACATCGCTGCGCCGCAGGTGCTCAATATCCCTGATATGGATCGATGATGCTGCCGTCGATCGCGTTGATGATACAAAGCGGATGTTCGCTGTCGTAGGTATTCCGCGCCGCTTGCTCCGGGAAGAGTCCCTGTTTGATGCGCGCGTCTCGCTCCTGTTCGGTGTACTCGAACGTGCCGTAAAAGAACCATGCTGGAACCAACAATCCGTGTTCCATATCGTTCTTTTCCCGAATCCGCATCAGTCCGAGCTTTACGCAGCTCAATGAAACCGTGCCTCCCACATACTCGTCCATGCTGAATTTGCGATTCATTTGGTTGACAAACAGCGTTTTTACTTCATCATACGGAAGCAGCGGAGACGTTTCCGAAACCGTTTCCGTCACCTTCAGCGCGCCGTCCCAACTGAGTCCAAGCAGCGTACCGTCGCTCGCAACGTGCGCTTCGATCCGGTCATACGGCCAATAGCGATTGTAATCATCGGAACCTTCGTAGGCGAAATGGTACAGGAACACCATCTGTGCGCCGGAGAACGTAGGCGTCAGCCGGATCAGATATCCCCATTTGTCGTAAATGCCTTTCGTCTCACCATCAAAGCAGGCGTTGTTCGACCACCAGACGTCCGCGACCGCATAGTGCTCCGCTTCCTTGCCAAGCATCTCTTTCACAATGCCGATTGCTTCGCGCGCAGTGATTGCGCCGTCGACCGGCGGCGTGTCATACGCCGTTGGCAGAATCCGCGTTGCGTCCGCCGTCTCTCCGTGAAATCCGTCTGCCGTTCCGATCACATCTTGCTCGGATCGCGCGTGCGAATAGCTCAGCACCCGGTCCTTACTCTGCTCCACGATACCCACCTGGTCATAATACTGCATGGCGACATCGTGCAGATCGGGATCGGCAACGATCGTGATCGCGTTCCAGTCAACCGGGCTTGGATTGTCCTCCGGCACAAAGCCATCCCATGGCTTGTTCGGTTCCGCTTTCACGTCCTCGGGCAGTGAGTTGAATTCCTGTTTCAGTTCAGCCAGCCGCTGCTGTTGGGAATCCAGAAGTTGGCGCCATTCCTGCTCGGTCGATTCCGATTCACGCATCCATTCCGCCTTGTGTTCCGTTAGGTATTCGATCGAATGGAGGCAGCTTTCCATATTACGCTTGACGTCGTCGCGCGTGCGCGGCGCCATTTTCCAAATGTATAGCGTATCGGCGCCGAACAGACGGCGGCAGACCGACAGGCGTTCTTCATTGGTCAGATACCGATGCTCTACCCGAAGAACAGGGAACGACGTCCCGTCGTTTAGAATCTCGATCGGCACGTCTGCAACGATATGTACGCCACGCGCCTCGGTCGTTTCGTCGCACTGAAACCGCGCGGGAAACTGCGCGCTGACCGGCGGTGCGGCAAGCGCCGGGTCGTTCTGTTCCGTCTGCTCGGACAGCACCGTGTCGATCAGCACGTTCGTATCCTTTTGCTTTACTGCATCATGATCCGGCGTCGGCTGACAGGCAAGCAGCATAAAAGCTGCAAACAGTAAAATGATGATTCGTTTCATTTCTGTCCCTCCCGTTTGTTTCTGCACCCATTTTACTCCCCATATTCGTCCAAAACGTCACAGAGTTGTAAGAGAGTTGTAAAATCGTCAAAAATACATGTGATCATGGAGACCGTTTGAGCCGTGGGAAAAAGCCTTCCCCCACCCGAAGGGGGTGGGGAAGGTGCCGTCAGGCGGATGAGGGGGGTGAAAATCCATGATTCTCCATGCGGAGGATCGACAGATCATAACACCTTTTCCGTCAGCCTCGCGGCTGCCGTCTTCGAGGGCTTATCCGGCGGCTTCCCCTGCCGGAGAACTGTGGAACGCGGCACCGTATCGACAAGATCCGCAGGGACGGCGAATGCCCGTCCCTGTTTTCATGCAAAGAAGAAGCGCATTCGGATGTACTGCGCTTTGCGCGTGAACGGTCCCTCCGGAACATGGATTGCGGCGGAGCCGTGTGAAAAATATATTCTGTTTTTGCGGGCAAAACCGCGGGTCCGTCGGTTGACTTTTGAACGCAGTGTGGTATCATAAATCTGTTGGGAAATTCCCAAAAATAACTATTATCGGAGGAGCTATGAACAGCTATATCGAACGTGTCCTCGCGGACGTCGAACGCCGCGACAAGAACGAGCCGGAATTCCTTCAGACCGTTGAAGAAGTTCTGAAATCCCTCGAAGTCATCGTTTCCCGTCATCCCGAATATGAGGCGAACGGCCTTCTCGAGCGTATGGTGGAGCCGGAGCGCGTCATCGAGTTCCGCGTACCGTGGGTGGACGATCAGGGCGTTGTCCGCATCAACCGCGGCTTCCGCGTACAGTTCAACAGCGCGATCGGACCGTACAAGGGCGGCATCCGTTTCAACAAGAACGTCAACCTGTCCGTCATGAAGTTCCTCGGCTTCGAGCAGACCTTCAAAAACAGCCTGACCTCGCTCCCGATGGGCGGCGGCAAGGGCGGCGCGGACTTCGATCCGACCGGCAAGAGCGATCGTGAGATCATGCGTTTCTGCCAGAGCTTCATGACTGAGCTCTATCGTCACATCGGTCCGAACGTGGACGTTCCGGCAGGCGACATGGGCGTCGGCGGACGTGAGATCGGCTACATGTTCGGTCAGTACAAGCGCATCCGCAATGCGTACGAGAACGGCGTTCTCACCGGCAAGGGCCTCAGTTTCGGCGGTTCCCTCATTCGTCCGGAAGCGACCGGCTACGGCGCGGTTTACTACCTCTGCGAGGTTCTGAAGCATCAGAATGATACGATCGAAGGCAAGACCATCGCGGTCTCCGGCTTCGGCAATGTTGCATGGGGCGTCACCAAGAAGGCTGCTCAGCTCGGCGCAAAGGTCGTCACGCTCTCCGGCCCGGACGGCTACATCTACGATCCGGACGGCGTCGTCACCGAGGAGAAGATCAACTACATGCTCGAGATGAACGCATCCCGCCGCAACCGCGTGCA
>JAEESS010000091.1 GCA_016286445.1 Bacillota bacterium
CCGGTGTTACTGTACACCTCGGTGTCCACGACGAGCACGTTGACGTCCTCATCCTGTGCAAGCACATGGTCGAGTCCGCCGTAGCCGATGTCGTACGCCCAGCCGTCGCCGCCGAATACCCAGATGGACGGCTTCACGAGCTGATCCTTCTGCGCAAGCACTTCACGCGCGAGCGTGCAGGCTTCGCATTCGCAGCCCTTCGTGGCGGTCGGATGCGCTTCGATCAGAGCAACGAGCTTGTCGCCCGCTTCGCGGGAGCCCTGCGCGTCGTTCATCTTTTCAAGCCATTCCTTGCCTGCCGCCGCGATCTCTTCGTCGAGATACGGGACTTCGATCATCTTCTTGACGGTGTCCGCAAGGCGCGCACGGCGCTGCTTCGACGCGATGTTCATGCCGTAGCCGAACTCCGCGTTGTCCTCAAACAGCGAGTTCGCCCATGCCGGACCCTGACCCTTGTCGTTCTTGCAGTACGGCGCCGTCGGCGCGGAACCGCCGTAGATGGAGGTACAGCCGGTCGCGTTCGCAATGATCATGCGATCGCCGAACAGCTGGGTAAGGAGCTTGATGTACGGGGTCTCGCCGCAGCCTGCGCATGCGCCCGAGAATTCGAACAGCGGACGGAGGAACTGGCTGCCCTTGACCGTCTTGCGGTTGACATTCAGCTGCTTGTCGGGCAGGTTGATCGCATACTCCCAGTTCTTCTCTTCCTTGGCAACGCTCTTCTCGAGCGGCTCGAACGTCAGCGCCTTGACCTTTGCCGGGCAGACGTCGATGCAGTTGCCGCAGCCGGTGCAATCCAACGGGCTGATCTGCATGCGGTAGGTCATGCCGGGCATGTCCTTACCGGCGGGCTTCGTCACAAAGCCCTCGGGCTTATTGGCCTCTTCCTGTTCGTTCAGAACGAACGGACGGATGCAGGCGTGCGGGCAGACCAGCGAGCAGCGTCCGCACTGGATGCAGTTTTCGGGGATCCATGCGGGGACGTCGACCGCGATGCCGCGCTTCTCATAGCGGGTCGTGCCGGTCGGGACCGTGCCGTCCGGAGTCATCTTGGAAACCGGCAGATCGTCGCCCTTCTGCTCGAGGATCGGCTTGATGAACTCGAGGAAGTACGGATCGTCCGTGACCGCGATGGGCTTTGCGCCTTCGGTCGTGGTCGCCCAGGATTCCGGATAGTGGATCTCTTCGACCGCGTCCATGCCGGCGTCGATCGCGGCGTAGTTCTTCGCGACGACCGCGTCGCCCTTCTTGGCGTAGGACTTCTTGGCGGCTGCCTTCATGTATTCAAGCGCTTCCTCCGCCGGAATGACCTTCGCGAGCTTGAAGAACGCAGACTGCATGATGGTGTTGATGCGGCCGCCCATGCCGACTTCGCGCGCGAGCTTGATCGCGTCGATGTTGTAGAACTTGAGATGGTTCTTTGCGATCGCGTTCTTCATGGACGCGGGCAGCTCCTTCTCCATCTCCTCAAGGGTCCACGGCGAGTTCAGAAGGAACGTGCCGCCTTCCTTGATGCCCTCTGCCACCGCGTAGCGGGTGACGTAGGACGGGTTGTGGCATGCCGCAAAGTCCGCCTGGTCGATGAGGTACGGGCTCTGGATCGGCGTCTTGCCGAAGCGCAGGTGGGATACCGTGAAGCCGCCGGACTTCTTGGAGTCGTAGGCGAAGTAGCCCTGTGCGTACATGTCGGTGTGGTCGCCGATGATCTTGATGCTGTTCTTGTTCGCGCCGACCGTACCGTCGGAGCCGAGACCGAAGAACTTGCACGCGATCGTGCCTTCCGGCGCGGCGTTCACGAGCGGACCCATCTCAAGGCTCGTAAAGCTCACGTCGTCGACGATGCCGACCGTGAAGTGATTCTTGGGCTCGTCCGCGTCAAGGTTGTCATAGACCGCCTTGACCATGGTGGGCGTGAACTCCTTGCTGCCGAGACCGTAGCGTCCGCCGACGACCTTGATGCCGCAGCGTCCCGCTTCACGGAGCGCAGTCATGACGTCCTCATACAGCGGTTCGCCAAGGGAGCCGGGCTCCTTCGTGCGGTCGAGGACCGCGATCTTCTTGCAGGTTGCCGGGATCGCTTCGAGGAACTTGTCCGCCGCGAACGGACGATACAGACGGACCTTGATGAGACCGAGCTTCTCGCCCTTGCCGTTCAGGTAGTTGATGGTTTCTTCCGCAACGTCTGCGCCGGAGCCCATGACGATGACGACCTTCTCCGCGTCGGGTGCGCCGACGTAGTCGAACAGATGATAGTGACGACCGGTGATCTTGCCGACTTCGTCCATGTAATGCTCGACGATCTCGGGGATCTTGGTGTAGTAGTTGTTCGCCGCTTCACGATTCTGGAAGTAGATGTCCGGGTTCTGCGCCGTACCGCCGAGGTGCGGGTGATCCGGGTTCATCGCACGCGCACGGAACGCCGCGACCGCGTCGCGATCGAGGAGCTTATCCATGTCGGCATAGTCGATCATCTCGATCTTCTGGACTTCATGGGACGTACGGAAGCCGTCGAAGAAGTGGCAGAACGGGATGGACGACTTGATCGCGGAAAGATGCGCAACCAGCGCGAGGTCCATAACCTCCTGAACGGAAGCGGACGCGAGGAACGCGAAGCCCGTCTGACGGCATGCCATCACGTCGCTGTGATCGCCGAAGATGGAGAGCGCGTGTGCCGCGAGCGCACGGGCGGATACATGGAACACGCCGGGAAGCAGCTCGCCGCTGATCTTGTACATGTTGGGGATCATCAAAAGAAGACCCTGCGACGCCGTAAAGGTCGTCGTGAGCGCGCCGGCCTTCAAAGAGCCGTGCACTGCGCCTGCCGCGCCCGCTTCGGACTGCATTTCCGCGATGCGGACCTTCTGTCCGAACAGGTTCAGGCGGCCGTTAGCTGCCCACTCGTCTGCGACTTCCGCCATCGGAGAGGACGGCGTGATCGGATAAATTGCGGCAACGTCGGAAAATGCGTACGCTACATGCGCAGCAGCGGTATTGCCGTCGATCGTCATGGTTTTTGCCATTCTGTTTCCTCCTGTAATTTTTGGGGTTTCCCCCTTTTTTTCCAATTTGTATTATAGCAAACATCCGTGCGGACTGTCAACGCCTTCCGACCCAAAATTGCGGTCAGCCGTGCGGAAAGTTTTTTATTGCCAAGGAAAAGGAAAGCCGCTATAATATACGGTATGAATACGTTTACGCAATTTCTTTGGGAACATGTGGCTACCTACTCGGTCATGGCGGCGATCGGCATCCTTGCCGTGTTCGGCGTCGCGCTTTTGCTGTGCGTCCGCCGCGAACAGAACTGGGTGCGGCAGCTCTTTTTGATGATCGCTTCGCTGATCGGGCTTCTGGGCGGCGCAAAGCTGTTCGGCGCGATCTCCTACGCGACGTATCTGTATACGCGCGGAGAAACGATCTCGTTCATCGAGTGCTTTACACAATCCGGCATCGTCTTTTACGGTGGGCTTTTGGGTTATTTTCTGACCTTCTGGATCCTCTCGAAATTCTTCCTCCCGAGAAAACGCCTCGGGCGCGACATCGTTGCGGTCACCACGCCGCTGTTCCACGCGATCGCACGTATCGGCTGCTACCTCGGACGCGACTACAACGATTTCGGCGAGATCGTCTGGCACCCGTGCTGCTACGGGATCCGGCTTCCGGACAGCGCGTTCTGCTCGCACTTCTGGGACAACCGGCTGCCGGTGCAGCTCTTTGAATCGGCGTTCAATTTCCTGCTGTTCACGGTGCTTCTGATCCTGTTCCTGCGCGAGAAAAAGGACGAACGCCGCGGCCGCATGGTGTATCTCTACCTCATCCCCTACGCGATCTTCCGCTTCGTCATCGAGTTTTTCCGCGGCGACGCGGTGCGCGGCGGCTTCGGTCCGCTGTCGTTCTCGCAGGTCGTAAGCATTCTGATCCTCGTTTGGATCGCCGTGTTCCTGCTCCTGCGGAAAACCGGATTGATTCGACCGCTGCCGATCGATCCCTATGACCCCGGCGTCGACCTCTACCGGCTCGGCAAACAGCCCGTCCGGGAGCCGATCGTCTTTTATGATGGCGACAATGTCGAAGAAAAAGAAGATTCTTCGCCGAAAGATGCGTAATAGCGCTTTTGGGTTTCAGGAAGAACGCGGAGGAACATATGAATAACGATGTACTCGCCTATCTGAATGAAACGTATCATCCGCGAGCCGTATTTCTGTACGGCTCATTTCAACGAGGGGATCAGGACGCGTACAGCGATTTCGACTGCGCGCTGATTGTTGACGAAAAGCCCCGAAAGCATGACGATAGCGTGATCTGCGGCGTGCCGCTCGATTGTTTCCTGTTTACCGCAAAGGAAGCCGAAACCGAGGATCCCGATACCTTTCTGCCGATCTATGACGCGGAGCTTGTACAGGACGACGGCGTCGGCAAGCGGCTGCAATCGCGTGTGCGCGACTATGTGCGCGAACACGAACGAATCGACGACGAAGAGAAAACATTCATCCGCGCATGGATCCGAAAGACCGTGAAGCGCGCCGAAAAAGGCGACGATGAAGGGAACTTCCGCGCCGTGGCGTTCCTTTGGGAAAGTCTGACGGATTACTGCGTTCTGCGGGATCGGTTCTATTTCGGCAGCAAACAGACGATCGCCGATCTCAGGCAGCTTGATCCGGACGGTTACGAGCTGTTTCACGCGGCGATCACCGAAAAAAGTCTTGAAACGATCGCCGCATGGGCGGAGCACGTGATCCAAGAATGAAATACCGCACATGAGAAGATCCGATCACTGTAGAAGCAAGCGTTTGCGGTCATTATTTGTGCGGTCGAATGCAGACGAAAGCGAGACATGATATGAGCGTATTTCTCGAAAAGCTTGACGACGTTTCCGCGCTTTCGGAAACGGTCCGTTCGATCCTCGGTCCCGGCGATTTCACCGCGGACCGTTTTTGCGACGACTTTGCCGACGAGCACAAGCGCTACGAGGTGTATAAGATCGTTCATCCCCGCGGGACGTTCGTGCTGAAACGCTTTGAAAGATCGCAGCGCTTTGCCGCGGAAAAGGCGATCCTCGGACGGTTTTCGCCCGACCTTCCCGTGCCGCGCGCGCTCGGCTGTTCCGGCGATTCCGTGCTCATGGAGTTCGTCGCGGGCGACGATCTCAAGGAAATGACGGACGAAAGTGTGATTGCTGCGGCGACGTCCCTTGCGGCGATCATGAACGCGTTCCCGCTCGGCGATTATGACCGCACGGGTGCCGAAAAGGAGATCGCCTATCGGGAAGATCGCCTCGGCGCGCTGAAAAACGAACCGCTTCTGTACGCGGCGTACAGCCGTTTTCTCGATCGTGTGAAGGAAATGCCGCTGACGCTCGCGAACGGCGATCTCGTGCCGATCAACTGTATTTATGACGGCAGGCGCGTCCGCATCATCGACTGGGAATACAGCGGGTTCATGCCCTACGCGCTCGACGTCGGACGGTTCCTTGCCCACAGCGGCGAAGACGCGGTCTTCCCCTATCGCATGACGCCCGCGCAGAAAGCGCTTTTCTGCGATCGGATCTATACATCGTTGACGGTAAAGCCCGATCGCGGCGTCTTCGACCGCGACGTCAAGCTCGCCGTCTTCGACGAATGGATCATGGTCCTGCAGTTCTATCTCAAAGATCCTGCCGTGCCGAAGGACGAGACCTTTTTTGTCTATTCCGAAAAAGCGAACGCGCTCGCGAAGGAGCTGCTGTCCTGATCCCCGCATGAAGAAAAACAAGCCCGGCAAGGCTTGCTGATTCGTTACCGTTCCATTCGGATCAGAAACTCGTTCGTATCGTCCACGCGCTTCTTGTGTTCCGTCAGATGAAACCCGTGCCGCTCATAGAAGCGGATCGCGCGCGGGTTCTTCTCGAGCACCCAAAGGCGCCTGCCGCCGAGCGCTTCCGCGGCGTATCGGAACAGCGCGTCGCCGATCCCGCGATTCTGCAGGACCGGCTCGACGAACAGCTTTTCGATCTCCCCGTCCTTCACGCGAATGAAGCCCTTGACGACGCCGTCGTCATACACGACGGTGTTTTCGATCACGCCGGGTTCATTTGCATAGAACGCCGCAAGGTTCGGGACGGTCTTTTCGCCGAAATAATACGCGTCGCTCCGGAAGATCGGATAAAAGTTCAGGCGGTAATTGAAGATCTCGATCTCCGCGATCCGGTTAAGGTCCTCTGCCCGCGCCGGGCGGATGTGTGCAAAATCGTTTGTCATGGAATTACCTCACGCTTTGCGGAAATGCAGCCACGACAGGATGCCGATCGGCAGGAAATACGCGCACCAGCACAGAAGCGCGATCGTCCCGCCGTTTCCGGCGCCGCCGTCCGCCATGCCGCTGAACATGCCGGTCATCGGCAGCACGAAGCAGCTTAAAAAGAACACGCCGTGGATCATCAGCAGCGCCTTGAGCCACTTGTCCG
>JAEESS010000092.1 GCA_016286445.1 Bacillota bacterium
GTATGTCGCAACGAACTCGGTTTATCAGGCGTCCGTTACGTTCACAAGCCAGCACCACGGCGCAAAGAAGTATAAGCGTATCGGCACGGTCATGCGCTGCTGCTATTTTGTCACCGCGCTCGTCGCATTCACTGCCGCCGCAATCCTTCTGATCTTCCGGCATCCGCTGCTCGGACTTTATATTCAGGACGGCAACGAGATTGCGTTGGAAACCGCATATACGCGCTTTTATATCAACATTGCGCCGTATGTCACGCTGGCGTTCATGGAGGTCGGCTCGGGCATTTTGAGAGGCTTGGGCAAGTCCACACTGTCCACGGTCATTTCGCTTTTGGGCTCGTGCGTGTTCCGGCTTCTGTGGATCTATCTCATTTTCCCGCTGAAGCCTGTGCTTTGGATGGTGTACCTATCCTATCCGATCTCGTGGGCGCTGACGGCGCTGACGCACTTCACGGTCTCGATGATCGTGCGCCGACGCTATATGCGCATGTATCCCGAACCCGTGGACCTGATGTAAAGAAATGAAGAAGAGAAGGAATGAAGAAATGAAGCGAGGATGGTTCTGTATCTGTATTCTGCTGTGCGGGCTGCTGCTTGCCTGCGGGGAAACGACGCCGCCGGCGGCGGAGACGACAGCGGTCCCGAATACCCCGGAACCGGTATCGGAAACGGTTGAGGAGATCGTTTCCGCAATGACGGAGGCGCCGGAAACAGCACTGCCGCCGGAGCCCGAAAAAACGCCGGAGCCCACGGAAGCGCCGACTGCAACGCCGGAGCCGACGCCGACCCCGGAGCCCACGCCGGAGCTGATCACAAACGAACGGCTGGATTCCGGCGAGTTCGACAGCTTCTATGACAATACGCTGTTCGTCGGCGATTCGCTGACGCTGGTCTTTTCGCACCGCGTGCGCGACGTGCGCAATTCGACCGACCCGAACTATCTCGGCAAGGCGAAGTTTCTGGCGGCGACCAGCATGAGCGCAAAGCGCGCGAGCGAAAACCACACGAAAGGCGACGTCTGCTTCATGTATCGCGGCAAGCGCGTGACGCTGCCGGACGGCGTGCATGAAATCGGACCCGAGCGCGTATTCATGATGTTCGGGCTCAACGACCTTGCGGTGCGCGATTGGGACGAGGTGCTCGGATACTTCGCGAAGATCATCGATGCTATCCTTGAAAAGAATCCGGACGTCGAGCTGATCGTCGAAGGCGTGCTGCCGGTGCGCCCGGCGTTCTATGACAAGGAGCCGAAGTGGTGCGACTTCAACATCGGACTCGAAAAGCTCTGCGGGGAAAAGGGCGTCGGATATGTCTCCTTTGCGGAGGAGCTGATGGACGAAAACGGATATCTGCGCGCCGAGCTTGCCGAAGGCAAGGCGCACCTCAACATCGCGGGCGAGGACGTTTGGGCGCGGTTTCTGCGCCGTTATGCCGCGCAGCGCTTGCTCGGAAACGTCACCTTCGAGACCCCGTAAAGAAATCGAAAAAGGCCCCGGTTTTCCTGTATCGGAGAACCGGGGCTTTTCGTATGTCCGTTACATCAGCTTCAATACCGCCTCCGTGAACGCGGCGGGATCGTCGAGCGGGAGTCCCGCAACGAGCTTTGCCTGCGCAAGCAGCAGTCCGGCGTATTCCTTGAGCGTTTCGTCGTCGAGACCTTCGAGTTTTGCGTAGACCGGATGGTCCGGATTCAGATCGAGATGAAACGTCATCGGCAGGTTCGCGCCGTTCGGCATCTGCCGCAGGACCTTGTACATCTCCACGCTCATGCCCTCGTCGCCGGAAAGATACGCCGCGGCGTTTTTCAAACGGTCGGTCAGCCGTACGTCGAGCACCTTGTCGCCCAGCGCGTTTTTGATGCGGTCGAGCAGCGGCTTTGCTTCCTCCGCGCGCTTCTCGAACGCCTTTTTCTCGTCCTCGGTGTTGAGGTCGAGATCCGGATCGGAGACCGACTTGAACGGCTTCTCCTGATACGATTCGAGGATCCTCAGCGCAAACTCGTCAACGTCGTCGACAAGGCAGAGGATGTCGTAACCCATGTCCGCCACGCGCTCCGCCTGCGGGAGCTTCTTGACCTGCGAAAGCGTATCGCCCGCGGCATAATAGATATGCTTCTGCGCTTCGGGCATCGCGTCGACGTACTCCTTCAGCGTGACGGGCTTATCCTCTTTGCGCGACCAGAACAGCAGCGTGTCCTTTAAGAAATCCTTGTTCATGCCGAACTTGTCGTACACGCCGAACTTCAGCGTTCTGCCGAACGCCTTGAAGAACGTCTCGTAGTTTTCACGCTCCTCGCGCTGCATGCGAAGAAGCTCCGCGAGGATCTTCTTTTTCAGATTGTTTGCGATGGCGGAAAGCTGCCGGTCGTGCTGCAGCATCTCACGCGAGATGTTCAGCGACAGGTCGGGGGAGTCCACAAGCCCCTGCACGAAGCCGAAATACTCCGGCAAAAGCTCCTCGCAGTGCTCCATGATCATCACGCCGTTCGCGTACAGCTTGAGCCCGCGCTTGTATTCCTTCGTGTTGAAATCAAACGGCGCGCGCTTCGGAATGTACAAAAGCGCCGTGTAGGAGAGCATGCCCTCCGTGTTGATGTGAAGCGTGCTGACCGGTTCCTCGAAATCGTGGAACGCGTCACGGTAGAACTGCGCGTATTCTTCCTTGGTGATCTCGCTCTTGTTCTTGCGCCACAGCGGCACGCGGCTGTTCAGCGTCTGATCCTCGACGATCGTTTCATACTCGTCGCTGCCTTCCTTTTTGCGCGAACGCTCGATCTGCATCCGGATCGGGTAGCGGATGTAATCGCTGTACTTTTTCACGAGCGATTCCAGCCGGTAGGTTTCGAGAAACTCATCAAAGCTCTCCTCGTCGCCGTTGTCCTTCAGCGTCAGCACGATCTTTGTGCCGATCGGCTCGTAGTTTGCGGGCTTTACGGTGTAGCCGTCTTCGCCCTCGGATTCCCAGACCGCGGCGTCCTCGCCTTCCTTATGCGACCAGACCGTGACCTTCTTTGCGACCATGAACGCCGCATAGAAGCCGACGCCGAACTTGCCGATGATGTCGACGTCCTCGGCGTCTTCATGCTCCGCGCGGAACGCCTGCGTGCCGCTCTTTGCAATCGTGCCGAGGTTCTGTTCCAGCTCGACAGCGCTCATGCCGCAGCCGTTGTCGGTGATCGTCAATGTGCGTTCCGCCTTGTTCGGCTCCAGCCGGATCTCGAACTGGTCCTTGTCGACGCCGGTTTCGCCGCGCTGCATGGCGGCGTAGTAGCGCTTGTCGATCGCGTCGGACGCGTTTGAAATCAGCTCGCGCAGGAAGATCTCGCGATGGGTATAGATCGAATGGATCATCAGATCCAATAGCTTTTTCGATTCCGTTTTGAATTGTTTCTTGCTCATAGTCTCGCCTCAGAAAATCGTTTTTAGCACTCTCGTCTTTCGAGTGCCAAACATATGATAGCGCCGCGCATACAAAAAAGCAAGCCCTTCGGAGAAGAGTTTGCTTCATTGTCACAATTATCGTCGAAGCATGCTCAGCTTTGCTCGCGGCAGCGGTTATGCTTTGTAATTGGCGAATGTCGATCTCCGTGAACCGCAGCCGTTCGCCCGCCTCGCATGCTCCTCCTCTCCGCAAAAAGTCACGCTCGGTTTTTCTGCTCGGTTGTAAACGCCCTCGCAACGAAAAACTTTCGCTACCAACTTTTTGCGGGAACGCGCCTGCGGCGCGATGGCAGGAAGCTTTCCCTTCGCGGGAAAGCGCCTTTTCATTCACATGCTCCGCTTTGCTCGCGGAGAGCTCTCAGAACACCAGCGTCAGGTTGTTCCAGCCCAAAGAATTCATGTAGTTGGCTTCCTTTGCGGTCTTCATGACCATGCGGATGCCGATGTGCGCGGACGGATCGTCCGCTTCGTGCAGCTCCAGATAGTGGATCGGATCGAAGTGCTCGCAGTCGTCGCGGATACGGATTATAAGGCCGTTTTCCTCGCGCACCAGACGGAGGTTGATGTGATGGTTCTTCCGGTCTCCGCGGAAACCGTACATCACGACATTGACCGTCATCTCCTCGATGCACAGCCCGATCAGCATGCTTTCACGCGGGGAGAACCCGTGCGACCGGCAAAACGCAACAGCGTCCTGCGAAGCGTCGATCGCGTCCTGTTCGCTCTGCACCGAGCGTTCCAGACAGTTTTCCGGCGACGTGCCGAACCCCTTGGGCAGCATGCTGTAGGCGTCCGCGGACAGCGTGACGCGCCGGTAATGCTTCCAGACGACGATCGAAAGCGTAAGCAGCGTCACCGTTTCGCCGCACAGGAATCCGAGCCAGATGCCCGTGATGCCGAGGAACCGGCTCAGCACAAACGCGAACAGGGCGGGGAACAGGAAGTTCTGCAGCGCCGAGATCACCTCGGCAAAGCCGATGCGGTTGACGCCCTGATAATAATTTTTGAACGCGGAGTTCAGCGAGGACGGGATCAGGGACAGCACGACCAGCCGGAGCCCGAACGCGGCGATCTTGACGGCGTCCGTGCTGTCGCCCAGAAACAGTCTGACAAGCGGCACGGCTGCGGCAAGCGCAACCGCCGTCATCACGGCGTCGAGCAGGATCGCATAGATCGACATCAGCCGCACCAGTTCCACGATGGATTTGCGGTCGCGGTCGGAGTAGAAGAAGGACGCAAGCATCATCGCCACGGAGCCGATGCCGGTGCCGAAGCAGTAGCAGATATTGCCGACCGTGGAGATGACCGAGTACGCAGCGACGGCGACGGTGCCTTCCGCCGCCTCCAGCAGGCGGTTCAGCAGCAGAACGAGCAGCACCGTGCTGATCTGGTTGACGACCGTGGGGACGCCGTAGGAAACGAGATCTTTGAAAACGCGCGGACGCAGCAGACGGAAGCGGAGACGGAACAGGCAGTCCTTTCGGAAGAAGTACGCAAGCCCGATCGCAAGCGCGATGTAATAGCTCAGCGTGGAGGCAAGCCCCATTCCGAAGGTGCCGCCTTTGAAGACGAACACGTTCAGAAGGTCAAAGGCGATGTCCGACACGGTCATGGCGACGACGGCGACGATGAGTCGCGTCCGCTTGCCGGACAGCTGCAGAAACGGGACCATGATCTGCGCGCACAAAAATGCCGGCGCGCCGAGGATAAAGCCCTTGATGTAATCCTTTGTCAGACCGAAAACGGGGTTGTCCGGCGAGGGAGCGCCGGCGCCGAGAAGCCGCGTGAGCGGGTTCAGGAACAGAAAGACCAGCGCAAGCCCGACCGCCGAGATCGCGGCGCAAAGGGTCATCGCCGCGGTATAGCAGGCGTTGGTTCCTTCGCGGTCGCCGTTGCCGATCGTTTTGCCGCAGACCACCTGCACGCCCGCGGAGATCATGCTGCCGAGCGCGGCGAACACCAGCAGCAGCGGCGTCGCAAACCCGTACGCACTCATGGAATCCACACCGAGAAACCGACCGATCATAATGCTGTCGATCAACATGCACAGCGTTACGGTCATCGTCGATACGATCTGCGTGATCAGCATTTCGCGAAACAGTTTTTTGATCATGGTCCTTGGTCCTCTTTGCAATCCGATTTGCAGAAATTGTACCACAAATCCGTTTCGGAATCAATGCTTCCCGCGGTTTTTGCCTCGATCCGCAAAGATACGGCAAAAAACGCACGTTTCGAGAGGACGGAACGTGCGTGTGTTTTCGAGCGGATCGGGACGCGGCGTCAGCCGTTGATGATGTATGCCGCGAGATTTAGATAGCCCGCAAAGCAGAGCCAGAGCAGGTAGGGGATCTGCAGAAGCCCCGCGGACTTCCGCACGCGGTAGAACGCGACGGTCATCCGGATCGCAAGTCCCAGCATGCCTAAGAGCACAAAGAACGCCGCCAGCCGCAGCTCCAGCGCAAAGAACAGCGGCGACCAGAGGAAGTTCAGCACCAGCTGCGCATAGAACGGGATCATTGCGTCCTTTTTGCCGCGCGGATACGCGTTCCAGACGAGACCTGCGGAAAGCCCCATCAAAAGATAGAGGATCGTCCACGCGGTGATGAACACCCACGGCGGCGGCTGCAGGGCAGGCTGCGGCAGCAGCGCGTTGTTCTTCATGCCGTCCGCGGAGATCAGGGCGGAAAGACCGCCGACCGCAAGCGGCAGCAGCGTCCAAAGCAAATAGGAAAGATCGATTTTCTGTTTCTTATTCATGGTAACAGTGTACGCAAAACAGACGCGTTTCATGCAGAAAAAAGTTTAAAAAACCCGCACTTAGTTTGACAATTCATCCTC
>JAEESS010000093.1 GCA_016286445.1 Bacillota bacterium
CGACGAACAGGATCGTCTTGTCCTGTGCCGCGAGGTCACGAATGAAGTAATACGCTTCTTCGATTTTCTTGACGGTCATCTGCAGGTCGATGATGTAGATACCGTTGCGCTCGGTGAAGATGTACTGTTTCATCTTCGGGTTCCAGCGACGGGTCTGGTGTCCGAAATGGACGCCTGCTTCCAAAAGTTGTTTCATTGAGATCACGGACATGATAATTAAACCTCCTCGTTTTTTGTTTGTCCTCCTCCCGTTTCCGAAAGCTGAACCCCAGAGGGGACGAGCGGCTTCTCCGCGGGAGTGCGTGATACCTTGCCTATTATACACAGGTCATTCCCCGATTGCAAGACCCAAAATGCAGATTTTGCAAGGTTTTTTGCGGTATTTTATACCCGGCACCGTTCAAAGCAAAAAACCTCCCGAAAAGGGAGGGGTCGTATAAAACCGGGAAATCAGTCTTCTTCCGCGTTCCGGATAAACCTTGCGCCGCAGTTCCAGCATACGGAACACCTTGCATTCTGGATCGTTCCGCACTTCGAGCATTTTTTCGATCGTTTCCGACAGGGAGCGCATACGCCTGCGTTTATTCCGTATCGAATGCAGCCGATGTTGTCTTGGCTTCCCGGTCGTCGAACATCCCTGTTACGGAATCCTCTGTCGGAGTCGGCTGCCGTTCCCCGCTCTGATTGCGATCATCCGGCATCCGTTTCTGCCCGGTTTCCCCGATCGGAGCGGGATTGTCTTTTGTTTTGAGCCTGTCGACGTCATTCTGAAGGTCCATGATCTGCTCCGTCAGCTCCGTCGTTTTCACGTTGGTATCGCCGATACAGTAAATCACCCACGAACCGATTCACGCAGAAAGACAGCCGCCGATCAGCGTGCCGAAGCCCGCGCCAACAAGATGATTTGCCCACATTACGATCGCAGCGATCACGCTGCCGACCATGCCGATCACAAAGACAAAGATTGCAAGTCCTTTGACCTTGTTTCCGATGTTGTTATACATGATGCCCCGGTTCCCCGCTTATTCCTCGTCGCCGTCCGCCATCTCGTCGAGGATCTCCAAAAACTCGTTGAACACCTCGTCGAGGAGGATGTCGTTTTCGATCGGCAGATAGCGCTCGCCGTCCGCGTCCTTGACGACCTCGAGGATCACGACCTCGTCCTCATTGACGTTCTCCACGTCGTCGATCGGGATCAGCGCGGCGTAGCGTTTCTTTTCATAATCAAACGTGGCGACGAGATCGAACTCGACCTCCCTGCCCTGTTCGTCGATCAAGGTAACCAGTGTGTTTTGTTCTTCCATTGTTTTCTCCTTTTTTCATGACGCCGACGGCGTCAATTCACGCGGCAAAGCCGCAATTCATTCCACCTCATCCGTCTCGCTTCGCGATCCGCCTTCTCCTCAAGGAGAAGGCTTTTGGCTTCCGCTTGACCGCTGTCAGATCAATCCGTCAAATCCGGCGACATGTGCGGCGGATTTGACTCCAAAGAGCTTCTACCGCCCGATGGTACGCGCGGAAGCGTGCGATTTTCCGCTGTAACGAAGCGCGGCGCAGTGGAAATCCGCAGGATTTTAGGCAGAAGCTGAAAACCGGTCCGATCAAAAGACTGTTTCATCAGACCGAACGGCGTCAGCCGTTCGGGTGGCTGTCCATATACCCCTGCAGGATCAGCACCGCAGCCAGCTTGTCGATGACCTTCTTTTGCTTCCCGCGGGAGATGTCCGCATCGACGAGCACGCGCCGCGCCGCCATCGTGGTCAGGCGCTCGTCAAAAAAGAGCAGCTCGCCGTCCCACTGCTTTTGAATGGCTTCGGCAAAGCGCTGCACCTTTTCCCCCTGCTCGCCGACCGTGCCGTTCATGTTCATGGGCAAGCCCAAAAGGAGCCGGCACGGTGCGTATCGGTTCAGAAGCTCCACAATATGCGCGACGTCCTTTTTTGTGCTTTCTGTCCGCCAGTACGTTTCGACGCCCTGCGCGGTGATCCAAAGAGGATCTGACACCGCGACGCCGATGCGTCTGTCACCGACGTCCAGCGCGACCATACGCGGCTTCAATGCTGTTCGACGTAGAAGCGCACGAGCTCCTCAATGAGCTCGTCCCGCTCCATTCTGAGGATCAGATAGCGCGCGTTGTTGTGGCTCGTGATGTACGTCGGGTCGCCGGAAAGCAGATAGCCGACGATCTGATTGACCGGGTCATAGCCCTTCTCCCGCATCGCGGAATAGACGGTCATCAGCACGTCCTCGGCAGTCCTGACGTCTCTCGGCGCGGTAAATTGAATGGTATCGCCTTTGTTTTCCATAGCATATTCCTCCGTATATGATTATACCGTACCGATTTCGGATTTGTAAACCCATTTCCTGTAAAATCACAAGTTTTTTGCGATCCGCATATCATGCAGAAAAACAAACGAGGAGGAACTTATGAAACGAACGATCCCGATCCTGCTGGCGCTGCTTCTGCTGCTGCCGCTTGCGTGCACGCCCGCGGAAAAAGAAACGGTCACGATGGAGCTGCACGAGGTCACGCGCTCGGTGTTTTACGCGCCGCAGTACATTGCCATGTCGCTGGGCTTCTTTGAGGAGGAAGGGCTTCATGTGGAGATCACGACCTCCGGCGGCAGCGAAAAAGCGATGACCGCGCTTCTTTCCGGCGACGCCGATCTGTGCCTTGCCGGACCCGAAACCGGCGTCTATGTCATGAACGAGGGCAAGGAGGACCATCCGGTGATCGTGGGACAGCTCACGAAGCGCGACGGATCGTTTCTGATCGCGCGGGAACCTGCCGCGCGCTTCTCCTGGAACGATCTTCTGGGCAAAACGATCATCGGCGGGCGAAAGGGCGGCATGCCGATCATGACGCTCCGGTGGGTCATGGCGAACAACGGGCTCATCGACGGCCAAAACTGCACGATCATCGACTCGATCCAGTTCAACCTGATGGCAGGCGCGTTCGAGGGCGGCGAAGGCGATTATGTGACGCTGTTCGAGCCGACTGCGACCGAGTTTCAGAAAGCGGGCAAGGGCTATATCGTCGCGAACATCGGGCTGGAATCGGGCGAAGTGCCGTATACCTGCTACTTCGCGTCGCAGAAGATGATCAAAGAGCACCCAGAGCGCATCGAGGCGTTCCTCCGGGCGATCTATCGGGCGCAGCAATGGATCGAGACCGCAAGCGACGAGGACGCCGCAAAAGCGATGCAGCCGTACTTCCCCGACGCGTCTCTGGAAAGCCTGATGGCGGTCGTGAAGAGCTACCGCGAAACGGACTCGTGGAAGAAGGACCCGGTCATGCAGGAAGCGGACTATGAACGCCTGCTCACCGTCATCGACTTCAACGGCGAACTCACCGGACGCCCCGATTTCAACGAGCTGGTCGACAACACCTTTGCAAAGAAGGTTACGGGAAAATAACAGAAACGGGGCGCCGACCTCGGCGCCCCCTACAAAATGTTTGATAACGAACGGCGTCGCCGTTCGGCACGTCCGTTTGCGGAACATACATCACACCAATCCGTCAAATCCGGCGACATGCGCGGCGGATTTGACTCCTTGCGCCCCGCGCCGCCCGGTGGATCTCAGATCCATAGGCGCGGGGTGAAAAAAACGGTCGGATGAATGTGCTTTCATCCGACCGAAGCGAAGCGTTACTTTGCCTCGTCCATCTTGCCCGTGTTCAGCGCGTCCTCGATCCAGATGCGCATGCCGCGGATCGTGCGATCGAGTACGGTAAGCTTTTGAAGGATCACGTCGAACTGCTTCCGCTCGAAGCTGTTGACGCGCCCGTCCACGGAAATGTCGATCAGCCGGTCGCGTTCCTCGTCCATCGCGTGCAGCGCGGAAAGAAGCTCGACGGTGAGCTGCGGCAGTTCCTTGAGCTCCGCCTTCTGGACGTATTTCATACCGATCGGGCACTCGTGCGTGCAGTAGTAATTACTTAGCTCCGGGTTCTGATAGCCCTGCTCCATTGCGAGCACCTCGTCCGGATGCGGTGCGCTCTTACCGCTTTCGATCTTCTCGATGCGGTCCGCCGATACGAACTGCAGGACCTCCTCCGCCGCGTCGCGGGAAAGTCCCTTATTCTCACGGCTCTGCTGATAAATGTTTTTATCTTCCTTTGTTGACCGTCTGCCCATCGTGTGATCCCTCCGTCTATTTTGTACTTACAGTATACACCATATTCGTGCGATTGGAAAGAAAAAAACACTGCAAAATAACAAATACTATTTCGCACCGGCGCTGCAAATAGCGATTGTCATTTGCAGACGGCTTCCCTTTCGGAATCGCTGCGGTTCGGGTATGATGGACCCGTAAACAAGAGGCGGACAAAACCGCCGGACACTGAGGACTTTTGGAAAGGGGTGAGAACAGTGTCATTCATCACAGAGCATCTGGGACTGATCGTCGGCGTGATCATTGCGGCGATCGCCGTGATCGTCATCATCGTCAGCGGGTACGTCAAGGCGCCCCCGGACAAGGCGTACATCATCTCCGGCATCAAGAAGAGCCCGAAGATCCTGATCGGACGGGCGGGCATCAAGCTCCCGTTCTTAGAGAGAAAGGACACGCTGATTCTGAAGCAGATCAGCATCGACATCAAGACGAACGGCTATGTGCCGACGCTCGACTTCATCGGCGTGGACATCGACGCAGTCGCAAAGGTCCGGCTGAAGACCGATCCGGACGGCATCAAGATCGCCATGAAGAACTTCCTGAACATGTCCGAGGAAGCGATCGCGCAGGCGCTGACCGACTCGCTGCAGGGCAATATGCGTGAGATCATCGGCACCGTCAAGCTTAAGGAGCTGAACACGGACCGCAAGAAGTTCGGCGATGAGGTGCAGGAAAAGGCGCAGACCGACATGAACGCGCTGGGCGTGGAGATCATCTCCTGCAACATCCAGAAGATCGAAGACGAAAAGGGTCTGATCGTTGCCCTCGGTCAGGACAATATGAGCCAGATCCAGAAGGATGCTTCGATCGCGAAAGCCCAGGCGGAACGCGACGTGGCGATCGCCGAAGCCGAAGCAAAGCGGATGGCAAACGAAGCGCAGGTCGCGGCGCAGACCGAGATCGCGTCCCGGCAGAACGAGCTGCGGATCCGCGAAGCCGAGCTGAAGCGGGCGTCCGACCAGAAGCAGGCGGAAGCCGACGCGGCGTACGAGATCCAGCAGCAGGAGCAGCGCAAGACCATCGAGGTCGCGACCGCAAACGCGAACATCGCGCGCCAGGAACGCGAGATCGAGCTTAAGAAGAAGGACGTCGAGGTCACCGAGCAGACGCTCGAAGCGGAGATCAAAAAGAAGGCGGAAGCGGAGAAATTCGCGCGTCAGCAGAAGGCGGAAGCCGAGCTGTTTGAACGGCAGCGCAAGGCGGAGGCCGAGAAGTTCGAGCGTGAAAAGGCGGCGGAGATCCGCCGGATCCACGCGGAAGCCGAAAAGTTCGAGCGCGAAAAGGAGGCCGAAGCGCAGCGCGTACAGGCGGAAGCCGAAAAGTACGCGAAGATGCAGGAAGCCGAAGGCATCAAGGCGGTCGGCGAAGCAGAGGCTGCGGCGATCGAAGCCCGCGGCATCGCGGAGGCGGAAGCGCTCGAAAAGAAAGCGGAAGCCATGAAGAAATACGGCCAGGCGGCAATGATGGAAATGATCGTGAAAGCGCTGCCCGAGATGGCGGCGTCGATCGCAAAGCCGCTGGAATCCATCGACAAGGTGACGATCATCGACGGCGGTCACGGCGGAAGCGGCGTGGACACCATGGGCTCCTTCGTCCCGAGCGTGCTCGCCCGCACGATCGAAACCATGAAGGAAGTCACCGGGCTGGACCTTGTGGACGTCATGAAGGCAGGCACCTACGACGCAAAGGTGAACCGCAACGTGACGGTGCAGGGCGATCCGCAGGGCGCCGTCCAGACGGCAATGCATCCCGATCCCTCCATATAACCCCCACACAACGCAAAAGCAGCCCCGATCATTCGGGGCTGCTTTGCGCTGCATCAACAGACCCTCCTATCCTCTTGCCTTCTCCTTGGGTAACCACTGATTTAATCATTGAACGAGATGTGGTATAATGGTTACAACAGGAGGGCGAAGAAATGGGACAGCAATTGAGTTTTACGGATATAGAATACAGCAAGCGGAGAAGAACCACGAAGCGAGAAGAATTTCTAAACAAGATGGACAGGCTTCTCCCGTGGAAAGAATGGGTTGAACTGGTGCGACC
>JAEESS010000003.1 GCA_016286445.1 Bacillota bacterium
AACTCCGACGACCTTGAAGGCGGCGAATGCGGTGCAAAATAAATCACACAGGAGGACATTACCATGAAGTCATTTGAGTACACCATCACCGATCCGGTCGGCATCCATGCGCGTCCCGCAGGCGTTCTTGTCAAGGAGATCAAAAAGTATGCCTCGACCGTGACCGTCAATAAGGGCGAGAAGTCCGTCAATGCGCTGAAGCTGATGGCGCTGATGGGCATGGGCATCAAGCAGGGCGACACGATCCGTGTGGACGTCGACGGCGCGGACGAAGAGACCGCCGCGGCGGAGATCGAAGCGTTCTTCAAAGCAAATCTGTAACACCAGCAAAAGACGGCTGCCGGATTGACAGCCGTCTTTGTCCATTCTGAATACGGAGGTAAAGTATGATCACGATTCAAGGCAAAGGCGTCAGCACCGGCGTCGCGCTCGGTCCCCTGTATTTTTATCAGCGCGTCAAGAGCACAGTGACCCGGTATGAGGTCACGGATACAGACGCCGAATGGGCGCGGTTCAAGACGGCGCAGGAAAAAGCGATCGCCGAGCTCGGCGAGCTTGCGGAAAAGGCGAGAGCCGAGGCGGGCGACGAAGCGGCGATGCTGTTTGAAACGCATGCGATGATGGCGGAGGACCTCGATTACGAGGAGGCGATCCAGACCGCGATCACCGAGAACAAGCTGAACGCGGAGGCGGCGGTTTCGGATACCGCGGCGCAGTTTGCGGAGATGTTCGCATCGATGGACGACGCGTATTTCCAGGCGCGCGCAGCGGACGTCAAGGACGTCTCCGGACGCATCCTCGGGATCCTCACCGGCGCGGTCGCGGGCGGCGTGGACTCGCCGGTCCCGGTCATTCTGGCGGCGGACGATCTGGCGCCGAGCGAGACGGTACAGCTGGACAAGAGCAAGATCCTGGGCTTCATCACCGAGGGTGGCAGCGGATCGAGTCATACGGCAATCCTTGCCCGCACGATGGGCATTCCTGCGATCATCGGCGTCGGCGACGCGATGAAGCCGGATATGGCGGGGCACGAGGTCATCATCGACGGTTCCAACGGCAATATTCTGGTCGACGCGGACGAAGCGGCGCGCACCAAGATGCTGCAGAAGATGGAAGAACAGAAAAAGATGCAGGCGCTTCTGGACGAGCTCAAGGGCAAGCCGAACGTCACGAAGGACGGACAGAGCGTCCGCATTTACTGCAACATCGGCAGTCCGGACGACGTTGCGGCGGTGCTGAAAAACGACGCGGGCGGCGTCGGTCTGTTCCGCAGCGAGTTCCTGTATCTGAACTGCGAGGACTATCCGGATGAGGACTATCAGTTCGAGGCGTATAAGAAGGCGCTGTCCGACATGGGCGGCAGGGAAGTCGTCATCCGCACGCTGGATATCGGCGCGGACAAGCAGATCGCGTATTTCAATCTGCCGAAGGAGGAGAATCCGGCGCTCGGCAACCGCGCGCTGCGTATCTGCCTGAACCGTCCGGAGATCTTCCATACGCAGATCCGCGCGCTGTACCGTGCGTCCGCGTTCGGCAAGCTTTCCATCATGTTCCCGATGGTCACGTCCGTCTGGGAGGTGCGCGAAGCAAAGAAGATGTGCGAGCGCGTCAAGAAGGAGCTCACGGACGAGGGCATTCCGTTCGACAACGACGTCGAGGTCGGCATCATGATCGAAACGCCCGCGGCGGCGATCATTTCCGACCGGCTTGCGAAGGAGGTCGACTTCTTCTCCTGCGGCACGAACGACCTGACGCAGTACACGCTTGCGTGCGACAGGCAGAACAACGACCTCGGACGCTTCTTCAATCCGCATCATCCGGCGGTGCTGCGCCTCCTCAAGATGGTCTGCGACAACGCGCATAAGAACGGCATCTGGGTCGGCATCTGCGGCGAGCTCGGCGCTGACCTTGCACTGACCGAAACGTTCCTTTCGATCGGCATCGACGAGCTGTCCGTTTCCCCGCGGTCGGTACTGCCGCTGCGCCAAAAGGTGCGCGAGACCGACGTGCGCGTCGTGCGTGAAAAAGCGCTCGCTGATCTGATGAGCGACGCAAACAACGAGATCTGACCGTTTCCTTACGAAAACAAGGGACTGCTCAAAACAGGAGATCCGTTTTGGGCAGTCCCTTTGTATTCCCGCTGTGTGCAGCGCAGGTCCGCGCCATCTGAGCAGGGCTTTTCGGCAGGATAGATTCCGCTTGATGCCGAAGCAGACGTATACGTTCATACTGAAATACAAAAGGGATGTTAAACGGAACATCCCTTTTGATATGAAAAAGGTTTTCTGCGGCGCAGAGACCGAGCGAAGAACGTTAGCTGAACAGCATGGTCTCAACGGCGCGTTTCATCTGTGCCTTGATGACGGCATCGTCATCGGACGGACTGCATTCATACAGCTTTCGACCTTGATAAAAGACGCTCGGCACATGGTAATAATCGTATCGATCCGCAATGTCCGCGTTCCGCCGTTCTTCGATCCAATCGATCCGATCGGCGGAGAAGGCGGGGAGCTCCTTTTCAAGCTCCCGAACAGCGCGCACCGCGCTGCGGCAATAGGGACAGCCCTCCAGATAAAAGACGGTGAGTTTGTTCATAACGACCTCCGATGCTTGCTGTGGTTATCATGGATCCCGTACGGCATTCCGGTTTTCCGGGCAGTCCGAGCCGGTCCGCAGATGCGCGCGCCCGCGCCGCTTCCGGACCGGGATTTGAAACGGCGCGATCCGGTTTTTCATTCAGGGTTGGTTGAAAAAGTTTCGCATCCACCTGTAACGCGGGTGCTCGCGCCAGCCATCCCCGGTTGAGTCGCGTACGGTGCCGTTGCAGACACAATTCGGCAGCGCTTCGCTGATCGCCCGGATTTCATCGGATGAGATGCCGTTCAGTCCGAACCACAGACGCTCAGCCTGTTTGAACTGATAGAGCGGCGCGGTATCGGTCAGGTGAATGTAGCAAACATTGATGTCGATCAGATTCTCAAGCCCGACCAACGGCGAAATATCCGGGATCCTGTTCATAAACAGCTCTACATACATCAGCTCTTTCAGCTGCGAAAGCGCGGAAATGTCGGTAATACAGTTATCGGCAAGGATCAGGATCTTCAGATGCGGTAAATACTGCAGCACCGAAAGATCGTCGTTCGTCAGATAGTTATGCCCGACGTCAAGCGCTTCAAGATCCGTGCAGTAGCGAAGCTGATCCAGATCGCCTTTCTTGAGCCGTACCGTCGTTCTGACGAGGTTGTTGTATTCATCGGTTGCATATGGGCTTGTATACTTGGACGGATTTTTCGTTGAAAAGCCGATCGCGTCGGTGCGCAGGGAGTGCTTGGCGATATGGAGCATCCAGACAAATTTGATCGAGGGGTGCGAATCGCGCAGCGCAGCCATCTGTTCGTTCGACAACCCGCAGTCGCACATGACAAGCTCCTTAAGAAGCGGGAGCTTTGCGATCTCCGCTTCGACCTGCTCGGGTGAATTGAAACGCATGCGAGACACGTCGAGCGTTTCGATATCATTGGACAGCGTTTGGGAAAAGGCAACCACGTCGCGCAGGAACAGCGTATCGGGATACGCCGTTTCAAACTGCAGGATCGCGTCCGGTTCGGAAAGCACGTCCGGGAGCCGGACAGTACGGAGCTTCGGAAACAGCTTCAGCCGTGCGGCGATCGTTTCGGCAGGATCGGTGCAATCGGAAAGATCAAGCGTTTCCGTGTCCGCCTCGATCGTGCCGTTCCAATCCGCGGCAAAGGAGAATGTGATCGACGGAAACGCTTCGGTCAGACGCAGCAGAGCGTCCGGATCCGTTACGGAACCGTGCAGATCGACCCTTTGCAGATCGTCGAAGCAGGAAAGCGCTTCCGAAAGCAGATCGGCGTCGATCGGGTCGGACAGCGTCAGCGCTTCGGATGCGGCGCTGAATTGCTGCGTACCGATCGTGACCGATCGAAGAACGGTCAGCGACGGATTCGCTTTTGCAAAGTCGAACGCAGCCTCCTGCGGCACGTCCGCCGCGCTCAGGTCTACCGTGCGCAGCGCGGGAAACGCGGGCAGCATGGCGGTCAGCAGGCTGAGATCGGGCGCGCCTGTCAAGAGAAGCGACGCGTCCTCTGTCGAAAGGATCTGATCGCCGACCGGCATGGTAAACACAACCTCGATACCGGACCGGGACAGCTCCAGAAGCGAATCATAGGCGTCGCTGCCGGTGGCGTCCACACGCGTCAGATCCGGGAAAAACCGGAGCATCTGCGCGTCGGACGGCGAAAAATGCGGAAGCGTCAACGAAGCGCTGTTACTGTCGAATACGTCGTCGGTCAAAGGCACGTTCCAGATCACCCTGCAGCCAGGAAGCGCAGAGCGGACAGCGTCCACATAGTCGGCTGTAACGTTTTTGTATTCACGCAGATCCAGTTCGGTGAGGTCCGCGTACTCCGGCTGCGTGTAAAGGACCGGATCCGGCAGCGAATCATCCGAAACGGAAGAGGGAGCCGGCGTTTTTTTAGACTTGTACCAATATGCGCCTATACCGCCGGAAAGCAGCAGCGCCGCAAGGATAAACAGAAAGATCTTCAGACCTTTCTTCTTTGAGATCAGACCGAATACGACTGCCGCAAGCGCGCCGACAACGAGGGCGATCGGCAAAACCGTCATAAGCAGGGCGTGCTTCTGCGATCCGTCCGCCGTATCGGATAAGACCGCCGCGGCAAACGGCGTTTGTGCATCGGAGCAGAGCTGCGCTGCGGGATCGGCTTGTCCGCGCAGATCGTCCCGTTCACTGCGCATCCGTCCGGCGGAGACGCTTGACCGGAGATCAAAGACCGGTACGCAGGATTCGCGGAGATCCTCTGCCTCAACTGCATCGGCGGATGCGGCAGCGATCATGAATCTTCCACATACCAGCAAGGCAAACAGAACGATCAGCATCGAAAGCCGGACAAACGTCGATCTCATGAGAATTCTCCTGTAACAGATTTCGACATTATTGTAAATGAAAGACCTTGATCTGTCAATCGACTGCGGCGGGAGAATCTCTTGCGGGCGACCTCCGAACGATCGGCAGCTTCCGGCGCAGGCGCTTCCCGATCATATGCGGGATCAACCTTGCCGTTTGCGAAGAAGGACCCTGCCGCCCGCAGAACGGTTTGTCCAAAGAAGAAGGAACGGAACAGGAAACTGGCGTCTGAACCCGCGCGCTGTGCGCTTTCTCCATGTTTCATCCGCGCTTCCGCCTCGCTGTATCCCGCGACTTTCGGCGCTCGGCTCCGCGCCGGTTTCAGCCGCAGCAAGCGTGATCGCTTGCGGAAAGGAATCGCAGCGAAACAAGACGCTGCGATGACGTGGCTCCACAGGTAGGATGCACCTACGCTTTTTGGGCGTATTTCCCGAAATACCCTGGAATACCTCAGCGCACAAAAACGCCCTAAAATAGGCGCTTTTTGAAAAAGTCAAATTGCGCAAAACACCTGTGCGTACCCCTGCGCACCTATCTGTTGCAACACGAGTTACGACACTTGCGACACTTGTGCCGGTTTTTGCCTCGCATGATCCGGCTTTTTCATGCTCTGACTTTAACAGGATTGTTTTTGCGATGATCTTTCCGCTATCGGCAAAAACATCAGCATCCTACGGCAACAAATAATGGAATTTTGCCGGTATCGGCAAGAACAGGCGGATTACACAGTACGTAGAAATGGTTTTTTGCCGATAACAGATTTGGCGTTGACTTTTGTTATCATTTATGATAACATTGACGCTGACAAAGGAGGTGATTGCGATGACGGACGATCGCTCTGTAACGGAAGATCGGCAGAAGATCATATCGATCCTGACGGCTGCCCGCATCGAAAAGGGGATATCGCAACAGGCGCTTGCGGACATGATCGGCACCAAACGCTCCAACATCTGTCGGATGGAAAGCGGCGTCCAGAATATCTCTCTGGATATGCTGCTCAAGGTTGCAAACGCGCTGGGAAAGGACGTCTCTGTGATTTTGAATGAAAAAGAAAAAGATATCATCGATCATTACAGCCTCCGCCTTTATGACGAAGAGCTGCTGACGTTTACGCTGCGCGACGGCGGATTGGAAGGCTTGAAAGCAGAGATCCTGTCCGTAAATGAGAGCCGAACAGCCGTTTTCCCTCTCGATCTGACGCTAACGGGAGAGGGAATCATCAAGTGGCTGGAACGCCGCGTGATCCCCAAAAATCGCGCATTCGTGGATGAAATTCTGAAAACGCTTGGGCTGAGCATCAACAACACCAAGGGGATCATCGACGTCTGCAAAGGATTGTCGCTGAACGACAGCTATTGGGTTGTTCCGCTCGGCTTTACCGGCAGATTTAGAGAGTACAACCTGTACGAGAATCGCTTTTCCAGTGTCCTTGCGCTTGTGGCATACACCGGCGTCGGGCGGAGCAGGGAAGTCTTTACAACGTCCCCTGAGCTGACGACACAGGGAATGCTGCGCAAGGCATGGCGATTCATTGAGGGCGACGGCATCTACCTGTACAAAGGCGGCACGGAAGGCGCAGCGAACACCGGCCGCGAACCGTACAGCGAATATTATGCCTGCCAGATCGCAGAGCGCATGGGACTGCACTGCGTCCATTATGATCTTGAGAATTGGAAGGACATCCTTGCGTCCAAGTGCAAGCTGTTTACGGATATCGACACCGCCTATATCCCGATCGGGCATCTTGTCAAGTCCGGCGGCATCAAGGCGTGTCTCGATTATTATGCGGACATCAGCAAAGACGCCGCCGAGGAATTGAAGAGCATGCTGGTATTTGACGCAGTGATCTATAACGAGGATCGGCATTTTGGGAATTTCGGCGTGCTGCGGGACAATCATTCCGGCAAAGTCATCGGTGCGGCGCCGATCTTCGATAACGGCATTTCGCTGTTTAACTTTGCTCTGGGGGACGATTATGCGCATCTTGACGAGTATGCCAAGACGCGATCCAACCCCTACGGAATTTCTTATGAAAACGTCTGCCGTGAGGTGATGGGGACGAAGCAGCGCAATCAGCTCCGGAAACTGATCGGCTTCCGTTTCACGCGGCACCCTTCCATCAACCTGCCGGAGGAGCATCTGCAGGCGATCGAAAAACACCTCGAACGCCGTGTCACGGAATTGCTGTCGCTCCCGCGCACAAAGAACAATTCATAATTCTCATACAATAAACAGTCATTTTTCGGCTAATCGACGATTCAATCGCAGAACAGCCGCTTTTTCGTTTTTTTATTTGCGGAGCAACCGCAGTTTTGGATGATGCGCTTATCATGAACGGTAGATTGTCATAATAAAAGAGAGAGGGACGCCACCGTGAAAACGGATCGAACTGCGCTCGTCAGGCGTTTCTCCATAACATATCGGTAAAAATGCAGTTCTCGGGCGCAGTTCGTTATGAATTATTATCTTTTCATCGGATTCGTCATACTACCTTTGAAAGGGAAAACAAGGTCTGCGTCGTTAGTTTTTCCTTTTCAAAACGTCATGAATGAATTTCTCCGGCGCAGACCACCACGTTTACACTCCATACGTCGTCGAATACCTGTTGCGAAGCGCTCCGTATATCCCTTGTACTGGGAGGCGGGGCGTTTTCGCTTTCAAGGATCGGTTTTTGCTTGAGTGTAATGAAGCGCTAAATCTACTTTATTCAGACTTCGAAGCCAGTTTTGCCTAAAAGGCGCATATCTCGGTTATTTTTATATTACGATATAAGAATAGCCGATTTATTATGACGAAATGACATCAAACGGTTATACTATAAGCGAACAAATACCAACTGAAAAGACGGTGCGAGATCGAGGATTTGAAGGAGATCTACGTGCGAAGAAAAGATCGCATAGGATCGAAGAAACAGAGTTCGGGACAGTGAGTTTTCCGATTTATAGGACAGATTGTGTGAGATGATCATAGCAAAGAATTGACAGACGACACGATGAAGCTGTGGCTTGGAGAGATAAAGGGGAAAATGTGTATGAAACTTGCGCACAGAAGAGAGAATCCGGACGGCACATACAAAGACCAAAGCATATGTGAACACTGCCGAAACGTTGCCGCTTTAGCATCCGACTTTGCAAAACCGTTTGAAGCGACGGCTTTAGCTCAATACGCGGGCTTGTTGCACGATATCGGTAAGTATTCAGATGCTTTCCAGCGTCGAATCCAAGGATCTCCCGAAAAGGTCGATCATTCCACAGCTGGAGCCCAGGTAGCTTGGAACACCAACACACCGGGAGGGCGAATCGCCGCTTTCTGTATCGGCGGGCATCACAGCGGGTTGCCGGACATGGGATCGAGATGGAGCGATGCGTCCGAAGGCACGCTGCAGGGAAAAATGCGGAGAACACCGGAGCCGTATGACGATTATCGGACGGAGCTGTCAGCGGAGGAGCCTTCCGTCCCGGAATGGGCAGGGATGGATATCCGCAATCTGTATTTCCTGACGAAACTGTTGTTTTCATCCCTCGTGGATGCCGATTATCTGGACACAGAAGCATTCATGTCAGAGGGAGCAGTGTCTCGTAATATCGGAGAAGACATCTCTGTGTTAACGGACAAACTCGATCGTTTCACGGCACCATGGAAGAATCCGAAAACGGAGCTGAATCGGAAACGTTCGCAGATCCTGAAATATGTTACAGCGCAGGCAAAGGAGAATAGAGGACTGTTTTCGCTGACTGTTCCGACCGGAGGAGGGAAGACAGTGGCGTCCATGGCGTTCGCGCTGCATCACGCGCTGACGCACGGAATGTCCAGAGTCATCTATGTGATTCCCTATACCCGCATCATCGAACAGACGCAGGCAGTTTTTGAATCAATCTTTGGAAAAGGCAACGTGGTTGCGCATTATTCGGGCGTTGAATACCCGCATGACGAAGGAAATGAGCAGGACAGACGGTACCTCGCGACAGAGAACTGGGACGCGCCGATCATCCTGACGACCTCCGTACAGTTCTTTGAGTCGATCTACCGGAACCGCACCTCCAAGTGCCGGAAGCTCCATAATATCGCCGACAGCGTTCTGATATTTGACGAAGCGCAGATGATTCCTGTTCCTTACATGCGGCCTTGTGTACTGGCAATCACGAATCTGGTTCGCAATTTCCGCTGTTCCGCTGTTCTGTGCACGGCAACGCAGCCCGCATTGACTCCGATCATTTCCGAGTTTGATCCCGATGCGCAGGTCAAAGAACTGTGTCCGGAAGATGTGTTTGCCGATCCGATCTTTGAACGCGTAACATACCGACAGGCCGGGAAGCTTTCCGATGAAGAGCTTGGAGAGAAACTGTCGGAAGAAACACAGGTACTGTGCGTTGTAAACAGCCGAAAGCAGGCGCAGGCAGTTTACCGCATGCTTCCGGAAGAGGGGCGATATCATCTGTCTACCGCGATGACGCCGGCGCACAGGAAGCATACCCTGGAAATCGTTCGGGAGAGATTGCGATCCGGGCAGGTTTGTCGCGTTGTTTCGACAAGTCTGATCGAAGCCGGCGTAGATATCGACTTTCCTGCCGTATACCGTGAACTTGCGGGCTTGGATTCTGTCCTGCAGGCAGGAGGCCGGTGTAATCGCGAGGGGAAGCGCAACAAGGCAGACAGTACCGTTTATATCTTTGAAACGGGGCGGAAGGTGCCGGAGGCGATCGGGCAGAACTGCTCGGCTGCCATGAGGGTCATAAGCCGCGGGAATGCGCTTGCGTCCAAGGAATCGGTTCATGATTATTTCGCTTTCCTGCTGTATACGCTGAAGGATCAACAAGCGCTGGATCAGAAGGATATTCTGAAAAAGATGCAGAATCTCGCTTTTGAGACGATCGCAAAGGACTTCAGGATGATTTCCGGCGTCGATTATGTTATATACGTACTATGCCCTGAAAGCGAGTCACTGCTGCAGCGGCTGAAACTGTACGGACCGTCGAAGGCATTGCTTCGTGAACTTGGGCAATATGCGATCAATGTATACGAAAGACAGTTCCGTACGCACCTGGAAGAAGGTGCTCTGGAGCAGCTGACGGAGAATGCCGCAATCCTGAAGGATCGTTCCAGATACGATTCAGAGATGGGGCTGATCCTGGGAAATACAGCGCAAGCTGATAACCATATCATCTGAAAGAAAGAAGGGAGTGAAACTATGTCGGTGAAACTGGAAGTATGGGGCGATTACGCATGCTTTACCAGGCCGGAGATGAAGGTTGAACGCGTGAGCTACGACGTGATGACGCCGTCGGCGGCGCGGGGAATACTTGAAGCGATCTTCTGGCATCCCGGAATGCGCTATGTGATCGATCGGATCCATGTACTGTCGCCCATATCCTTCACGAACGTTCGCAGAAACGAGGTCAAGTCGAAGATCAGCGCTTCGTCCGTTTACGACGCAATGACAGGCGGCAAGACGGAACTGTATCTGAATACGGCGGAAGACATTCAGCAGCGAGCAGCTATGGTCCTGCAGGATGTCCGATATGTCATTGAAGCGCATTTTGACCTTGTTCCTGAGAAGATGGGCGTGGGAGACAATGAGGGCAAGTTCTGCGAGATGCTGAGAAGGCGGATTGCAAAAGGGCAATGCTATCATCAGCCGTATTTCGGATGCCGTGAGTTCCCGGCGCATTTCCGTCCTTGGGATGCCGAAACGATTCCGACGGCCTATCCGAACGAAACGCGGGATCTCGGGTTTATGCTATACGACATGGACTATCGGGATCCGAAGAACATCCAGCCGATGTTTTTCCGTGCAAAACTCGAAAACGGCGTGCTGGATCTTCGGAATGCGGAGGTGCTGAAATGATTCTGCAGGCATTGACAGAGTATTATGCAGCGTTGGTGCGGCAGGATAAGCTGGACCGTCCAGGATGGAGCAAGGCAAAAGTCTCTTACGCACTGGAGCTGGATGCGGAAGGAAATCTCGTACGGATCCATTCGCTGCGGCGCGAGGTAACACAGGGCAGGAAGACGGTTGTTCTGCCTTCGGACATGACAGTTCCTGCGCCGGTAAAACGGACAGTCGGCATCAAAGCGAATTTCCTGTGCGATAATTCAACCTACCTGCTGGGCATTGACGGCAAAGGAAATCCGGAACGCGCATTCGACTGCTTCGCGGAAGCAAAGAAGCTGCATCTCTCGCTGCTGAATGGAGTCGAAACACCGTGCGCAAACAGCCTGAGAGCATTCTTTGAAAAGTGGGACCCGGCTTCTGCAGAAGAACAGCTGAAGGACAACCCGTATCTTGAGAAAATCAAAGCCGGAGCGAATCTCGTCTTTATGATCGATGATACCTTCGCGCAGACAGATCCGGAGATTGAAAAAGCATGGCAGAATGCGTATGACAATGTTGAAGAGAATCCCGATGAACTTGGGCGTTGCCTGATCACTGGGGTAGAAACCGTGCCGGAAAAGATCCATCCGTCCGTAAAGGGAGTTCCCGGAGCACAGTCGAGCGGTGCGGCACTGGTTTCATTCAATGCGCCGGCATTCTGCTCATATGGAAAGGAGCAGAATCTGAATGCACCTGTCGGTAAGTATGCTGCGTTTGCCTATACGTCTGCGCTGAATTATCTCATTGCGGACAGAACGCATCGAAAGCTGTTCGGCGACGCTGTGGTCGTCTACTGGTCTGAAAACGGCGAAGCGGAGTATCAGGATGCATTTTCCGTATTGATGGACTGTGGCGGAGAAGGGATGACGGATGCCGACCTGGATGACGCAATGCGTCGGATCTCGCAGGGCATGGCAATCACCTGGGAGGATCGTGACCTCGATCCGGGGGCGAAGTTCTACATCCTCGGGATTGCGCCGAATGCCGCAAGACTCTCCGTTCGGTTTTTCCTGCGGGATACGTTCGGAGAGATGGTCAGACATCTGTATCAGCATGCAAGGCAAACGGAGATCGTCCCGGATCGCAAGACCGAATCCTCGATGCTCCCACTGTGGCGTCTGCTGAAAGCAACGGTAAACGAGAAATCAAAGGACAAAACGCCTCCGCCGAAGATGGCAGGAGAAATGTTGCAGGCGATCCTCACCGGCGGACGGTATCCGGAAACGTTGTATCAGCAGGTTCAGATCCGAATCAAAGCGGATCGGGAGATCACATGGGAAAGAATGGCAATTGTCAAAGCATATCTGCTGCGAAACAGCAATGATGAAAAGATTAAGGGGGGAATGACAGTGCAGTTAAACGATCAGACGACTTATCAACCGTATGTATTGGGAAGATTGTTCGCGGTGCTTGAAGCGATTCAGGAGCGCGCAAACCCGGGCATCAATTCGACCATTAAGGATAAATACTTCTCTTCGGCGTGCGCAACGCCCGGCGTGGTATTCCCGATTCTGATGAGTCTGAAGGACAAGCACCTTCGTAAACTCGACAGCGGCGTCAGGGTTTTCTTTGATAAACAGGTGTCGGAACTGATGATGCTTTTAACAGAGGATTATCCGGTGCATCTGTCTCTGCAGGATCAGGGCGTGTTCCAGATCGGCTACTATCACCAGAAACAAAAACGTTTTGAAAAAAAGAATCAGGAGGAAGCATAAAATGAAGGAAGCAATCAAAAACCGCTATGAATTTGTCATTCTGTTCGACGTGGAAAACGGCAACCCGAACGGCGATCCCGATGCGGGCAATATGCCGCGTATCGATCCGGAAACGAATCTCGGCATCATCACGGACGTCTGCCTGAAGCGTAAGATCCGTACCTATGTCGAAACTGTCAAAGAGGACGCTGCAGGCTATCGTATCTATATCAAGGACGGTGTTCCCCTCAATCGCAGCGACAACGAGGCGTTTTTAAGAGAACTCGATATTCCGGATGCAGCCTCCATGAAGGCGGAGGACCTGAAGAAAGCGATCAAGAATTCCGGAAAGGATGCGGACGTTCTGGTTCGTGATTTCATGGTGGACAATTTCTTTGACGTCCGTGCCTTCGGTGCTGTCATGACCACGATGATGAAGGGCAACCTGAACTGCGGACAGCTTCGCGGGCCGGTACAGCTCGGCTTTGCGCGCAGTGTCGACCCTGTTATCCCGCAGGAGATCACGATCACGCGTGTTGCGATCACCACGGAAGCGGATGCGGATAAGAAGAACACCGAGATGGGCAGAAAGTACATCCTTCCGTACGGGCTCTACCGCTGCGAGGGCTACATCTCCGCGAATCTTGCCAGAAAGACGACGGGCTTTGACGAGGACGATCTGAAACTGCTGTGGGACGCGATCATGAATATGTTCGAGTATGATCACGCAGCGGCCCGCGGGAAGATGGCGGTGCAGAAGCTCATCATCTTCAAACACGATTCCGAGCTCGGCAATGCGCCGGCGCATAAACTGTTTGATCTCGTCAAGGTCGAAAGGAAGCCGGAAGTGCAGGTCGGCCGCGCATTTGCGGATTATAACGTGACTGTTGATACGGATCGTCTTCCGGACGGCGTGCATTGCGAGATCAGAGATTGATGGATTTGTCGCCCTTTCAAGAGGGCGTGGATTGAAATGGGTACTATCAGAACGCCGCGATCACCGATCCGAAGTCGCCCCCCGCACGGGGGGCGTGGATTGAAATTTGATGTCCGTGACCCACGTCGACGCCAGGATCCGTCGCCCCCCGCACGGGGGGCGTGGATTGAAATCACGCTTCGACGCTCTCGATCATCATGTCTACCGTCGCCCCCCGCACGGGGGGCGTGGATTGAAATTCCTCCCCGATTGGTTATGCAAGCGTGGGTGCGGGTCGCCCCCCGCACGGGGGGCGTGGATTGAAATCATCACAACGGCTTGCGCTGCACGCACGTTGGTGTCGCCCCCCGCACGGGGGCGTGGATTGAAATGTGTCCGTCACCACAAGCACGCCGCCGCCCGATGTCGCCCCCCCGCACGGGGGCGTGGATTGAATTATCGATGCGGGTACTGGCATCCGCAACATTGACGTCGCCCCCCGCAGGGGGGGCGTGGATTGAAATTCGACGTCTTTGAACCGACAGAACTCAATGCAAGTCGCCCCCCGCACGGGGGGCGTGGATTGAAATAATCGTGGTCGGAATCGGCGGGCAAGCAGTACGGGTCGCCCCCCGCACGGGGGGCGTGGATTGAAATCTGTCTGCGACTACGGCACAGGTCGTTGCAGCCGGGGTTTCCCGTGTGGGGCGTGGATTGAAATTGTATCACGCCAGTACGCGAAAGCGCTTTGCTGCCGTTTCTGTGCGGGAGCACGGATTTATCTCGTCAACAATCAGATCGCAAGAGTGCTCTCTGTTCGGTGGAGTGGATTGAAATACGGTGGACTATTACGGCAACATAACTGGAACAACGGTTCCCCCTGTGCGGGGTATGGATTAACAATACTATTTCATCAATACGGATGATACTCCTTAATTACGCTCGGGTAGAATGCATAGAGATGCTGAGATAAACAACAAATCCGAACCCATCGCCCACGAGCTTCAGGTTCGGATTTGTTCCAATTGGCTCCCCAGGTAAGACTCGAACTTACAACCCGTCCCATGGTGAAACATGGTCGAAAACCGCGCACTGTGCGCTTTTCTCCCTGTTTCACCCGCGCTTCCGCCTCGCTGCATCCCGCACAGCGGGCGCTCGGCTCTGCGCCGGTTAACAGCCGCGGCTGTTAACCTCGGGTTGTAAGCCGCCGTACAAGAGAAAGAAAAACGACCATCACAAGATGGTCGTTTTTCTTTGGCTCCCCAGGTAAGACTCGAACTTACAACCCTTCGGTTAACAGCCGAATGCTCTGCCATTGAGCTACTGAGGAACGCTGCAAGCGATATAATAACAGGACGGTTTGCTTTTCGCAAAGGCGAATACGGTTGATTATAGTGAAATACAATTAAATATCTTTGAATATCTCTTGAATACTGATTATTTTACGGTTTGATTGACGAAGTCGAAGAATTGTTGTACAATAGCCGCATGGAGCGAAAAATGCCGCACATCGTACATACGGAACGCACGGAACCGAGACACGGGCTGATCCGAACGGACGGCGCGCTGTATGTGATACTGCTGCTCGGTACGTTTGCGATGATCTCGCTGTCATATGTTTTTGCAAGGCGATTCGGCATGAACAAGCTGTATGTGCAGATTGGGCTGATCGCGGCTTTGCTTGGGACGGGATACTGGATTTATCGCGCGCGGCTGGTCGATTATCTGTACGAGCTGTACGATACGGAGCTTCGGGTAACCGAGATCGTCGGCAAAAAGCAAAAGCAGCTTCTGAGCGTGCCGATCGCGTCGGTCACGGAGGTCGGACCGTATCGGAAGACGGACGCCAAGAAAGAACAGAGATCGTTCCGCGGCGCACGGAAAAAGACGACCGCGGTTTGGTTTACCGTAAACGGAGAGCGGCGCGTGGTATGTCTGAATGCGTCGGACGCGCTCAGGAGAAAGCTTACGGAGGCTGTGCATGCAAAGGACTGACTGGATGGATCGGATCGAACGCGGCGAGACGCCGCACGCGATCCTCTTTGCAGGGGCAAAGGAGAGCGGCGAGCTTGCGCTTGCCCGCCGTGCCGCCGCACGGTTTCTGCTGCACACGGACGATGTGAAGGCTTTGGAAAACTGCCCGTTTTATCTTGAGCCTGCGGATTATCAGGTCAAGATCGTTCGCGACGCGCTTGCGGTGATCAACGCCGAGGCGTATGAGCGCGGGCGGCACTGCATTCTGTTTCCAAACGCGCACACGATGAGTGAAGCGGCGCAGGACGTGCTTCTGAAAACGCTGGAGGAACCGCCGACGGACACGCTGCTGCTTCTGACCGGCGCGGAATCCGGTTTTCGCCCGACGATCCTGTCCCGCTGCATGGTTTTACGATCCGAGACCGAGCCTTGGGAAACGATTGCGGACCGGCTTGTGAAAAACGGCGCGGATCGAAAAACGGCGGCGCTTGCGGCAAAGCTGTCGGATGGCGTATCCGGACGGGCGGAAGCGTTTTTGTCGGAGGAATCACTCGCGTTCCGGCGGGAAGCGATCGCGTGCATCCGCCGGTTTGCATCGAAAAGCAAGCCGTATGCGGCGTTGACTGCGCTTTGTACCGATACGGTGACGGAAGAGAACGAGGACGGCGCGCCGAAAAAGGCGAAAAAGGTCATCGCCGAGCGTCTCGATGCTTTTTTGGATATTTTTCTTTCGATCCTGCTGGATGTACTGCGTCTGAAAAACGGCGTAAAGGATGTACGTAACACGGATTGCACCGAGATCGAAACAATTTTCAATTCGACCTTTACAATCGGACAAATTCAAGGTATGATACAAGTTGCGGTCGACGCGAAGGAAATGCTGAGCTATAAGGCAAGTCCCGCCATGACGGTCGACTGGATCTTGGCAAAACTGCCGTAAGGGGAAACTATGGTTAAAGTTATCGGAGTCAAATTCAAAACAAGCGGACGCGTCTATTATTTCGATCCGCTCGATCTGCCGATTCAGGCGGACGACGGCGTGATCGTCGAAACGGCGCGCGGCATGGAATACGGCGAGGCGCAGGGCGAGCCGAAGGAGGTCGACGAAAGCGAAGTCGTCGCGCCTTTGAAGCCGGTCGTCCGCATCGCGACGGAGGAGGACAAGCGCCTGCGCGCGATGTATGCGGCAAAGGAAGCCGACGCGTTTGCGGTATGTCAGGAAAAGATCACGGCGCACGGGCTCGATATGAAGCTCGTGGACGTGGAGTATACCTTCAACGGCAGCAAGGTCGTGTTCTATTTTACGGCGGACGAGCGCGTGGATTTCCGCGAGCTGGTCAAGGACCTTGCGTACGCGCTGAAGACGCGGATCGAGCTTCGGCAGATCGGCGTGCGCGACGAGGCAAAGATGCTCGGCGGGCTGGGTCCGTGCGGGAGGCTCGTGTGCTGCAAGTCGTTCCTCGACGACTTCCGCCCCGTGTCGATCAAGATGGCTAAGGAACAGAGCCTTTCGCTGAGCCCCACGAAGATCTCGGGACTTTGCGGCAGACTGATGTGCTGTCTGCAGTATGAGCAGAGCGCGTACGAAGAGATCCGCAGCAAGATGCCGAGACCGGGCAAAGAGGTCAATACGGTCGACGGCGTCGGCACGGTCGTGGAGAACAACGCGATCACCGAGCGCACCAAGGTCCGGCTGACCATGGAGGACGGCTCGATCGACATCCGCGAATACCCGTATACGCATCTTTCCGCGCCGGGTGAACCGCTGCCGGAGGAAGCGCTTGCGGCAAAGAAGACCGAAGCGGCAAAGGAAAAGGACGCGGACACGCAGTTTAAGAAGGAAGCGGCAAGCAACATGCGCCGCAATAACCGCGGCGCGCAGCAAAAGCCGGAACAAAAGTCCGCGCAAAAGCCGGAACAAAAGTCTGCGCAGAAGCCGAACGAGCAGAAGCAGGAGCAGAAACAGCAAAAGCCGAACGAGCCGAAGCAGAAGCAAAATTCGCAGCCGCAGAAACAGCAGAAGCCGAACGAGCCGAAGCAGCAAAAACCGCAGCCGCAGAAGCAGCAGAAGCCGAATGAGCAGCCGAAGCCTGCGCAGAAGCAGGAGGGCAGCGGGGAAGGACAGAAGAAGCAATTCCGCCGCCGTCCGAACCGCCGCCGCCCGAACAACGCGAAAAAGCCGGACGCGCCGAAAGCGGATTCCTGATCCAAACAAAAAAGCTCTCGAAACGAGAGCTTTCAGGCTGTCGTAAAAGAGGTCAGACCGTTTGCGGCGATGTTTTATGAAAGAAACACCAGTCGGAGGAAAAGGCAGATTCTGCCTTTTCCTTTCATTATTTCGCCGCAAACTATCCGCGTTTTCACTCGGTCCACTTCGTTACAGAGGCAGATCGTGCGACGATGCGCTGCATCGTCTACCGCGTACCATCGCTCCTCAGGAGGACAGTTTGAACATTTTTAACGGTCCCTTTTTATAAAAAATTGACGGTGTTCCGTCAGACGGAAGGCGCGCAGGGATCCTGCCCGCTTTGCGACTGCAGCTTTCGCAAAAAGTTGTCGATCTCCCTACGTTCGATGATCCAATAAACGACGCCCGCTATGACCGCAGCGATATGAATCAGCATAGAGGGAACGCCGGCAACAAACGGATTTATCATAAGAAGCATGTCAAGAATCAGGTTCATTAAAAGGTAAAAGCTGACCTGACGCAGGACGCCCTTTTTCGTCATCTGAATCAGCTGCAGCAGAGCGCAGAATCCGATGGCGCCGTACGCAAAAGCGATTCCCGAAATCCCTGCGCCGTGCGCAGTTTCTCCCTTCGGCGTCATAACAAATGCGATCACATAAAAGAGGATCAGGTTAATGAGCCAAAGGAAAAGCGAAAGAATGAGGAATTTCCTGCTTCCGATTATTTTTTCGACCATGATGCCGAAGGGAAGAACCAATATGAGGTTAAACAGCAGATGCCCGATGCTGCCCAGAAGCGGCAAATTCGGTGAGCCATGGAGAAACAGCCCGCTTATGAACTGCCAGGGATACTGAATCGGTAACGAAAACGACAGCGCGTTGTAATACTTCGGAACAATAAAATAGATACCGGTGACGATTATACACAAGGCTGCGATACAGATGGATACGATCGGTGTGGTTTTGCTTTTATAAATGTCCGCGATTTTCAAAGTATGGCGTCCTTTCGGTTCCTTGTTGCAGTTGAAACAGGAAAGCGGTTCTCAATGTATTACAGCACGCTGACGCGCTCGATGCCGTAATAGGCAAGCGCGGCAAGCGCCGCTTCGTCGATGCGTTCGCCGGGCATCAGGATCGGCACGGCGGGGGGACAGCCGACGTCGGGTCTTGCGAGCACACGATTGAGACATTCCGGACGCGGGAGCACAACGCGCGGACCGAGCATCGCTTTGCGGATCGAACAGACGCGTTCCGGAACGGACGGACGCGGGGGAAGTGCTTCGATCGGCGCTTTTTCGGGGATCGCCGCAAGCGCGCGTTCAAGCCGCGCAAGATCGGTCCCGCCGTTGTCCGGCGTGAACATGCAGACCAGGAAATCGGGATCGGCAAACTCGCAAAAGATCCCCTGCGCTTCGAGAAGCTGCGCAAGCGCCGTTCCGGAACAGCCGCGGCGTTTCGGAAGGAGCGTCAGCTTCAGCGGTTCGTTTCCGAACAGCGTCCAGCCTGCGGCAGTCAGGCGCGCTTTCAGCGCGTCGAGCTGCAAAACAAACGCGGAAAGCCGTTCGGAAAACGAAAGAAGGATCGGGTTCAGCAGATCGAGCGATTGCAGGATCAGATACGACGGGCTTGTCGAACCGAACAGCAGCAGCGCATCCTTCGCTTCGTCCGCAAGTGCGGAGAGGGCGGGGGATACATGCAGATACGCCGCGCCGGTCAGCGCCGGCAGCGTTTTGTGCGCGGAATCGCAGCAGAGGTCGGCGCCGAGGTCGATCGGATGCTGCGACGGCGTGAGAAACCGGAGATACGCGCCGTGCGCGTTGTCGACGAGCAGCAGCACGCCGTTTTTATGGCAGACGCGCGCGATCGGCGCAAGGTCGATCCGGCTGCCGAGATAGTTCGGCGAGGTCAGATACAGCGCCGAGGGATGCGTCCGCCCGATCGCTTCCGCGACCGCTTCGGGCGAAGGATTCGCCGAAAGGTACGACGGCGCGGGGTCGAAGAGCCACTCGACCTCCGCGTCCAAAAGCGCGGCGGAGGACAGGAACGTCTTGTGCGCGTTGCGCGCGGCAAGGATCCGGAAGGGCTTTTTTTCGCCCTGCGCATGCCGCATCGCAAGATACAGCATCGCGCGGATGCACTGTGAGCTGCCCTCGGTCGAATAGAAGGTGGGACAGCCGAACAGCGCGGAAGCGTTCGCTTCGCTTTCCCGGATGATCCCGCTCGCTTCATACAGCGCGTCGGCGCCGGGGATTTCGGTAAGGTCGCGATCCTCGCCAAAAAAGCGCGAACGCCCCTTGTGTCCGGGCATGTGCAGCCGGACCGGGGAGCGTTCAATGTATGCGGTTACGAAATCGAAGATCGGCGTGTTCATGGCTTATTCCGCCTCTTTGAGCTGCCGCGCGACGGCGAGCATCAGCGCGCATTCCATACGCTTTCGGAACAGATCGCAGCCATAGGCGTAGACACCGTTGATGCGTCCCGTGGCGTGGTATGCGTTTGCGGCACAGCCGCCGGAGCAGTAGAGCCGCGCCCAGCAGGTGCGGCATTCCTCGCGCGCGTAGACGTTGCAGGCGGCAAACTGATCCTGCACGGCATGGTTCGATACGCCGTTAAAGATATCGCCGAGTTTGAACGCCTGTTCACCCACGAACTGGTGGCAGGGATAGAGATCGCCCCACGGCGTCACCGCCATGTATTCGGTGCCGGAACCGCAGCCCGAGATGCGCTTATAGATGCAAGGACCGCCCCGAAGATCGATCATGTAGTGGTAGAAGGTGAACGGCCGTCCCTCTTCGTCGCGCCTGAGCATCAGTTCGGCAAGCTTTTCATACTGCTCCATGACGATCGGCTTGTCCGCTTCGGTCAGCGCCGAGGGATCGTCCGGCGCGCAGACGACCGGCTCCATAGAGAGCTCGGTGAAGCCGAGATCGAGCATCGTCTGAATATCCTGCAGAAAATCGGGATTCGCATGCGTGAACGTGCCGCGCATGTAGTAGCCCTTGCCGCCCCTCGCTTTGACGAATTTCTGAAACTTCGGGACGATCCTGTCCCAGCTGCCGTTGCCGGCATAGTCTTTGCGGAAGCGATCGTGGATCTCCTTCCGTCCGTCCAGCGACAGCACGACGTTGTGGCATTCACGGTTTGCAAATTCGATCACGTCGTCGTCCACGAGCATGCCGTTTGTGGTGAGCGTAAAACGGAAATGCTTGCCGGTTTCCGGCTCGATCGAGCGCGCGTAGGCGACGAGGTCCTTGACGACCTGAAAGTTCATAAGCGGCTCTCCGCCGAAGAAGTCGACCTCTAAGTTTTTGCGGCTGCCCGAGTGCTCGACCAGAAAGTCCAGCGCGCGCTTGCCGGTCTCGAAGGACATCAGCGCGCGTTCGCCGTGGTACTTGCCCTGGCTTGCAAAGCAGTAGGAGCAGTTCAGGTTGCACACATGCGCGACGTGCAGGCACAGCGCCTTTACGACGCCGGAGGTCTTTGCCTTCAGCGTACCCGCCATCGGCGCATAGTTGTCCTCGGTAAAGAGCTTGCCCGCGGTCTTCAGACCGAGCAGCTGTTCGTACGCGCCGTTCAGATCGTCCATGGTGACGCGGTCGGCGTATGTTTCACAAAGCGCGTTCAAAAGCGCTTCACGCGGTTCGTTTTCAAAGCCAGCGATCATGTCGTAGGCGACGTCGTCGACCGCGTGGATCGAGCCGGAGCAAACGTCCAGCACGATGTTGTATCCGCTAAGCTTATACTGGTGTATCATAATCCTGTTTCAAAAAAAGGCCGCCGAATCGGCGGCTTTTCAAGTGTGTGTTTATTTGTTCTCTTTCTTTTCGCAGTTCTGATTCGCGATGCCGCAGCTCGTCTTGCAGGCGGACTGGCAAGAGGTCTGGCATTCGCCGCAGCCGCCGTTCTTTGCGCTTTCGCAGAGATTGCGGGTCTCAACGGTTTTGATCTCGATCATGATGACGCCTCCGTACAGATTTTATAACAGAGTGAGCATAACACAACGCGTCCGCAAAGTCAAGAGATTTGCGCTTTTGGAGGAACGGTTGCGTGTAGGTGTTACAATGATCTGTAACAGGTAGCTGTGGGAATGGTGGAAAACGCCGGAAGGTTTCCCACCGTTCCCACAGCAAGGCAGCTACTACTGCCGCTGGAATAAAAGAATAGCGAACGAAGGACGATTGTGCTACTGTAATAGTCGCCAAACAATCCACAGAAAGGAATCGGCCTCGTTCGCAATGAAAAGTATAGCACAGATCGCCCACTACAGACAATCCCTTATTTTATATGCCGAGAAGCACGGTGTGACTAAAGCCGCTCGCAAATATAAGGTCAATCGACAGTACATCTATCGCTGGAGGAATCGGTATGACGGCACCTTAACATCTCTGTATGACAGGTCTCATCGTCCCCATGGGCACCCCAACCAGCACACCGAGGAGGAGCTGACGCTGATCCGCAACATGCGGAAAAGAAACCCCAACACCGGTATCGTCGTCCTCTGGGTCAAACTGCGGCAAAGAGGGTATACCCGCTCGATCTCCGGTCTGTACCGGGTCTTGATCCGCAGCGGACAGATGGCCGTCAAGCTTCCCAATCCCAAGTATGTGCCTAAACCCTACGAGCAGATGCTCTATCCTGGGCAACGGGTCCAGATCGACGTCAAGCACGTGCCGTCTGCCTGTCTCGTCGGCGAGGCAAAGGGAAAGAAATTCTATCAATATTCCTTCATCGACGAGTATTCCCGCTTTCGCTATCTGGAAGCTTTTGACGAGATCAGCACCTACTCTTCGGCCGCCTTCCTCCGCCATTGTGCCGAAAAGTTCCCCTATGTGATCGAATGCGTTCAAACGGACAACGGTCCCGAATTCACCAACCGACTGAATTCAAATACAACAAATCGCCTTACACTGTTTGAAAAGACCTGCCAGGAGCTTGGCATTTTTCATAAACTGATCAAGCCCTACACGCCAAGACACAACGGCAAGGTGGAACGCAGTCACCGCAAGGACAATGAGGAATTCTATGCTTCTCATTCCTTCTATTCCTTCGACGACTTCAAAAGCCAACTCGCCGTTCGTCAGCGGCAGTACAACAATTTCCCCATGCGACCACTACTTTGGCACTCGCCCAAGGACACGCTCTTTTCTTTCCCTCACTTTGTCACATATCATTGACAAACCTACATTTGCGCTTTTGGAGGAACGGTTGCGTTTTTGCGGGAATCGCGGTACAATGAAACAAACGAGATTCTCGGAGGGGAATATGGACTATATCCGGATAACGAAGGACAATCTTGAAAAAGAGCACATCTGCTGCGCGATCTCGAACAACAGGGACGTGCAGGTTTCGTCCAAGAAGGCGTGGCTTTCGGACCGCTTCGACGAGGGGCTTGTTTTTCTGAAAAGCACCGAGCGCGGCAAGTGCTTCATCGAGTACCTGCCTGCGGAAGCGGCGTGGAACCCGATCGACGCCGACGGGTATCTGTATATCGACTGCCTTTGGGTCTCCGGCTCCATGAAGGGACACGGGTATGCAAACGATCTGCTTGCCGCGTGCGTCGAAGACGCCAAAGCGCAGGGGAAGAAAGGACTTTGCATCCTGTCCGCAGCAAAGAAGAAGCCGTTCCTTGCCAATCCGAAGTTTTTGAAGTACAAGGGATTCACGGTCGCGGACGAAGCCGACAACGGCATTCAGCTCTGGTATCTGCCGTTTTCGCCGGACGCGGAGAAGCCGAAATTCAAAGCGTGCGCCGCGCATCCGCATGTTGACGAGCCGGGGTATGTTCTGTTCTACACGAATCAGTGTCCGTTCAACGCAAAGTATGTGCCGATCGTCGAAGAGACCGCAAAGGCACACGACATCCCGTTCCGCGCGATCCGCTTAGAAAGCCGCGAGGCGGCGCAGTCCGCGCCGACGCCGGTCACGACCTACGCGCTGTTTTTGGACGGCGCATACGTCACCAACGAGCAGATGAACGACACGAAGTTTCTGAAGCTTGCCGAAGGGAGATAAGAACATGGATCTTGTTTGGGAGGAGGGTTTTCAGATCGACGTCCGCGTCGGGAACGGCACGGCGCTGATTCGCGCAAACCGCGAGGGTCTTGTGTCCCTTGCAAATCATCTGAAAGCGCTTGCCGATGAGCCTGTGGGCAGCCACATCCATCTTGACCGGTGGAACGCGCTCGAGGACGGCTCGGCGGAGCTGATCCTCGAACGGATCGAGTGAAGGCGGAACGGCATCGCAGGAAAATATATTTATGAAAGCAACCCTTTTCGGTTGCTTTTCTTTTGCGGATGGGCTACAATGATATCGTAAAAATATGGCATTTTTGCCAAGAATAAAAAAGGAGTATGCAAATGAAGTACGATCGCGTTTACAATTTCTCCGCAGGTCCCGCCACGATGCCCGTTGAGGTGCTCGAAGAGATCCGTGACGAAATGCTGAATTACAAGGGCAGCGGCATGTGCGTCATGGAGATGTCGCACCGCAGCAAGGTATTCCAGCAGATCATCGACGAGGCGGAAGCAGATCTCCGCACGCTGATGGGCATTCCGGATAACTACAAGGTCCTGTTCATCCAGGGCGGCGCAACGCTTGAGTTCGCCATGATCCCGTTGAACCTCTGCAAGAACGGCGTGTTCGATTACATCGTCACCGGCAACTGGTCCAAGAAGGCGGCGGCGGAAGCCAAGAAGTACGGCAAGGTCAACGTCATCGCGTCCAGCGAGGACAAGAACTACAGCTACATTCCGGACTGCTCCGATCTGCCGATCGACGACGACGCGGACTATGTTTACATCTGCGAGAACGAAACGATCCACGGCACGACCTATCCGAAGCTGCCGAACACCAAGGGCAAGATCCTCGTCTCCGACCAGAGCTCGATGTTCCTTTCTAAGCCCTGCAACGTGTCCGACTACGGTTTGATCTACGGCGGCGTTCAGAAGAACGTCGGTCCCGCGGGCCTCGCGATCGTCATCATCCGCGAAGACCTCATCCGGGAAGACATCGATCCCAAAGTCCCGGTCTATCTGCGCTTCGATACGCATGCAAACAACGGCTCCATGTACAACACGCCGAACTGCTGGGCGATCTACGTCTGCGGCAAGGTCTTCAAGTACCTGCTCCGTACCGGCGGGCTTGAAGCGATGGCAAAGCGCAACGAGGAAAAGGCGAAGGTCATGTACGACTTCCTCGATTCCTCCAAGCTGTTCCACGGCACCGTTGTGAAGGAGGATCGTTCGCTCATGAACATCCCGTTCGTCACCGGCGACAAGGACAAGGACGCGGCAGTCGTTGCGGCGACCAAGGCGGCGGGCTTCGACAACCTCAAGGGTCACAAGAGCGTCGGCGGTCTCCGTGCTTCCGTCTACAACGCCATGCCGAAAGAGGGCGTGGAAGCATTGGTCGAGTTCCTCAAAAAGTACGAAGCGGAAAACGCATAAGGAGGCATTTATGATTCGTATTCTGGCATCTGACGGTATGGACAAGAGCGCGATCGCCGCGCTCGAAGCAAAGGGCTGCGAGGTCGTTTCCCAGTTCTATGAGCCGGAAGACCTCAAGAAAGAGCTTGCAAACTACGACGTCATCGTCGTCCGTTCGGCAACGAAGGTCCGTGAGCCGATCATCGACGCGGCGGTCGAAGCGGGTCGTCTCAAGATGATCATCCGCGGCGGCGTCGGCGTGGACAACATCGACGTGAAGTATGCGGAGAGCAAGGGTCTGATCGTGAAGAACACCCCGCGCGCTTCCTCCCAGTCGGTCGCAGAGCTCGCCATGGGTCATATGTTTGCGTGCGCGCGCTTCCTGTCCATCGCAGGCTACACCATGCGCAACGACAAGTGGGAAAAGAAAGCCTACGCAAAGGGCATCGAGCTTCAGGGAAAGACGCTCGGCATCATGGGATTCGGCAGAATTGGTCAGGCGCTCGGCAAGATGGCGAAGGCGATCGGCATGAAGGTCATTGCGTACGATATCTTCCACATCCCGGGCATCGAGGAAGAACTCGGCATTCCGTACGTCGAGATGGACGAGCTTCTCAAAGAGGCTGATTTCGTCAGCGTCCATGCGCCGGCAGTCGACGGCGGTGCGCTGATCAACGCGGAAACGATCGCGAAGATGAAGGACGGCGTCGTCATCATCAACACGAGCCGCGGCACGAACGTCGACGAGGATGCGCTCCTTGCGGCGCTCGAATCCGGCAAGGTCCGCGCGGCGGGTCTGGACGTCTGGGCGGTCGAGCCGGCGAACAACCACGCGCTGTACAGCCATCCGATGGTCTCCTGCACGCCGCACATCGGCGCGACCACGGTCGAAGCGCAGAAGCGCATCGGCGCCGAGATCGTCGATCTCATCAGCAAGCAGTTCAATCTGTAATTTGTACAAACAAAAAGGAGATGCAGTTCGGATGCATCTCCTTTTTCATTTGCGGGAAACGCCGCTGCGCGCGAAAAACGCGCGTGATTTCCATGCGGCAGCGTTTCCGGGATCCCGAAAAAAACGCCCTGCGGCGATGTCGCAGGGCGTCTCGGTACGAAAGCTTACGGTTCGGGCAGAAGCGTCTCTGCACCGGGACACATCTGCTGCGCAGCATAGAGCCTGAGCGCGCGGACCCAGATCAATTCGCCCTTTTTGGTCAGATGGTACTGCTGATCATAGCATAGATCCTCGCGAAGATATCCGTTCCCGTCCTTCAGCATGTCCGAAAAATCCAGGAGCTCTGCATCGTGATCGCGACAGACTTCGGACAGCACCGTCCCGTTAAAACTGTTGTAGACGTCGATCGGCATTCCCTTCAGCTCGCAATACGGACGCATGATCGGCGGAATGCTCTGCATGACGATTTCAACGCCGGGGCATTTTTCATGGATCGTGTCGATCAGCTGCGCAAACTGTGCGCCGACCATGTCCCAGGGACGGTCGGTAATGTCGTTTGATCCGAGCATGATAAAGACACGCTTCGGCGCACAGATGTTGATCAGTTCGGTGACGGAAACAGGTTTTCCGGCATACCGGAAGGAGCGGCCGGACGGCGACGCCTCGTCACGGCACGCGATCGAAACATTCATGCCTCGCACGCCGAACAGCTTTGCCGTTCCGAGCGTGCAGGCATCGGTTTCCCGCAGGGAGCGGATAAAGCCGGAAAAAGCCTCGGTGATCGAATCGCCGAGAAACAGCGTGTCGTCAAAATAGCTGTCAAATTCGCCGGAATCCAGGCGTTCTTCCGTAATCGGCTCCGGCGTCGGAGAGGGCGTCGGTTCGGGTGAAGGGGAGAGCGTCGGCGTCGGGCTTGCGGTCGGTTCGGACGTTGGGACCGGCGTCTTGGCAGGCTCCGGCGTCGGCACGGGTGATTCCGGCGCTGCAGACGGCGCCGCATCCGAAGACGGTTCCGGCAAAACAGAACAGCCCGCGCAAAGAATCAGCGCGAGCAGAATACAGAGAAACGGTTTCAGCCGAAGCATGGACGACTCCTGTCAGAATGGTTTTGCTGCATTATAGCAAAAACGACAAATACCGTCAACTGTGCGCACAGATAAAACGCCCCGCCGAAAGGCGGATGCGGGACGCTGCCGTTTATTCGATTCCGTACCGCTCCGGATAGGCAAGGATCTCATCGACGGAAAACGACGCGACCGAAACGATCCGGTTATACCCGAAGCAGCGCCACCGCGCGACGGTGTGGATATAGCCCGCGCCGATCGGGGTTTCACGAACGATCCTGCCGTCCTCGCGTAAAGAGAACCACTGGTACGGCGATTGATCCGGGTCGTATCCGTCGCGTACAAAGCGGAAGCGCAGCACCTCCGGCGCGGGATCGTCGGCGTCGGAGAACAGCTCCGTCACACAGGCAAAGCACGGCGCATAGGTCTGCGCAGTCTGATCCTCCGGAACCGAAACGAGCGCAAGAAAACCCTCAAAGCTTTCCCGCGGCAGCTCGACACGCACGCCGTTCCGTTCAATCAGCAGATGAAAGGAATCGATCTCCTCGGGATGGGCGGGGCAGGGGTACTGGATCGCAGGCGCCATATAATGCGCCTCGTACAGAAGATAGAGATATGCGACCTGTTCCGGGGTCAGTGTTTCGACGCTGCGATAAACAGAACCGTCCGCATCGGTGCGGATCGTCGTGCCGTCCGGCTTAATCCAGTAGGTGCTGACATCGTCGTCGATATAGTACGTCGTTCCGACCACGTCCCATATCGAGGTGGAGGAACGGCACAGATCGCCCTTCCGCACGGTAAATCGCGGCGTCTGCATATAGAATCTGGCGTCCGGATCGGCTTCGTATTCCCGCGAGAACAGCAGCGCATCGAGCGCGTTCCATTCCGCTTCGTCGCCGATGCAGCGGCCCAGAAGACAGTTGTCCCAATCGCCGTCGCGATCGTAGGTCATCCAGACGCTGAGATCGCCCGAAAACCGCGGCGGGTTTGCGCGGCGGTCGACGGTCTGCGGGGTCAACCCGTCAAAGAGCACCGTCCACGCTCGCTCTCCGTCAAAATCGTTTGCGCCCGTCTCATAGAGCGATACCGCGATCGCATACGCTTCGTCGTTCGGCTCGTCGCCGAGGACGGCGGACGCGTAGGGCAGTGCGGGAACCTCGGTCGGTTCGGGCGTCGGTTCGGACGTCGGCACGGCAGTCGGTTCGGGCGTTGCTTCTGCGACGGCGGTCGGTTCGACCGGCGCGGGGACAGCCGATTGTTTGCATGCCGTACAAAAAAGGAGGGCGGCAGCAATCATCGGAAATATGACGTATCGAATCATGGCGTGACCTCCTTTTTTACGGGTTCCGGACGGTTTGCGGTTACCGGATCCTGCCGCTGGCTTCAAGGACTTTGATGTCCGGCTCGCACAGGAACGGCTCGCCAGCGGCGCGGAGAGCGTTATTTACGTCCTTCAGACCGCTGCCGGTGGAAATGACTGTGACGGTTTCGTTCGGGCGGATTACGCCCTCATGGACGGCTCTTTTGACGCCTGCCGCAGCGGTCACGCCCGCAGGCTCGCCGAATACGCCCTCGGTTCTGCCCAAAAGCCGCATCGCGGCAAGGATCTCGTCGTCGGTCACGGCGATCCAGCGCCCGCCGCTGTTTTTCACCGCGCGCAGCGCTTTGCGGGGATTTCTCGGCACGCCCACGGCGATCGAATCCGCAAGCGTGTTTTCCGGCGTCGGAACGAGATCGCGGTCGTTGTTCGCCGCGTCCACAAACGGGCAGCAGCCGGTGGACTGCACGCCGAGGATCTTCGGGATGCGGTCGATCATGCCCATTTCAAAGAGGTCATGGAAGCCGTTGTAGACGCCGCCGATCGTGCAGCCGTCACCGACGGACACCGCGACCCAGTCGGTGGGCTCCCAGCAAAGCTGCTCCGCGATCTCCAGCGCGACGGTCTTTTTGCCCTCGGTCAGGATCGGGTTGATGCCCGCGTTGCGGTTATAGAAGCCCCATTTTTCGATCGCGGCCTTGGATAGCTCAAAGGTCTGGCGGTAGTCGCCTTTCACGGAGATGACGTTCGCTCCGAAGATCAGAAGCTGCGCGACCTTGCCCTTCGGCGCGCGCTCCGGCACGAAGATGACCGTTTTCAAGCCCATGCGCGCCGCGTTGCCCGCACAGGAGGACGCCGCGTTTCCGGTGGAGGAGCAGCAGATCGTGTCATAGCCGAGCTCGAGCGCCTTTGCGACCGCCACGCCGCTTGCGCGGTCCTTCAAGGACGCGGTCGGGTTGATGCCGTCGTCCTTGATGAAAAGCTTCTTTAAGCCGAGCTCGTCGCCGAGCCGCAGGCTTTCATACAGCGGCGTCCAACCGATGCGCAAAAACTTCGACAGGCCTTCGCCGTTCAACGGCATCAGCGCCTTGTAGCGCCACATGCTGTTGTCGCGATCCGCTTTTAAGCTTTCGCGGTTCAGCTCCTTTTTGACCTCGTCGTAGTCGAACAAAATATCGAGGATGCCCTTCTCGCCGCAGGCGGGGCAGGTCATCAGCTCCGGTCCGTAGGGGTATTCTTTTCCGCACAGCGTGCAGCGGTAGCCGTATACGCGTCTCATATCCGTCTCCTTTTCGTATCCGATTCTCTGAATGTATCTTACAACGAATCGGAATGCTTTGCAAGATTCTTCTTTTTCGTGCATCGGCAGGGCTTTGCGGAGGTCAACCGATGAAAAAGACGAAAGAACTCCTGACGGATCTTTTCAGCCTCCCGATCGAGTTTTTGAACAGCTCCGATTTTTTCAAAAAAGATGCAGCTTTTTCCGGTTTCGGCGTGTCTGATAATCAGAAAGTGTACAGCGGAAAGCGGAGCTTATTTACAAAACGGGGAGCATGTGATAATATCTTATCTATAAAACACAGTTTGTGACAGGGTTTACAGGAGGTCATTATGAAACGGTTTATTGCATGGATTCTGGTTTTTGTTTTTGCGATCGGTCTGCTCGGCTGCAGAACAGCGCAGCAAAACGATCGGAAAACGGAAGGAACGACGGATAACACGGCAGACACAGCGGCAAACGCTGAGCAGGAGCCCGTACAGGACGCTGTCGAAGACGCCGATACGCTGTTTACATTCGGCACCGTGAACGGCGATTCTTATGAAAGTCCGTTTCTCGGATATGGCGTCAAATTGGAGAATTGGACTTTCGCGGATCAAAAACGGCTTGCGGAGGTCAACAATTGGAACGAACAGTTCTTATCAACCGATGTTCAGGAGCTTATCAATCAAAGCGAAATGTTTACCGAAATGCTTGCGGAATCGGAAGACGGTACGCAGAATATCAATATTCAGTACCAAAAGAAAGCAATCTATAAGTCAATAAAAATGGATGCGATGATCGATATGATCATCCCGGAGATGAAGAATACGTTTGAGAAAGCCGGATATACGAATGTTGCCATGGAAAAAACGTCGGTTACACTGGGCGGGGACGTGTATCCGGGGGTCAACATCACCGGCGAGGTGTACGGCATTTCTGTTTTTCAGAGGCAGATATACATTCAGAAAGGGGAATATGTGGCTTTTATCACGCTGACCTGTTTTGTTGACAATTCGCTCGACAGTCTCGTCGCATGTTTCTATAAGCTTTGATATCCGCGCAGCAAAACAGGGGGCTGTCTCATGACAGCCCTCTTTTGCTGCAGATCATTCAGGTAATTACATCTATATACTTATATTATCTATATAATTTAGATAGATATAAATTAGATAAATATAATTAGATCGATTTCATTATAAACAGATCAATATCATGATATTGATATACGACGCCGACCCGCAAAATCCTTTTTTTGAATTGTGAAACCTTTCCTGCTTTTTTCATAATTCGTCAGCGGGAGAACGGGGAAACTTCACCGTTTCACGGCTTGCGTTCCTTTGCAAAATCATGTATAATATATTCATAAATATTACATTGAGGGAGTGTGGCTTTATGATCCTGATCGGTAATGGCAGACTGCTGACGAGGAACGGCACGGAATTTTATGAAAACGGCGCGGTTGCGGTCGAGGGACGCTATGTGAAGGAGGTCGGCGAAACGGCAGCGCTTCGGGCAAAGTACCCGGACGCGGAATGGATCGACGCAAACGGCGGCGTGATCATGCCGGGTCTCATCAACATGCATAACCACATCTACAGCGCGTTCGCCCGCGGGCTTTCGATCCGCGGCTACAATCCGCATAACTTTAACGACATTTTGGAGGGCATGTGGTGGAAGATCGACCGCTGTCTCACCAAGGAAAACGATTTCTGGTCCGCAAAGGCGGTCTATGCCGACTGCATCAAAAACGGCGTGACGACCGTGTTCGACCACCACGCAAGCTTCTTTGACATCCCCGGATCGCTCGATGAGATCTCCGAAGCCGCAAGGGAGTTCGGCGTGCGCACCTCGCTCTGCTATGAGGTAAGCGACCGCGACGGCGAGGAGAAGCGCATGCAGTCGATCCTCGAAAACGAGCGCTTCATTCAAAAAGCGGCGGCGGACGACAGCGACATGCAGAAGGGCATGATGGGTCTGCACGCGGCGTTCACGCTCTCCGACAAGACCTTGGAGGACTGCCTTATTCACGGCGGAAAGGAAGCGGGCTTCCACGTCCACTGCGCCGAGGGACCGGGGGATCTGCAGGATTCCTTGGACAAGTACGGCAAGCGCATCATCAATCGCTTTTACGACGCGGGCATTCTCGGGAACAAAACGCTTGCGATCCACTGCGTGCACATCAACAAGGCGGAAATGGAGCTTTTGAAGGCGACCGACACCGCGGTCGTGCACAACCCGGAATCCAACATGGGCAACGCAGTCGGCTGCGGTCCGGTCATCCATATGAATAAGCTCGGACTGCTTTTAGGTCTCGGCACCGACGGATACACGAACGACATGCTCGAAAGCTACAAGGTCGGCAACATCATCCACAAGCACCACCTCTGCGATCCGACGGTCGCGTGGGGCGAGATCCCGGATATGCTGTTCAACGGCAATGCGGCGATCGCGGGACGGTATTTCAAGGCGCCTCTGGGCGTTCTGAAGCCCGGCGCGTACGCGGATATCATCGTGACCGATTACGATCCGCTGACGCCGATGGACGGGAACAACGCAAACTCGCACATCCTCTTCGGCATGAACGGCAGAAGCGTCGTGACCACGATGTGCAACGGCAAAGTCCTGATGAAGGATCGCGAGCTTTTGGTCTGCGACGAGAAGGAACTCATGGCAAAGTGCCGCGAGAGCGCAAAGAAGCTCTGGGCGGCGGTGAACGCGTAAACGTAAACTGAAATAATGAATATGGATTTTCCTCCGGAAAATCTTCCTGAATTATTCATTATTCATTATTCATTCTTCATTCATTTATAAGGAGGTCACTATGTCCGATCGAATGACGCCGATCCCGTTTCGGGAGCTGATGGAGTGGGTCATGACAGAATACAAAACCGGCAGCGTGTTCGGCGTGAAACGCCCGTACCGCCCGATCCCGGGTAAGCAGCTGTCGATTTTCGGCGAGACGATGGAAACGCCGTTCGGTCCCGCCGCGGGTCCGAATACGCAATTGACGCAGAACATCCTTGCCGCATACTATGCGGGAAGCCGGTTCTTTGAGCTCAAAACCGTGCAGATCATGGACGGCGACGAGCTTGCGGCGTGCATCGGGAAGCCCTGCATCGTCGCAAAGGACGAGTGCTACAACTGCGAATGGTCGACCGAGCTCACCGTGCCGCAGGCGCTCGAGGAGTACGTCAAGGCGTGGTTCATGCTGAAGCTGTTCACCAAGGAATACGGCTGGGGCGATCCGAACGGGTTCATCTTCAACATGAGCGTGGGCTACGACTTTGCGGGCGTCACGTCCCCGAAGATCGACGCGTTCATCGAAGGACTGAAGGACGCGTCGAACACCGCGATCTTTCAGGAGTGCATGGACTGGACGCGGGCAAACCTCGACCGGTTCCAAAACATTGACCTAAGCTACCTCGCTTCGATCAGCCCACATGTTTGTACCTCGATCACGCTGTCCACGCTCCACGGCTGCCCGCCGCAGGAGATCGAGCGGATCGCGGGGTATCTGATCGACACCAAAAAGCTGAACACGTTCGTCAAGTGCAATCCGACGATCCTCGGCTATGCCTACGCAAGAAAGACGCTCGACGAGCTCGGCTTCGACTACGTCGCGTTCGACGAGCACCACTTCAACGAGGACCTGCAGTACCGTGACGCGGTGCCGATGTTCAAGCGGCTCCTTCAAAAAGCAGCGGAAAACGGCGTGACCTTCGGGCTGAAACTCAGCAACACCTTCCCGGTCGACGTCACGCGCGGCGAGCTTCCGAGCAGCGAAATGTATATGTCCGGGCGGTCGCTGTACCCGCTGACCATCGAGATGGCGAAGCGCATGAGCGAGGAATTTGACGGCAAGCTTCGGCTGTCGTTCTCGGGCGGCGTCGACGCGTTCAATCTTGCGGAGCTTTTCAAAGCCGGCATCTGGCCGATCACGCTTGCGACGACGATCCTGAAGCCCGGCGGGTATCAGAGATTGGAGCAGCTCGGCAAAATCTGTGACGAGATTCCTTACGAGCCGTTCACGGGCGTCAAAGTCGGCAGGGTCGCGCTTTTATCCAAGCAGGCGCGCGCGTCCGTGCGCAACACAAAGCCAATGAAACCGCAGCCGGAGCGCAAGCTCAAGGACAAGGTCCCGCTGTTCGACTGTTTCACGGCGCCGTGCACGCACGGCTGCCCGATCCATCAGGACATTCCGCAGTATATCGAAATGGTCGGCAAGGGAAACTGTGACGGGGCGTTGAAGCTCATCGTCGAAAAGAATCCGCTGCCGTTCATCACCGGCACGATCTGCCCGCACCATTGCGCGGATAAGTGTACGAGAAGCTTTTATGAGGAAGCGATCCGCATCCGCAGGGCAAAACTGACCGCTGCGGAAAACGGTCTGGATTCGCTTTTGCGGGATCTGAAACCCGCTGTGCCGAACGGAAAAAAAGTCGCGGTCGTCGGCGGCGGTCCCGCGGGCATGGCGGCGGCGTTCTTCCTTGCGCGGCAGGGCGCATCCGTCACACTGTTTGAAAAGCGCGCAAGGCTCGGTGGCGTCGTGCGGTACGTCATTCCGGCATTTCGCATCGGTTCGGAGGCGATCGACAACGACGAAAAGATCCTTGCTTCAATGGGCGTCGATATCCGCACGAACACGCCCGCGCCGAAGGCGGATGCATTGTTCGGCGACGGCTATACCGATATCGTCTATGCGGTCGGCGCGTGGGCGGAAGGCAAAATGAAGCTTGAAAAAGGCGAGGCGCAAAACGTCATCCGCTTCCTTGAGGAAAGCAAGGCGGGCACGCTCAAAACGATGGGCGAAAACGTGATCGTCATCGGCGGCGGCAACACCGCCATGGACGCGGCGCGCGCCGCAAAGCGCGAAAAGGGCGTCAAGCGCGTCATGCTCGTGTATCGCCGCACGGCGCGGTACATGCCTGCGGACGAGGAAGAACTGCAGCTTGCGAAGGAGGACGGCGTGGAGTTCTGCGAGCTCCTTGCGCCGGTCGCGCTCGAAAACGGAACGCTTCTCTGCAATGTCATGCGGCTCGGCGAGCCGGACGAATCCGGAAGACGCAGTCCGGTCGAAACGGGCGAACAGATCAAGCTCCCGTGCGACACGCTGATCGCGGCGGTCGGCGAAAAGGTCGAGACGGCGATCTTTACCGAAAACGGGATCGCGCTCAACGAACGTGGCAAGGTGATCGCCGACGCGAACCAAAGGACGTCGCGTGAGCACGTCTACGTCATCGGCGACGCGAGCCGCGGTCCCGCGACCGTTGTGGAGGGCATTGCGGACGCGCGTGCCGCAGCGGACGCGATCGTCGGCAAGTATGCATACGAGATCTGCGCATGCGGCGACACGACCGAAGCGGCATGCTTTGAAAAGCACGGGATCCTCCGAGATTACGAGCAGGCGGAACAGGAGCGCGGGCGCTGTCTAAATTGCGGCACGGTCTGCGAATGCTGCGTGCAGGTCTGTCCGAACCGCGCAAACGTCGCGATCCGTGTGCCGGGCAAGGCAAAACCGCAGATCCTGCACGTCGATCGGATGTGCAACGAGTGCGGAAACTGCCTCGTATTCTGCCCGTACGACTCGAAACCGTATAAGGAGAAGTTCACGCTGTTTTCCACCGAAGCCGAATTTGACGGTTCGGAGAACAAGGGCTTTCTGCCGCTTTCGGACCGCACGGTCAAACTGCGGCTCGACGGCGTGCAGACCGTCGATCTCGACCGCGATCCGATCGATCCGGACGCAAGGGCGCTGATCGAAACGGTGCTCAATGATTACCACTACTTGATCGGCTGAACGCCGAAAGGAGAGGCTTATGGCGACCTTTATGGTCAACGGACGGGGTGTGACCTGCCCCGAAAACAAAAAACTGATCCGTTTTCTTCGGGATGATCTGAAGCTGACGAGCGTCAAAAACGGCTGCTCGGAAGGCGCGTGCGGCACCTGTACCGTGCTGATCGACGGCAAGGCAGCAAAGGCATGCGTCCAGCAGACCGACCGCATGGAAGGAAAGCATATCGTCACCTGCGAGGGGCTGACCCCGCGCGAGCGCGAGGTCTATGCCTATGCGTTTACCGAAGCGGGCGCGGTCCAGTGCGGCTTCTGCACACCCGGCATGGTGATGGCGGCAAAGGGGCTTTTGGATCAGAATCCCGACCCGACGCCCGCGGACGTCAAGGGCGCGATCCGCATGAACATCTGCCGCTGTACCGGCTATAAAAAGATCGAAGAAGCGATCCTGCTTGCCGCAAAGACCTTCCGCGGGGGCGGAGAAGTCCCGAAGCGGACCTTAAAAGGCGTCGTCGGCGAAAACCTCGACCGCGTGGACGCGCCGAGTAAAGCGCTCGGCGACGCGAAATACGCGGACGATCTCTATTTCGACGGCATGCTGTACGGCACGGCAAAGCGCAGCGACTACCCGCGCGCAAGGGTGCTTTCGATCGACACGCGCGCGGCAAAGGCGACGCCCGGCGTTGTGTGCGTGCTGACGGCAAAGGATATTCCCGGCACGGTCAAGATCGGACATTTGAAACAGGACTATGACGTGATGATCCCGGAAGGGAAGATCACGCACTTTTTGGGTGACGCGATTGCCTTGGTTGCGGCGGAGACCGAAGAACAGGCGCGCGCCGCGGCAGCGCTCGTCAAGGTGGACTACGAACCGCTTCCGTCCGTGCTGAACATGATGGACGGTCTCAAAGACGAGATCCTCGTGCACGAATCGAACGGAACGAACGTGCTCTCGCACGAGCATCTTGTCCGCGGCAACGCCGAGGAGGTCATCAAAAACAGCAAGTATGTCGTGACGCATCATTATTCCACACCGCCGACGGACCACGCGTTTTTGGAGCCCGAGTGCGCCGTGGCGTACCGCGAGGGCGACGGCGTCCGCATCTTCTCGGGCGATCAGGGCATCTACCAGACACGGAAGGAATGCGCGCAGATGCTGGGATTGCCGCAGGAAAAGGTCCGCGTGACCGCGATGATGGTCGGCGGCGGCTTCGGCGGCAAGGAGGACATGAGCGTGCAGCATCACGCGGCGCTTTTGGCGTGGTACACAAACCGCCCCGTCAAGGTCGCGTTCTCGCGTGCGGAAAGCCTTCTCATCCATCCGAAACGCCATGCGATGGAAATGGAATTTACCACCGCCTGCGATGAAAACGGGTATCTGACCGCCATGAAGGCGACGCTGGTTTCCGATACCGGCGCGTACGCCTCGCTCGGCGGACCGGTGCTGCAGCGCGCGTGCACGCACGCCGCAGGTCCTTATAACTATCAAAACGTCGACATCGACGGCAAGGCGATCTATACGAACAATCCGCCGGCGGGCGCGTTCCGCGGGTTCGGCGTGACGCAGAGCTGCTTTGCCACCGAGTGCAACCTGAACGAGCTTGCAAAGATGGTCGGCATCTCGGCGTTCGAGATCCGCTACCGCAATGCGATCCGCCCCGGACAGGTGCTGCCGAACGGACAGATTGCGGACGAAACGACCGCGCTCGTCGAAACGCTCGACGCCGCGCGTCCGATCCTCGAACGCGATCCGAAGGCGGGCGTCGCCTGCGCCATGAAAAACGCAGGGTTAGGCGTCGGCATTCCGGACACCGGACGCTGCCGCATCGAGGTCAAGGACGGCGAGGTCTATCTGCATTCGTCCGCGGCGTGCATCGGGCAGGGCATGGGCACCGTGCAGACGCAAATGGCGGCGGAGATCCTCGGTATCCCGCACGAGCGCGTGCATTACTGCACGCCGGACACCGCGCTTGCGCCGGACGCGGGCAACACGACGGCGTCACGGCAGACGCTGTTCACCGGCGAGGCGGTCGTGCGCGCCGCAAAGCAGATCAAAGAAGCGCTTGAAACCGAGGGCTCATGGGAGGCGCTCGAAGGGCGCTCGTTCCTCGGCGAATACACCGGCGTGACCGACAGGCTCGGATCTCAAAAGCCGAACCCGGTCTCGCACATCGCGTACGGATACGCGACGCATGTGGTCGAGCTGAACGACGACGGCACGGTAAAGCGCGTGACGGCGATCCACGATCTCGGCGTGGCGGTCAATCCGCGCGCCGCCGAGGGACAGATCGAGGGCGGCGTCGTGATGGGGCTCGGTTATGCGCTGACGGAGGACTTCCCCCTAAAGGACGGGAAGCCGACGGCAAAGTACGGCACGCTGGGACTGTTCCGCGCGGACAAGACGCCGGAGGTGCAGGCGATCCTTGTGGAGAAGGCGACCAAGGACGGGCTTGCCTGTGGCGCAAAGGGCATCGGCGAGATCTGCACGATCCCGACCGCGCCCGCGGTGCAGAACGCGTACGATAACCGCGACGGCATATTCCGCACGTCGCTGCCGCTTTCCGATACGCCGTACAGCCGGAAGAAATAGGAACGGGGACGAAAAACGGGGGAAGACTGTCTTGCCGGAAGCGTCGCGACCCTGCGCGCAGGGCTTAGGAATCCGATTCTTTCATACGCTTTCGGGAGTGCTTGATGATCGACTTGCAATCTGCCGAATTTATGATATACTGATTATAATATATATACAGGAGGGAAATCATGAAAAAACTTCTTGCAATCGTGCTGAGCATGATCATGCTCGCATCACTGCTGCCGCTGAGTCTGCATATAGCAAGCGCGGACGATCGTTATCTTGAAATTAATGAAGAAAACTTTCCGGATCCGAACTTTCGGCAAGTTATCATTGACGATCAGGAAGTCAGCGGCGGAGTCGGCGGTTATTATATGACCGAAGAACAGGTTCTTAAGGTAGAGGCTATCTATTGTAACAGACATGAAATCAGTTCTGTAAAAGGGATAGAGCATTTTCCAAATTTAGGGCAGTTTGAATGTGTCGGTAACGCTATTACGGAGATAGATGTAAGCAATAATCCGAATTTGTATTACTTATCCTGTGACGAGAATCAATTAACGAAAATTGACGTCAGTAATAATCCGGCTTTGGAACAGTTATACTGTGGAAAGAATCAACTGACAATACTGGATGTTAGCAACAACCCGGTATTATATGCCTTATGGTTCATGCATAATAAGGTAACAAAGCTGGTATTGAGTGAGGATTCAGCATTGACGACTCTATATTGCACTGATAACATGCTGAATTCTTTAGACTTGAGCAATGCTCCGTTGTTGAAAATTCTTTTCTGTGAGAACAACCAAATGAAAAATCTAAATGTCAGCGGCAATCCGTTATTGGAACACATAGACTGCCGAGATAATGCGTTGACAGAATTAGATGTCAGCAAGTGTTCTGCGTTGGACTATGTTACAGTCAATAACAATTTGCTGACAGAAATGGATGTCAGTAAGAATATCAATTTGGGTTGGTTGGAATGTACGAATAACTGCTTCACACATATAGATGTAAGCAAAAACACAAAATTGGAAGATTTATTCTGTGATAACAATTTACTGACGGAATTGGACGTCAGCAATAATGCTGCTTTGACAGTTTTGTCGTGTGAAGGTAATCAGTTGACGGCGTTGGATGTCAGTAAAAATGAATCACTTAAAGACCTGTATTGTAAAAACAATCGCCTGACATGGCTTGATCTCACACAAAATCCGAATTTGCATCCTCAACTTTATGAACAGACAATTGAGGATCAATTGGGTACGGCATACAGTACGACATATACCTATGATTTGGCACAGCTTGTTCCGAAAGAACTTCTGACAAATGTTGAACTACTGGATTGGGAGCATTCGTCTTTAGATACAGAAACCGGTATTGTGACTTTCGATACGGAAGTCAGTTCTTTCATTTATGATTATGACACAGGAAACAGCTCGGGATATTTGTTGGGCACTTTGCGGGTCGAAGTACAAGTAGCTTTTGACCATGTCAGCATGCCGATTCCCGGATATGACGCAACGATCGAGTGGGACAGCAGAGACATTAAGTACAAGGGAAAGACACCCTATGTAATTGCGAACGGGAAAGCGCAGGAACCTCGGTTTACCGTAAAAGATACTGACGGAAATGTGATTGATCCTGCAAACTATGATGGGGAGTTTTACGAAAATGTCAATGCAGGAACAGCAATTTTACTGGTAACGTTCAAGAATGAATATACCGGTCTTTGCTACAGTGTATTCAAAATCTACCTGCCGGCAACGTCGACCACTACTGTTGCGAACGTCAAGGATGGCATCAAACTCACGTGGAGCAAGGTTCCCGGCGCGGACGGCTATGTGATCTATCGCAGAGCATGGAGCAGCACCACCAACGGCTGGACGGACTTTGTGCGCTGGAACAACACGAAGGAGCTCAACTGGCTCGATACCAAGGTCTATGCGGGTACGCGGTATCAATACGGCATTAAGGCGTACTTCAACAAGCGTATCGATCCGGTTACCGGCGCAGAGATCGGCGGCAACGTCGGCGACAATTTCAACCTCGGCGAGGTCGGTCCGCTGAAGACGACCGTGCGTATCACCACCCGTACGCTGAACAGCGTGACGGCGGGATCGAAGCAGATGACGGTGAAGTGGGGCGCAAGCTCGCAGTTCACGGGCTATCAGATCCAGTATGCGACGAACAGCGCATTCACGCAGAACGCGAAGACGGTGAAGATCACAAACCCGAAGACCGCGTCGACCGTGATCAAGAGCCTCCTGAGCGGCAAGACCTATTACGTCCGCATCCGTTCGTATCATGTGTTCAACGGCATGACCTACTTCGGCGAGTGGTCGAACGTCAAGAGCTGCAAGGTAAAATAAGAGCAAGTGTCAGCGGGTATTCTTGTAAGAGCCTGTTGTGCTTGCGGCGGCTTTGAACCGCTTCCGGAAACGGTCTGCTTATTGCGGACCGTTTTTTATAACTTTTTTTGCGAAAAAAGACTTTTCCAGGAGAAAAAAGTGTGATACACTGTACCGCATGAAACGGATTTGTATTTTGATCATCTGTATGCTGCTTCTTGTACCGACGGTCGCGTCCGCGCGCGCGGATTCGGAGAAAGCAGAAAAACTGAACGACAAGTGTACCTTTGACTTCGGCGAATATCGCTATGCGGCAAGCCGCGTTCTCAGGGAAACGGAGCATTATCAGATATTTGAGCCCAATGATTCCTTTTCGGTGACATGGGAAGAGGCGCTCGACGGTGTAAGGCTGTGCCTGAGGTGGCGGGAAATCAAAGACGGCGTGCGCGTCCTGCAGTATGATGCGGACGGCAAGCTGCTTTCGGAGGACGCGATCCCGGCGTATTATGAGACGATCACGGTGATCCTGCCCGAGACGCGCAAGGCGGTTGTGCAGGCAGGCGACGAGGGAATGCAGGTCAACACCTGCGAGGTTTTCGGCGCGGGCGAGCTGCCGGAGCCGTACCATGACTGGACGCAGACGCCGGATCATCTCGATTACCTTCTGATTTCCACGCACATGGACGACGATGTGCTCTTTCTCGGCAGCATTCCGCCGGTCTACGGCGCGGAGCAGGGATATGTAGGCGGAGTCGTTTATGTGACCACACAGCGCTTTCTGCGCATCCGCGAGGCGGAGAACTGCGCATGGCGGATGGGGATCCGCAACTATCCCATCTTTCTCGGGATGAAGGACGTTGTGGAGAACGCGACGAAGGAGAAGCGGGCGCAGTTCAAGTACGAGGACCTGCTGAAAAACCTTGTTGTCGTCTATCGCAGATACAGACCGCTCGTCGTCTTTGCGCAGGATGAGAAGGGCGAGTACGGGCACTGGCAGCATGTGTTCGTTTCCAAAGCTTCGCGCGAGGCGTTCCGTCTTGCCGCGGACCCGAGCTACGATCCGGAATCCGCAGAGCTTTACGGCACATGGCAGGTACAGAAGCTGTTTTTGCACCTCTATGAGGAGAATCCGATCACGGTCGATTCGCATACGCCGCTGTCCGCGTTCGACGGCGAAACGGCGTTTGAGGTCGCGTGCGCGGCATACAAGATGCACGAGTCGCAGCAGCAGTTCCGGTTCAAGGTCAGGGAGGACGACGACAGATACGCGTTCAACCGGTTCGGCATGGCGGAGGGCGTTGTGCCGCTCGGCGAGGACATTTTCGACAACATCGACGAAACGCTGTTTGTCGGCTACGAACCGCCGCCCACACCCGAGCCCACAGAGGAGCCGACGCCGGAACCGACGCCGGAGCCGACGCCCGAGCCCACCGAGGAGCCGACGCAGGAACCGGTTGCGGAAACAACTGCGGCGCAGCAGGAAGCATCTGCGCCGGAACCGTCCGATACCACCGAGCTGGTGCCGAATCCGTCCAAGCATTCGCCGGAAGCGAAGCAGCTGATCGTGATCGGCGTGATCACCGTCGTGGCTGCCGCCGCGGTCGGCACCGGGGCATATTTCTGGAAAAAGCGTCGCATGGAACGCTGACACAAACCGCCAAAAGGCTGTTCTGCTTTCGGAACAGCCTTTTTTCGTTCGACCGGTTCAGCGGCGGACCTTTTTTTCGAGAAACGCGACGGCGTAGTACATCAGCGCGGCAAGAATACAGAGCACCGTTACCGACGCCATGACAAGGTCGAGCTTAAAGACCTGCCCGCCGTAGACGATGAGGTAGCCGAGCCCGGCTTTGCTGACGAGGTATTCGCCGACGATCACGCCGACCCAGCTCATGCCGACCGAGATCTTGAGCGCCGAGATGAGGTCCGGCACGCCTGCGGGCAGCACCACCATAAAGAAGGTCTGCAGCTTCGTTGCGCCGAGCGTGCGCATCAGGAGCTGTTTTTCGTCGGTTGCGGCAAGGAAGCCGTTCAGCACCGTCACAGTCGTCACGACGAGCGAAACGAGCACGCCCATGACCACGATCGACGCCGTGCCCGCGCCGATCCAGACGATGAGCACCGGACCGAGCGCGATCTTCGGCAGCGCGTTCAGAACGACAAGGTACGGGTCCAGGATGCGGTTCAGCTTCGGCATCCACCACAGCAGCACGGCAAAAAGCGCGCCGAGCCCGGTGCCCAGAAGGAACCCGAGCACGGTCTCAAAAAGCGTGGTGCCGATGTGCAGCCAAAGCGAGCCGTCCGTGTGGAGCCGGACGATTGCGGCGATCACGCGCGAGGGAGAAGAAAGGATAAACGGGTCGAACCACCGGAGGTCCGCGCCGAGCTCCCAAAGAAACAGAAAGCCGAACAGCAGTGCGATCCGGGACAGGACGACGATGCGCGCGTCGCGGCGGACGCGGCGAAGATACCGCGCGTGGGCTTCGGAAACGGCGGTGTATTTCATGGCTTCAGCTCCTTCCAGATACGGTCGAAACAGTCGTGAAATTCCGGCTGCGCACGACGCTCCAAAGGCGTCAGCGCGGCGGGGAACCCGATGTCGACGATCTCCTTCAGCCGCGCCGGACGCGCGGAAAAGACCGCGACGCGGTCCGCCATCGAGACCGCCTCCGAGATGTCGTGCGTCACGAGGATCGCGCTCTTGTGCTCGCTGCGGATGATGCGGTAGACTTCGTCGGAAAGATTCAGCCGCGTCTGATAGTCGAGCGCGGAAAACGGTTCGTCCAGAAGCAGCAGGTCCGGCTCCAGCGCCAGCGTGCGGATCAGCGCGACCTTTTGCCGCATGCCGCCGGAAAGCTGCTGCGGTTTATAGGAACGGAACTCGCCGAGCCCGTACTTGTCGAGCAGCGCAAATGCGCGCGCTTTGCTTTCCTCGGTCAGCCGATGCTGGACCTCAAGTCCCAGAAGCACGTTCTTTTCCACTGTGCGGTGGTCCAGAAGATGGTCGCGCTGCAGCATGTAGCCGAGCCGCAGGTTTTCGCGCAGAAACCGCACGCTGCCCGCGGTCGGCGAGATAAGCCCCATGATCAGGGAGAGCACGGTCGTTTTGCCGCAGCCGGACGGACCGACGATCGCAAGAAATTCGCCTTCGTATACGGTCAGATCCAGATTTTGTATCGCAGTCGTTTCGCCCTCGACCGTATGGAAACTGTGCGAAACGCCGGAAAGTGTCATCAATTCGGATTGCATACCCGATCTCCTTATGTGCTGATAAACCATCCTATTCCGATTTCGTCCGCAGGGTTCCGGCGGGACGCCGGAGCGGATTTCGTCACAGAACGACACGGTTCTGCGTATGATACAGAAAAGGAGGAAGGGCGTATGCGAAAGAGATGCGAACGGAACGGAAAGGCAAGACGGCTGCTGCTTGCCGCGATCGGCGCGGGCGCTGCGGCGCTGATCTTTTACTGCGTGCCGTGGTGGGTGTTTCTGCTGATCGGCGTCGCCTCGCTGATCGCGGCGGGCTTTGCGCTTGCGCGGCAATAGTTAACCGAAAGTTCACCTTCCGCCCGCGCAACCTGTGATATACTGTATCTTGAAAAGGTATATCGGAGGCGGGAATGCGGAAGCTTTGGAAGAATAGACCCATGTGGATCGCGCTGATTGCGATCGTTCTTTTGATCGTCCTTGCGGCGTTTACGGCAAACGGCAGGGGATCGAAGGACGGTCTGTTCGGCACTGCCGTCGTGCCGGTCGCGGAGGGCTTGCACGCCGTCCAGCAGAGGATCGGCGGATTTTTTGCCCGCGTGTTCACCCCGTCGCGCATACAGGAGGAAAACGAACGGCTCAGAGAAACGGTGCTCCTGCAGGAGCAGAAGCTTGCGCTTCTGGATGAGACCGAGAAGGAAAACGCGAGGCTTTCGGAGCTGCTGAACTTTGCGGAATCGAATCCGGACATGCATTTTGTGACCGCATCGGTCATCGGGCGGGACAGCAATCCGTATATCGATACGATCACGCTGAACGCGGGTTCGCGCAGCGGCGTCGCCGAAAAGATGGCGGTCATCACGCCGGACGGCGTCGTGGGACGCGTCAGCGAGGTCGGACCGAACTGGTGCCGGGTCAAAACGATGTGCGACGAAAAGATGCGCATCAGCGTGATGGTGCAGCGTACGCGCGACGAGGGCATGCTCGGCGGGCTGTATCTTGAAGACGGCGAGATCCTCGGAACGCTGCTGTATTATCTGCCCGGCAAGGCGGACGTGCGCGAAGGCGATACGATCCGCACGAGCGGCATCGGCGGGTTCTTTCCGAAGGGTCTGTACGTCGGCACGGTCCTTTCCGTCAATCGGGAGGGCAGGGGCACGCACGACGCGGTCGTTTCGATGGACGTCGATTTTCTGCACCTGGAGGAAGCGCTGATCGTGGTCGGCGTGGACGAGGCGATCGGATGAAGCGGTTGCTGCTCATACCCGCGGCGATTCTCGCGGTGTTCATAGACGCGTTCGTGTTTCCGGCGCTGTCCGGCAACGGGATCCGTCCGCTGTTCACGCTGAGCCTTGCGCTTGCCGCAACGGCGGCAACGAAGGTGCAGGACGGCATTCCGATCGCGATTTTCGGCGGACTTCTCTGCGATCTCTTCTGCAATCCGTATCTCGGGCTTTCGGCGGCGGCATACCTCGCCGCGGTCATGATCGTGTACGGCTTTACCGGAAAAGGCGGATACCGGCGCGGGCTTCTGATCCCGTTTGCGGCGGTCGGCGCAATTGCCACGGAAGCGGTGATTCTGATCTTCTCGCTGGCGATCGGCGCGCGGTTCGACGCGTTCCGGCTTTTGCGCGCAACGCTTCCGTCGATCATACTTGAAGCGCTTCTCGTATACCCGCTTGCGGCACTTCTGAGAAGCCGGGAGAAAGGCAGTTCCCTTTTGAAATGAAACGCGGTGAAAAGGGAAAACTGAATACGCGCATCTGGATGCTCATCGGGATCTTTGTTGTGATGCTCGGTGTGCTCTTGCTCTTTTTGGACAAGCTTGCCATCCGCGAGACGGAGGCATATTCGGCGGCGGTGCAGCAGACGACCGAGGTCACGACCTATCAGTCCGGCAACCGCGGCACGATCACCGACCGCAACGGCGTGGTGCTTGCCTACGACGAAACGACCTACAATGTGCTCTTTTACCGTGATCCCGCTAACCGCACGCCCGTGGACAGCGCGCGATATACGAACTCGCTCATGGAAGCGATCCGTATTATCGAAGAGGGCGGCGGCAAAACGATCGACACATTCTATATCAACATGCTTTCCGACGGCACGTTCGTGTACGATTTCCGCACAACGAGTCCGTCCGTCGCGGCGACGCGCAAGCGAAACTTTATCGACGCCTGCCGCTTCAGCAACCCGGACCTTTCCGCAGAGGAGGCGTACCGCATTCTGCGCGCGTCGTGGTGCATTCCCGACAATATGCCGTTCGATGAGGCGAAAAAGATCATGTCGATCCGGCAGGAGGCCGTCATGAACAGCTACCGCGCGTTTGAAGGCGTGCGCATTGCGTACGACGTTTCGCTGGCGGTCGTGACCGAGCTCGACATGGCGAGCGACCGGCTCACCGGCATCCTCACCGAAAAGAGCAGCTGCCGCGTGTATCCGTACGGGCATACCGCGTCGCACATCATCGGCTACCTCTCGCGGCAGGTCACCAGCGACATGAGCACCGTCGGTTATTCGTATGCGGATTACGCGCCGTTTGATCCGAACGGGAAGGAGACCCAAAGCATGCTGGAGCTCGGGTATTCCTACAACGATCTGATCGGCATTGCGGGCGTCGAAAAGACGATGGAAGCATACCTCACGCCGCACCTGTACGGACGGCTCGGCACGACGCGGATCCTGAAAAACAAACGCGGCGCGATCGTGGAGGTGCTCGATTCCACGCAGCCGACCGACGGCATGAACGTACAGCTTTCGATCGACATTGAGCTGCAGAAGGTCTGCGAGGATGCGCTGCGCGAGAACATCGAGGAGACGCGGAGAAAGCAGGAACAGCGCATCGAATCCGACTGGGAAAAATACGAGCGGCTCAGCGGCGGAAATACGGACGCCATCAAGCGCGCGGAGACCGGCGCGGTCATCGTGCTGAACGTCAAGACGGGCGAGCTGCTTGCGCTGGCGTCGTACCCGGATTACGACCCGAATATTTTTACAGACGGGATCGACGCCCTCGAATATGAGCAGCTGTTCGGCACGAATACCAATCAGCCGACGCTGAACCGCGCGATCGGCATTCGCACGGCGTCCGGCTCGGTGTTCAAGATGGCGACGGGCTTTGCGGGGCTTATGGAGGGCAAGCTCACGACGACCGAAATGATCTCGGACCATTCGCCGTACTATTATTTCGTCGACGATCCGACGACCAAGGTTGAACAGAACGCGCCGAGCTGCTGGATCACGAACACCGCGAAGCACGCGAACCTCACGCTGTCGCGCGCGCTTACCGTTTCGTGCAACTATTTCTTTTATACGATCGCCGACCGCGTCGGCATCGAACGGCTGAATTACTGGGCGGGCATGCTCGGCATGAAGGATACGACCGGCGTGGAGCTGCCGGGCGAGCTTTCCGTGCAGATCGGCGGACAGAAGGCGCGTTACGACTGCGAAAAGTCGCTTTCGGAGCAGACCTCCGCACTGCCGCGGCTGATCTATAACCGCATCTACAACCTCCTGCGCACGATCCGCGATCAGCGGGGAATGAAGATCTCCGACGCGCAGATGCGCAAATGCGCCGATCGGCTTTTGCGGCTGATGGACGGCGAGCAGCGCGAGCGCGGCACGGAGATCCGTGAGATCCTGAAGGACGAGCTGAACATCCCGGTCGGCGTCTCTTACACGCACACAAGCTGGATCGTTTCGATCTCGACATGGCTCGAAGAGCTTCGCTGGAAGCCGACATACACGATTCAGACCGGCATCGGACAGGGCGTTATGCTGGTGACGCCGCTTTCGATCGCGCGGTACGTTTCGACGGTTGCGAGCCGCGGGGTCGTCCGTCCCGTGACCGTGCTTCGGGAGATCGACGCCGCAGACGGTACGGTGTATCTCAAAAACACGCCGGAGCCCGTGCGGACGATTCAGGCGCCGGACATCTTCTGGGACGCGATTTTAGAGGGAATGAAGGGCGTCGTTTCGCCGGAGGACGGCGGCACGGCTTCTTCGGTCTTTTCGATGGCGTTTGCGCAGAAGGGGTATCTCGAACGCATCAGCGGCAAGACCGGAACGGCGCAGACGGCGGCGTCGAACAACATCGATATTGAGAATACAAGCTGGTTTGCGGCGATCACGCCGCGCGAGGACCCCGAGATCGCGATCGTCGCATTCATTCCGAACGGACTGTCCGGAAGCTCCAGCGCCTTGGCGATCGAACGCATTGTCACCTACTGGTACGAACGGCAGGCAGCGGAGGAATCGCCGACGGAAGCGGATGCGGAATCGCCGACGGAATGAGATGCAACAAAAATGCAACATCATTATGAAATTTTGTTGAACATCAAAAATTAATGCTTGCACAAAATCCAAAACAGCGATACACTTTCGGTATGGAAAAGCAAAAGCTGACAATTCCTTACATCATTCATAACTGGAGCAGCCTCAGCGTCGAGCAGAAGCGTACGGCGCTGACGGTGCTGCTGTTTGGCGTTGCATTGCTGCTGATCATCATTGCGATGATCATCGGAATCTCCTCGTGCACCTGCTCCGGGAAGGCGAAGAACACATCCGAGACGGTTTCGGAGCTGCCCGCGCTTTTGCGTGCGCCTGTACCGGACAGATCCCTGGAGACGGATCCGGAAAACGGTCGGAACGAGCAGGATCCGGACGGCGTCGATGATCCGGATGCGATTGTCGTCAATCCGAACGAATCGGGCGAAAACGCGCCGGCGGCGACGTATGTCGCGCTTAAGAAGCACGATAAGGGCGAAGAGGTCACGGCACTGCAGGAACGGCTCATGGAGCTCGGATATCTGGAGATCGAGGAGCCGACCGATTACTTCGGCAATTCCACCGAATACGCGGTCGAGCTGTTTCAGCGGCAGCACGGGCTGAAACGGGACGGCATCGCGGGCGAGCAGACGCAGGCGCTTCTGTTCAGCAGCGAAGCGCAGCACTACATGCTTTTGGAAGGCGCGGAGGGGCGCGACGTCAAGATGCTGCAGGAGCAGCTCGTCGACCTCGGCTATCTCGATGAAAGCGACGTCGATCAGTTTTACGGCGAAAAGACCATCGAAGCGGTCAAGGCGTTCCAGAAACGCAACGGGCTTTCCGCAGACGGCAAGGCGGGCGAAAAGACGCTCGAAAAGCTGTTCGGCGAGGATCCGAAGGTCTCCAAATCGCTCGAAGCAAAGCTGAAAGAGGAATCCAAGAACGAGTCGAAGAACGAATCGAAGAGCACGCCGAAGACGACGCCGAAGCCCACAAAGCATTCCTCCAAGACGACGCCGAAGGCTTCGTCCAAGACCACCGCCAAGGCGACCGCAAAGCCGAAAACGACGCCGAAGCCGACGCAAAAGGTTACGCCGACGCCGAAGTACGACACCAGAATCGACAAGCTGATCAAGGTCGCGAAATCCAAGATCGGCTGCGAATATGTGCTCGGCGACAAGGGACCGGATTCGTTCGACTGTTCCGGCTTCGTCTACTACTGTCTGAAGCAGGCGGGCATCAGCACGAGCCGCATGGACGCCTCGGGCTTCTCGAAGGTCAGCCGCTGGAAGAACATCACGAGCCTCAGCGACATCGAAAAGGGCGATCTGCTTTTCTTTAAGAGCGACAAATCCAGCCGCGTCAGCCATACGGGCATCTACATCGGCAATGGCGAGATGATCGACGCTTCGAGCTCGGAAGGAAAGGTCGTCCGGCGCACCGTTTCCAGCAACTACTGGAAGAAATACTTTGTAAATGCCAGACGCTGGTGGGGCAATTGATCGGCTTTTACGCAATTTTTACAAAAACCGACGGATTTTTCCGCCGGTTTTTTTGCATTATGCGGAAGAGTATGATATAATACAGACCAAAGTTAAGAATGGGGATGGGATTATGGATACGAAAACGATCATGCAGCAAATCGAACTTGTCCTGAAACGTGATGCGCAGGTCTCGCTGAAGGAAGCGACCGTACAGCAGCTCCATGCCGCGCTGGCTTCGGTCGTGATGGGCGCGATCGCAGACCCGTGGTATGAAAGCCGCCATGCGCACGAACGCACCAGAAGCACCTATTACTTCTCCGCGGAATACCTTGTCGGTCGTATGGTCTACAACAATCTGTTCGCGCTCGGGATCCTCGATGAAGTGAAGAAGGAGTTTGCAGATCGCGGGCTCGATCTTGCGGTGTTCGAGGATATCGAGGACGCGGCGCTCGGAAACGGAGGCTTGGGACGCCTTGCAGCGTGCTTCCTCGATTCCGCGGCAACGATGAACCTGCCGCTCGACGGTTACGGCATCCGCTATAAGTACGGTCTTTTCAAGCAGACGTTTACGAACGGCTTCCAGACCGAAAGCGCAGACGACTGGCAGCGCTTCGGCGATCCGTGGAGCCGCCGCCGCGACACGCACGAAGTCCTCGTGCAGTTTTCCGATCAGACCGTCCGCGCCGTCCCGTACGACATGCCGATCATCGGCTATCACACCGACAATATCGGCACGCTCCGCCTCTGGCAGAGCGAAGCGGTCGAGGACTTTGATTTCCAGAAGTTCAACAACCAGGAATACGCGGTCGCCGTGTTGGAAAAGAACGCGGTCGAAGACATCACGCGCGTGCTGTATCCGAACGACACGACCACCGCGGGCAAGCGCCTCCGCCTGAAGCAGCAGTACTTTTTGTCCTCGGCCTCGCTGCAGGACCTGCTCTTCCGCTTCAAGCGTGAGAATCGCCCGATCACCGAGTTTGCGGAGCTCGTTTCCATTCAGCTGAACGACACGCATCCGACGGTCTCCATTCCGGAGCTGATCCGTCTTCTGATGCGCGAAGGGCTCAGCTTTGATGAGGCGTTCGACATTGCGCAGAAGACCTTCTCCTACACGAACCACACGGTCATGCAGGAAGCGCTCGAAAAGTGGGACGTCGCGTTGTTCCGCGACCTGCTGCCGGAAATCTACGACATCATCTGGCGCATCAACACCAAGCTGTGCGGCGAGATCATGGCGAAGGGGCTCGACTGCGAGCCGTACGCGATCGTGTCGAACAACATCATCCGCATGGCGAACCTTGCGGTGTATGTGTCGAGCTACGTCAACGGCGTCGCCGAGATCCATACGCAGATCCTGAAGAACGACGTTCTGAAGATCTGGTACGACGTCTATCCCGAACGCTTCCAGAACAAGACGAACGGTATCACGCAGCGCCGCTGGCTCGGGCTGTGCAACCCGGAGCTCTCGAAGTTCATCACCGATCGCATCGGCGGCGGCTGGATCACCGATCTCGAACAGCTCAAGGGGCTCAGAGCGTTCACGAGCGACGCGGACGTCGACGAATTTATCGGCATCAAGCGGGAAAAGAAGCGCCAGCTCCGCGCGCTGATCAAGGCGCGCGAAGGCGTCGATCTGCCCGAATCGTTCTGCTTCGACGTGCAGGTCAAGCGCATGCACGAGTACAAGCGTCAGCTTTTGAACGCGTTTGCGATCCTCGATCTCTACTTCGGCATCAAGGACGGACGCATCAAAGACTTCACGCCGACGGCGTTCATCTTCGGCGCAAAGGCGGCGCCCGGATACCTCCGCGCTAAGGCGGTCATTAAGTTCATCAACGAGATCGCGAACAAGATCAACAACGATCCGGACATGAAGAATCTGATGCGCGTGGTGTTCGTGCACAACTATAACTGCTCCTATGCGGAGCACATCATTCCGGCGGCGGACATTTCCGAGCAGATCTCGCCTGCTGGCACCGAGGCGAGCGGCACCGGCAACATGAAGCTGATGCTGAACGGCGCGGTCACGCTCGGCACCTTCGACGGCGCGAACGTCGAGATCGTGCAGGAGGCGGGCGAGGAGAACAACTATGTGTTCGGTTACAGCGTCGACGATCTCAACGCGCTGCGTCCGCATTACAATCCGAAGGCGATCTACGACTACGAGCCGCGCGTGCGCCGCGTGGTCGACGCGCTGATCGACGGCACGTTCTCCGACAACGGCACCGGCGTGTTCACCGATCTGCACCGCTCGCTGCTGTTCGGCAACGGCTGGCAGAAGCCGGACTACTACTTCGTTCTGCAGGAGCTTTTGCCGTACATCGACCGCAAGACGGATGCGCTGAACGACTATAAGGACATTCGTTCGTTCGCCAGAAAGTGCATCATCAATACGGCAAGCGCGGGCAAGTTCTCCTCGGACCGTACGATCCGTCAGTACGCGGACGAGATCTGGCACATCAAGGAGCTTCCGCATCACGACGGCATCCGCCTTTGGTAAGGACTGCAAAAACGGGCGGCGATCGCATGGTCGCCGCTCTTTTGTTTCAGAAAACAGGAGTTTTTTGTCAAAAACCGGAATTTGTTGCAGTTTAGATACATTTTGGACGCAAATATGTGTTATAATGATTGCACATACATGAAAAGTATACCTGTTTGGGGGAGAAAGACCGATGAACGATCCGAAATCCATTCTGGACGAACTGAAAAAAGCCGTTGTCGGAAAGGACAATGTGCTTATAATGGCGCTTTTGGCGATCCTTGCGCGCGGACATATCCTTTTGGAGGATATTCCCGGCGTCGGCAAAACGACGATGGCGCTCGCGTTTTCCAAAGCGCTGGGGCTGGAATACCATCGCATTCAGTTTACGCCCGACGTACTGCCGAGCGACATCGTCGGCTTCTCGCTCTATGACCGCGAAAGCGGACAGATGACCTATAAACCCGGCGCGATCCTCTGCAACCTCTTCCTTGCGGACGAGCTGAACCGCGCGACGAGCCGTACGCAGTCCGCGCTTTTGGAGGCGATGGAGGAGGGCAACGTCACGGTCGACGGCGTCACGCATCCCGTGCCCGATCCGTTCGTGGTCATCGCCACGCAGAACCCGGTCGGCGCAAGCGGCACGCAGTTGCTGCCGGATTCCCAGCTCGACCGCTTTATGGTGCGCCTCTCGCTGGGCTATCCGCGTCCGAGCGACGAGCTCGACCTTCTGAACCGCAAGCAGCAGGGCAATCCGCTGGATCAGGTCCGGTGCATCGCGGACCGCGAAGGCCTCAGGGACATCCGGTATGCGATCGACGCGACGTTCGTCGATAAAAAGATCATGGACTATGTGATCCGCCTTTCCAACGCCACACGTTCGCATACGGCGATTCTGCAGGGCGCAAGCCCGCGCGCGTCGCTGGCGGTCGTATCCATGGCAAAGGCGGCGGCATGGGTGCAGGGACGCGATTATGTCGTTCCGAACGACGTCAAGCTCATCTATCCGTCGACGATCACGCACCGTCTGATCCTGACGCCGGAAGCGAAGGCGTCCGGGCAAACGGCGGATGCGATTCTGAACGATATCATGGCGCATACCGCGCCGCCCGCCGCACGGGGATGATCCAGAGAAGACTGACATATGCCGCGGCGCTTCTGGCGGCTGCCGCGCTGCATCTTGCTTACGGGCAGTATGCGACATACTACATACTGCTGTTTTTGCTGTTTCTGCCGATCCTGTCTCTGCTTCTGAGCCTTCCTGCGATCCTGTCCTCGCAGGCGGAGCTGTACGGCGGCTTTGACGTGCAGCGCGGACGTCCGTGTGAAGTGCACATCCGGGTCAGCTGCCGCTTTTTTCTGCCGCCGGAGCTGTATAAGCTGAAGCTGGAGCAGAAGAATCTGTTTCTCGACGCAAAAAGCACAAAAGAAAAGGTCCTGATTTACGGCACGGAAAAGAAGGAGGAGACCTTTACGCCGGACACGGAGCGGCTCGGAACGATCTCGTACCGCATCCGTTCTGCACGCGTGTGCGACTATCTCGGGCTGCTTGCCGTCCCGATCAAAAGAAGCGGAACGGTAGCGCTGACGGTCCTGCCGAACAGCGAAAAGCCTGAGCCGATGCCGGAGCTTTCTGTGCGCTCGGAGCTGATACGAAAGCCGAAACCGCTCGGCTATTCCGAGGATCACGAGCTGCGTCCGTACCGCGAGGGCGACGCGATCAACCTCATCCACTGGAAGCTGACCGAAAAGATGAATACGCCGATCGTGCGCGAACCGCAGGAAATGCTGCGGCGTCGGGTCGTTCTGTCCATGGACCTGTATGAAAACTATGAAAAAGAACAGAGCGTGCTGGAACAGCTGCGGTGTCTCTCCGATCAGCTGCTGGAAAGCGGGATTCCGTATCTGCTCCGATACGGACTGCGCACTGCGGAGATCAAGGGCGAAGGCGATCTGGAGCGGTTTTTGAAATCGCTTCTGTCCGAACCCATACGGGACGAACCGGCACAGCCTTACCTCGGCGGTTCCGATACCCTGGTGTATCGGATCGAGCCGGGAAAGGAGGCGGCGAATGAAGCATCGTGACGCGATCCTGAAGGGGTTCGGGGACGCCGTGCCGGTTGCATGCGGAATGATCGCGTGCTCCACCGCCATGCTGACCGCCTATGAAATCGGGTTCAAAATAACGCCGCTGATCCTGTACTGCGTGTTCGTTGCGCTGCTGCTGTCCTTCTGGATGAACCTTCCGAAGTACGGTCCCGCCTTCGGCGTGCTGTTTCTGGCTTCGGTGGTCATGCTCATTGCCATTCGGATGCGGCGGGTCGGCGACGGCGCGACCGTGCTCATCTATCGCCTTTTTGACGAGCTGCCGAAGGGACTTTCGTGGCTGGTCGATATGGACAAGATGGCGGAAAACGCCGCGCGCGTCACGGATCCGGAGACGTGCATCTCGCTGTTTCTGATGATCGTTGCCGCGGTGATCGGCTTTGTGCTGTCGTTTGCGCTGATCCGCAGCAAGATGATCCTGCTGCCGATGCTGCTTCCGCTGCCGATGCTGCTTGTCAGCCTTGTCTATACAAACAAGCCGCCGAAGCTGTGGACCATGGTGCTTCTGACCGTGTATTTCGGGTACACGCTGCTCGGCAACGGGCTCCGGAGAGGCGAGCTCAAAAAACGAGGATTGTTCGCCGTGCTTTTAGCGCCGATGCTGCTTGCGCTGGTGCTGTCGATCGTCTCGATCTTTCCGGAAAAGGCGTATGAACCGCTGTCGGCGGCGCGCAGGAAAGAGATCTTTTCACAGCAGTTCGGCACGATCGTGGATACGGCGATGTCATGGTTCGGCGTAAATAACCCGCACAGCATCAACCTTTCCCGCGAGGACGAGCGCAAGGACGACGAAACGGAACGGTTCACCGTCGTTGCCAAGTCCGGCGTCTATCATCTTCGGACGCATTCCTACGGCGCATACCGGGACAACCGCTGGAGAGCCGCAGGCGCGTACCGCGGCGCGTGGAACTCGATGGAGGCGCTCGGCAAACGGCAGGAGGAAACGAAGTCGCTTCTGTGGGTTTATGACTATATGTCCGGCGAGCGCGTCACGCCGTATGCCTGGACGACGGATCCGGCAGGGGACAATCCGGACGAACGCGCAAGCGCGCCGCATGCGGAGGAATCCTTTGTTCGTTCCGGCGCCTGGAAGGATTACGGCTGGCATTATGCGTGGCGGTATAGCACCGATCCGGGCACGGTAACGGAGGACGAACGCGAGTATTACGAATCCTACGCGCTGAAGCAGTATGTGATGGAGGACGGCGAAGAAAAAGAAGCGCTTCTGGACATACTGAAGCGGGCGGGGATCACCGCCTCCGACGATTCGCTGAAAACGGCAAGGATGATCGCCGCATATGTGCAGGATCTGGGCGAGTATTCGCTGACGCCAGGCGAGGTGCCGAAGGGAAAGGACTTCGTTCTGTATTTTCTGACCGAGAACCCAAAGGGCTACTGCGTGCATTTTGCAAGCGCAACGACTGCGCTTTTGCAGGCGCTCGGCGTTCCCGCGCGATATACGGTAGGCTACTATGTCGAGATTCCGCAGGAGGTCGGCAAGCACGGCGTGACCGTTACGGCAAACGACGAGCACGCATGGACGGAGGTCTATGTTCTCGGGCTCGGCTGGGTGCCGGTTGAAAGCACAAAGGGACGTTCCGACGACAGCCGGTCCGATACGCCGCAGCAGACGCAGAGACCGAATACGCCCGATCAAACGCCGGTGCCGTCGCTCACACCGGAACCGACGCCGGAAATCACGCCGGAGCCGACGCCGGAAATCACGCCGGAACCGACGCCGGACGCTGCGCAGGAGAGTCCGGAACCGACGCCGGAACCGAGCGAACTGCCGGGACAGACGCCCGCGCCTGAGGACGGGAACGGAACCGTCGATCCGGAGCAGAACGACAAACCGAACGAAAAACGCCGCGGCAGCGCATGGTGGATTCTGATCCCGCTTGTGCCGCTCGCATGGCTCGGAGCGGGACTGCTGATGCGGAGACTGCGGGAGCAGCGCTTCCGCGATCCGGACACGCGCCGCTCGATCCCGGATATGGCAGAGTATCTTCGCCGCATGGAACGCTTCGGCATTGAACAGGAGCCGAAGGCGGAGGAATGGGCGCTGGAAGCGGGATTCTCGAACCATTCGATGAAGGAGGAGCATCGCCTGCTTCTCAGACATATACACGCGGCGCAGCGGAAGCTGTATGCCGATCAGCCGCTGAAGCGGTTTATCTTCCGATGGGTGCTGTATCTGATTTGACGATTTTCGGCGAAAAGACTTGAAAACAGCCGGTCGGTATGGTATAGTGCACAAGATTCAAACAGGAAAGAACTCGGACGGTCGTCCGAAAGACTGACAAACAGGGAGCAAGCAATGAACAAAAACGGAGAACAGCGCTTCTCGGCGCTTCGCACGGTCGCAATGATCTTTGCGAACCTGACTGCAATTCTATCCGCAAACTACATCGTGTTTTATATCCTGGATCATTTCAATCCGGGATTCCACTTTGTAGTGCGCTCGGAGTTTTTCCTCACGAAATACCTGCATTTCGTGATCCCGGTCCTGATGATCCTGACGGCGCTTCTGTATCTGCTGGTGTATGCGGCAGGCGGCGCGAAACCGAAACGCTTTCAGAAAAAGAACCTGATCCTGATCCTTGTGATCGACGTCATTCTGGCAGGCGCGTTTGCGATGACCGTCAACGCCCGCGCGTTCGGCTGGGTGAAGTGGTTAAGACCTGCGGAGACCGGACCGGTCGCGATCGCAACGCGCGTGCCGACGCAGGCGCCGACCGAAGCGCCGACGCCGGAACCGACCGCGGAGGTCACGCCCGAGCAGACCGAACGGGAAACCCCTGCGCCGGGTGAAACGCCCGCGCCCGAAACGCCGACGCCGGAACCGACCGAAGCGCCGACGCCGGAGCCTACGCCGATCCCGGGACTTTTGGGCGACAAGTATCAAGAAAAGTTCTCCGAAGGCGAGCCGGTGATCACGGAGCCGAACACGAGCGAAACGCTTGCGGACGGCACCGTAAAGACGCTGGTCTACACCTATGCGGGAAAGAGTGTCGCGATCGAGATCCATCACTATAAAAAGGACAAGCAGGAATACCAGATCGCGGACCTGTATGTACGCGATCTTGACAAGCTGACAGCGGTGTTTGAAAACGATCAGGGAAAAGCAAAGGAGCTGAAGGTGTTTGCGCGCGAGTCCAAAGCGCTGGTCGCGATCAACTCCGACTATTTCTCCAACAACGCGAACGACGAGGGACTGATTATCCGCAACGGCATGTTGATCCGCAACCACACCTGCAAGCATTCCGACCTTCTGGTGATCTACCAGGACGGCACGGTGCGCGGCTTCGATGTGAAGAACGATCCGATCAACAACGAAGAGATCCTTGCAAGCTATCCGTACCATTCGTTCTACTTCGGACCTACGCTTCTGGATGCGGACGGCAACGCAAGATCCAACTTCAAAGCGCTCAACGCACGCAATCCGCGTACGGTGTTCGGCTATTACGAGCCGGGACACTATGCGTTCCTGTGCGTGCTCGGCGACCGCACCATCCGGAACATTGAGACGGGGGGCGGCACCGACGGAAAAGCGCCGGGCATGACGCTCGACGAAGTCTCTGCGCTCTGCGCTTCGCTCGGCATGAAGGTCGCCTATAACTTCGACGGCGGCGGATCCTCCGGCATGTACTGGAACGAGCATTATTTCGGACACAACTCACGCATCACGGGCGACATCCTCGCCATCGTGGACTGACAGGAGGGCATGCATATGAAACGGAAAACAAAGATCACGATCGCTGCGCTGATCATGCTGTTTACGGCGCTGATCTATCTTGCGGTGCTGCTTATGTGGCAGTTCGGAATCCTTCCGTGGGATCAGACGGAGGAGACGCTGTTCGTGAAGGGATACTTCTTCCTGCCGCTGCCGCTCATCGGATTTGTGACAGCGATCCTCGTCCAGGCGTTCTCGGTTCGTCCGGCGAAGAAAAACAAACGGTAAGCAATTTGCATTGCGGGGCTGTTCCGAAAAAACGGAACGGTCCCTTTTTTGCATTTGCAAACTTGTTGAAAACTTCGCGCAAACGGAGGCTTTTGTCGGACGGTTTCCCTTGACCGCAGGACGGAAAACCGGTATACTGTATTTGTGAGATTATGTATTGCTCTCCGGTTGGACCGGCGTTTTGATCGCTTTTATCGGAGATCGGCATTACGGAAACGAGGAACAAACCATGCTGGATATCGCTATCATCGGCGGAGGACCCGCGGGACTTGCGGCGGGACTGTACGCCGTGCGCGGCGGCGCAAACGTCTGTCTATATGAGGAAATGTTCGCAGGCGGACAGATCGTGAAAACGCACCGGATCGACAACTACCCGGGCATTTCGGACGGTCCGGACGGATATGCGCTTGCGGCGCGGTTTGAAGAGCACGCGGCGGCTTTCGGACTGAAGATCGAATACGGCGCGGTTTCGGAGCTTGTGCTCGACGAGGATCCGAAGCGCTTTGTGTTCAACGGGCAGACCGTTGAAGCAAAGGCCGTGATCCTTTGTACCGGCGCATCGCCGAAAACGCTCGGGATCCCGGGCGAAAAGGAGCTGACCGGTCACGGCGTTTCCTACTGCGCGACCTGCGACGGCGCGTTCTATAAAAACCGCACGGCGACGGTGATCGGCGGCGGCGATACGGCGATCTCCGATGCGCTGTATCTTGCAAAGCTCTGCAAACAGGTCTATGTCGTGCACCGGCGCGACGCGCTCCGCGCAAGCGCGATTTTAGCCGACGCCGCGCTGAAAACGGAGAACATCACGTTCGTCTGGAACAGCGTGCCGGAAGCGTTTCTCGGCGAAGGAAAACTTTCGGGCGTTCGGCTCAGAGATCGCGTGACAGGCGAGGTATGCGATCTTGAAACCGACGGTTTGTTCGTGGCGGTCGGCGTGGTCCCGCGGACCGAATTGTTCAGGGATCAAGTCGCGCTGGCGGAGAACGGCAGCGTGATCACCGACGAACGAATGGAAACGAGCGTCAAAGGCGTATTTGCGGCAGGCGACGTGCGCAACACGCCGTTAAGACAGGTCGTGACCGCATGCGCCGACGGCGCGATCGCCGCGACCTATGCATTGGAGGCGTCCCGTGTTAAGTGAAGCAAAGCGAGCCGAGGTCCTCGGCATTCTGAAAGAAACCTATCCGGACGCAAAGCCGGCGCTGCATTTTTCCTCGCCGTTCGAGCTTCTGGTCGCGACCATGCTGTCCGCGCAGTGCACAGACAAGCAGGTGAACAAATGCACCGACGTGCTGTTCCCGAAGTACAACACGCCGGAGGCGTTCGCCGAGCTCGACTTCGAGACACTTGAACCGTACATCAAAAGCTGCGGCTTTTACCGCATGAAGGGCGAGCACATCCTTGCGATGAGCCGGATCCTTCTGGAACGGTACGGCGGGAAGGTCCCCGAAACGCGCGAGGAGCTCACCTCGCTTCCCGGCGTCGGCAGAAAGACCGCGAACGTCGTGCTGTCCAACGCGTTCAAGGTCCCCGCGATCGCGGTCGACACGCATGTGTTTCGCGTCGCGAACCGCATCGGGCTGACCGAGGCGAAGGACGTGGAAAAAACCGAGCAGCAGCTGATGGCGCACATTCCCGAACAGGACTGGGGCGACGCGCACCATTGGCTCATCTATCACGGCAGACAGGTCTGCGCGGCGCAGCGCCCGAAGTGTTCCGTCTGCCCCTTAAAGGAGATTTGCGAGCATGCAGTTCATTGACAAGGCAACGATCCATATCAAAGCGGGAAACGGCGGCGACGGCTGCGCGGCGTTCCACCGCGAAAAGTACGTCATGAAGGGCGGACCCTCCGGCGGCGACGGCGGCAGGGGCGGCAATATCGTGTTCGTCGCGGATCCGCAGGCTTCCACGCTGCTCGATTTCAAGCGATACCGGCACTTCCGCGCGCAGGACGGCGAGCCGGGCAGGGCGGAACTGCAGTCCGGCAGGGACGGTGAGGACCTTTTGATCAAGGTCCCGGTCGGAACGGTCGTGCGCGACATCGAGACCGGCAGCATCGTCGCGGATATGAGCGAGCCCGGAAAGACGCGCATCGTGCTGTACGGCGGCAGGGGCGGCAAGGGCAACGCGCGCTTTGCGACGGCGACGAAGCAGGCGCCGCGCTTTGCGCAAAACGGCGTGAAGACCGAGGAGCGGCAGGTGGAGCTGGAGCTCAAGACAATCGCGGACGTCGGCATCATCGGACTGCCGTCGGTCGGCAAGTCCACGATCCTGTCCGTGCTGACCAGCGCAAAGCCGAAGATCGCGGCGTACCACTTCACCACACTGACGCCGAACCTCGGCGTAGCGACGCGCTATGACCGTTCGTTCGTGATGGCGGACATCCCGGGGCTGATCGAAGGCGCCGCGGAGGGCGCGGGGCTCGGGCACGATTTCTTACGGCACATCGAGCGCACACGCATCCTTGTGCATGTTCTGGACGCGTCCGGCAGCGAGATGCGCGATCCGCTGGACGATTACGAAAAGATCAACGCGGAGCTATCGAAGTTCTCCGATGCGCTTGCGGCGTTGCCGCAGATCGTCGCATGCAACAAGATGGACATTCCCGGCGCGGAGGAAAACTTTGAGCGAATCAAAGACGCTTTGGAGCCGCATGGGATCCCGGTGTTTGCGGTGTCCGCGGCGACCACGGAGGGCTTCGGTCCGATGCTTGACCGGATCGTAGCGATGCTCGATGCGCTTCCGCCGGTCCGCGTCTATGATGAGGCGGAGCTATTGACCGGCGCGCAGTACGAAAAGGGCTTTACGGTCCGCCGCGACGACACAGGCGCATATGTGGTCGAGGGCGGCGACGTGGAGCGCATCCTCGATACGACCGATCCGGAGGACGACGTTTCGATGCGCCGCTTCCAGCAGCTGCTGATCAAAACGGGTATCATCTCTGCGCTTCGCGAGATGGGAGCAAAGGACGGCGACACGATCCGGCTCGGCGAATGGGAATTTGATTTTACGGATTAAGAAAGGATAAACAGTATGACAGGCAAAGAACGTGCGGAGCTTCGGAAACAGGCGAACACGCTGACGGCGATCTTTCAGATCGGCAAGGAAAACATCACGGAACCGCTGATCGAGGCGGTCGACGCCGCGCTTAAAAAGCGCGAGCTCATTAAGCTTTCCGTGCTCGAAACGAGCGAGCTTTCCGCAAAGGAAGCGGCGGAGCAGCTTGCCGCCGCAACGGAGGCGGAGGTCATCCAGTGCATCGGGCGAAAGCTCGTGCTGTACCGGCAGAAGGAAGAGGAATAACAATGCTGGAGATCCGGAACCTTGTAAAATCCTATGGGAACGGACCGCACGCGGTCGACGGGCTGAGCCTTACGGTCGAAGCGGGCGACATCTACGGCTTCATCGGACACAACGGCGCGGGCAAGACGACGACGCTCAAGTGCATCTCCGGCATCCTGCCGTTCGAGGAAGGCGAGATCCTCGTCGACGGGATCGACATTCAAAAGAAACCGATGGCGGCGAAGCGCATCATGCGCTATATTCCGGACAATCCGGATCTTTATACGTTTCTGACCGGAACGGCGTACCTGAATTTTCTCTGCGACATCTACGGCATCGACGAAACGACGCGCAGAGAGCGGATCCGGAAGTACGCCGAGGCGTTTGAGATCGAATCGAAGCTCGGCGATCTGGTCGGCTCCTATTCGCACGGCATGTGCCAGAAGCTCGCGCTGATCGGCGCGCTTATCCAGCAGCCGAAGCTTCTGATGCTCGACGAGCCGTTCGTAGGGCTCGATCCCAAGGCGGCGCATACCCTGAAGGGCATCATGCACGAGATGGTCGAAAGCGGCAGCGCGATCTTCTTCAGCACGCATGTGCTGGAGGTCGCGGAAAAGCTGTGCAACAAGATCGCCATCATCAAAAACGGAAGGCTGATCGCGGCGGGACCGATGGATGAAGTGCGGGGCGACAATTCCCTCGAAGAACTGTTTTTGGAGCTGACGGACGCATGAAGACCTTTCGCACGCTGATCAAGCTGTATCTCAACAGCCTTTTCCGCTTTTCCGTGATCCGGCATTCGAAGGACAGCAGGGAACGCAGGCAGGCGGTCATGGGCGTTGTGGCGATCGTGCTGATCGTCGTAGTGTACGGCGGCATGTCCGCGACGACGTCGTATCAGCTGCTGCGCGCAGGCGTCGATCCCGCGCTGCCGTTCCTGATGATCACGGCGATGGCGAGCCTCTTTGCGCTTGCAATGGCGTTTGCGCAGGGCAGCGCGACGCTGTCCGGCTTTGCGGACTTTGACACGCTCATGGGCATGCCGATCCCGACGTTTCTGATCGTGCTCGCACGGTTTTCGGCGCTGTACTGCGTCGAAGCCGTATACTGCGCGGCGTATCTGCTGCCGTGCGGGGTGATCTATGCGGCGATATGCGATCCGACGCCGTGGTTTTATCCGGTATTCCCGCTCATGGTCCTTTCGGTGCCGGTCGTTCCGATCGTGATCGGGAGCGGCGCGGACCTGCTGCTTTCGGCGGCGTTTGCCCGCAGCAAGTATAAAAAAGGCGTTACCTCGACAATCAAGATGCTGCTCCTTATGGGCTTTATCGTGTTTGCGTACATGTTCCCGCAGCTCAGCGCGCGCGCGATCGGCAATCCCGCACGGACCGCAAACATCGCGTCACGCGTCTACCCGCCGGCGCAATGGCTTGCGCGGGGAGCGGTCGGAAATCTTCCGCTTGCACTGCTGTTCATCTTAGGCTCCGCGGTGCTGTGCGCGCTGTTCCTGCTGATTTTGGACAGGACGTTCCTTCCGCTGCACGACCGGATGATCGCGGGCTACCATGTGAAGAATTACCGGCTCGGGACGCTGAAAAAAAGCAGCGCGCAGCGTGCGCTGTTCATGATCGAGCGCAAGCGGTTTTTCAGCAGCACGGCATGGGTCGTCAATACGGTGTTCGGTTCGGTGCTGATCGCCGTGCTCGGCATTGCCGGCGCAGCCCTTTCCGGAATGCTGTCCGATTATCTCCGCACGATGCCGCAGGGATTTGCGGCGGCTGCGATCACGGGGATCCTGATCTTCTGCGCAACGATCTCGCCGACCACCGCCTGCGCGATCTCGATGGAGGGGAAGCAGCTTTGGATCGCAAAGACACTTCCGGTTTCCGCAAAGCTGTGGATCCGCGCAAAGCTTCTGATGAATCTGCTGCTCGTCGGTCCGTCGCTGCTGTTTTCGATCACGCTGCTGCTTGTCGCCTATCGGAACATCCTGAGCGGGTGGGACATTGTCGGCATCGCGCTTCTGCCTGCCGCGGCGCTGCTGTTCACCACATTCATGGGACTGTATGTGAACGCAAGAATGCCGCGCCTCGATTGGAAATCGGATACCGAGGTCGTGAAGCAGAGCGGATCGGTGCTCTGTATGCTTCTGATCGGGCTTGCGCTCGCCGCGGTTTCCGTTCTGCTGCCGCTTCTTTTCGGGCTCGGATGGCTGACAACCGTGATCGCCGCGGCGATTCTTTGCGCGTCGGCGGCGGTGTATGCCGTTCTGATGAAAAATGCGGAACAAATTCGCTGCAATTTGTAATAATTGCGTGACAATTATGACACATTGATGGTATAATATAGCTGTCAGAATGTTGTGTGCCGCTCTGCGGCGCACGGGAAAGAGAGGTGACCGGAAATTGGAACTGAAAAACAACTTTGAGACCATTTTCGATGCGATCAAGACGCCGAGCGGTCTTGTAAGCTTCATTTTCGACGTTCTGATTATTTCCGTTTTTCTGTATAAGATACTGGAATGGACCAAGGAGACGCGTGCATTCCAGGTCATGAAGGGAATCGGGCTTCTGTTTCTGTTCTCCATTTTGGCGAATGTGCTGAACCTGCGAACGATCTACTGGATTCTGAACAGCACGCTGGCAGGCGGCTCGATCTTCATCATTCTGTTTATATTGTTTACGCCTGAGATCCGGCGTATGCTCGGACGCATCGGGTCGAATCGGCTCTCCAAACTGCTCGGCGGCGCGGACGAGACCGAATCGCGACGGATCGTGATGGATCTGAAACGCTCGATCCTGCATCTGTCCAAGCGCCGCGTCGGCGCGCTGCTCGTGTTTGAACGGCGCTCCGGGCTCGGCGACATTGCCGCGACGGGTATTCCGCTGAACGCGGAGATCTCCGGCGCACTGATCGAGAACATCTTTGAGCCGAACACACCGCTGCACGACGGCGCCGTCGTGATCCGCGGGACGACCGTGGTTGCGGCGAGCTGCCTTCTGCCGCTGTCCGACGACACAAAGGTCGCGCGCGAGCTCGGAACGCGGCATCGCGCCGCGCTCGGCGTTTCCTCCGTTGCGGACTGCGTCGTGATCATCGTTTCCGAGGAGACCGGCGCGATCTCCGTTGCGCGCGAGGGCAAGCTCATTCGGTTCCTGGACGAAAAGGCGCTGAACGACCATCTGGAAGGTCTGCTCATCCGGGACGACACGGCGTTTGTCCTTCCGTGGAAGAGACAGAAAAAGGGGGCGGAGGCATAAGATGACAAAACGAAAGAAGTTTATCTCCGCGCTCGGACAGTTCGTAAAGAACCTCTTTACCAAAAACATCCTGCTGAAGGTCACGGCGCTCGTGTTTTCGCTCCTCCTTTGGGGATATGTGCTTTCGGAAGCGAAACCGAACTACGTCAAGCGCCTGACCGAGATCCGCGTGGATTACCAGAACAAGGACCGGCTGCCTAAGGGCTGGGAGGTGCTTGAGATCAATCCGTCAACGGTCGACCTCAACATCGAGGCTGCGATCGACATGCACAGCAAGCTGGATCAGTCGTCCGTCAACTGTTTCGTGGACCTCGGAAGCATTACAACGAGCGATCAGGATCCGGACAGGAAAGAGATCGAAATCGACATCCAGACCAAGATCCCCGAATACGGCACGCTCAAGGGCATGTCCGAGAAACGGGCAAAGGTGACCATCGAGCGCGTCAAGAGCAGCGATAAGATCGTTGCGACCGTCAAGCTCAAGGGCAGTCTGCCCGAGATCGTCAAGGTGAACGATTCACTCAAGGAATACTTCGAGTGTTTCCCGCCGAAAAAGGTCACCATTCAGTCGATCACCGGCCTGAAATCCGACATCGACAAGATCTACGGCGCGGAGGTCACGCTTGACCTTGCCTCCTTCGGAAACGAGGATCTGTCCAAGCTCCCGGGCGTGCATGCAAGGACCCTGCCGGTTACGTTCCTGGATGAGAAGGGAAACGCCATTGTTTCATCCGCAACAAAGGATGTGGTCGTGAACGTCGAGGACATCGTGATCCGCAGATATAAGGAGGTCCCGATCAAGATAGACGTCTCCGAAGAAAAGATCGACACGAACGTTTACCGGTACAGCTGCGCGATCAAGCAGGGAGAGTCTCAAACGGTCCGCATCTACGGCGACGCCTCGGAACTTGCAAAGATCACCGAGATCCGGACGGAAACGGTATATCCCGAATCCGAAGAAGGAAAAGAGACGGTGCGCGCGGAGCTGCTCTTCCCCGAAGACAGCATGGTGAATATGGAGCAGTCGATGACGGACGTTGAGATCGTCACCGAAAAGCGCGAGGTCAGCGGCGCGGAGTATGAAGTCCAGGTGAAGTATTCGAGCCCGGACGAGGGAATGCAGCTTGCGGAAAAGACCGATAAGATCAAGATCAAGGTCACCGCGCTTGCCGATGCAATGAACGCCTTCAAACAGGAATGGTTTACGGCGAGCGTCGATCTTGCTCACTGCGGCGAAGGCAAGCTCGCGCTCCCGTTCAAGCTTCAGTTCAAGGGCGTTAATCTGTATGTGGAGAGCTATCTCGTTGCGGAATCGACGGACGAGAGCGAACCGACGATCCGGATCACATTCGTCGGCAGCGACGGAACGAACTATCTGATCGAACTGGAGAGCAATACGGTCGAGGTCGTTCTGAAAAGCCTTGTGAACGATACAAACGGATAAACCGATCCGAATGAAAACAGTCTACATTCAGAATTTGAGAAAAGAGCTCGATGCGACGGACGAATCGTTCGCCGCTTCGTGCTGTAAAAAGCTCGGTATTCCGCATGATGCGCTGATCCGCATGCGCATCGTGCGGCAGTCACTGGATGCGCGCAAAAAGCAGGACATTTTCTATTGCATCCATGCGGAGCTGACGCTGACCGACGCCGCCGCAAAGCGTGTGCTGCACGATCCGAAATGGAAAGCGGAGACGGTCACGGCGACGGAGCCCGAGCCGATCCCGTTCGGCACAAAGCAGCCGGAGGGACGGATCATCGTCACCGGACTCGGTCCCGGCGGACTGTTCGCTGCGCTGACGCTTGCCGAAAACGGCTACAGACCGCTCGTGATCGAACGCGGACGACCGATCGAGGAACGCGTGAAGGACGTGGAAACGTACTGGTCCGGGCGCGTCGCAAACCCGGATCCGGACAGCAACGTTGCGTTCGGCGAGGGCGGCGCAGGGACCTTTTCGGACGGCAAGCTCACCACCCGCATCCGCGATCCGCACATCGACGGCGTGCTCAAAGAGCTCATCAAAAGCGGCGCGCCGGAGGAGATCGCGTACCTTGCAAAGCCGCATATCGGCACGGACCGGCTGCGCACCGTGGTCGGGGACCTGCGAAAAAGGATCGAGGCGGCGGGCGGTGAGGTGCGCTTTTCCGCAAAGCTCACGGACGTCCGCGTAACCGACGGCAGGATCACAGCGGCGTGCATCCGCGAAGACGGGCGCACCGTTTGGGAGCCCTGCGCGGCGCTGCTGCTTGCGATCGGACACGGCGCAAGGGACACGGCGCGGATGCTGTTTGATAAGGGCGTTGCAATGGCGCCGAAGGCGTTTGCGATCGGCGTACGCGCCGAACATCCGCAAAGTCTTGTCAACATCAGCCAGTACGGACCGATGGCGGACCATCCGCGGCTCGGCGCGGCGGAGTATCGGCTGACCGCGAGGAGCGGCGAGCGCGGCGTTTACACGTTCTGCATGTGTCCCGGCGGACAGGTCGTCGCAAGCGCAAGCGGACCGGAGCAGGTCGTGGTCAACGGCATGAGCAATTTTGCGCGCGACGGCAGAAACGCCAACGCGGCGGTCGTCGTGCAGATCACGCCGGAGGATTTCGGCACGCACCCGCTGGACGGACTCAGCTATCTCGACCGGCTCGAACGCAACGCGTTTTTCGCCGGAGGCGCGGACGGCACGGCGCCGGCGTCCACGGTCGGCGCGTTTTTGCGGGACGAGGCGTCCAAGGCTTCGCGCTCGGTCGAGCCGACATATCGCCCGGGCGTACGCTATACAAAGCTTTCGGATTGCCTGCCGGACTTCGTTTCGGCGGGGATCCGCGACGGACTCAGAGCATTCGGCAGACAGCTCAGAGGGTACGATATGGAGGACGCGGTGCTCACGGCGGTCGAAAGCCGAACGTCTTCGCCGCTTCGCATCCTGCGTGATTCCGGCATGGAATCCGTGTCGCACAAAGGACTGTATCCGGTCGGCGAAGGCGCGGGCTATGCCGGCGGCATCGTCAGCGCGGCGGTCGACGGGGTCAAAGCGGCGGAAGCCGTGATGCGTATCTTCGCGCCGGTTTCCTGAATCTTCCAAAAATGCAACAAAGTTTCGTCATCCTTGTAAATATTCTTGCAACAAACGCTTTCGGGCGTTTGTTTTTTTGCGGTTTTATGGTATAACGGAAGCAGAAAACAAACGGAAGGGAGGCGCGCCGATGAAACGGATGCTTTGTCTGCTGCTGTGTATCCTCATGCTGCCGATCGCATTCCGGTCGGCACGGGCGGAGGAGGAAACGACCGTGCGCGTACTCCTGTCCACAAACGGCGCGGATACGTTGACGGTCAGACTCTCCGGGAAATATGCCGTCGGGAGCAAGACCGTCACCGGCGGGATCGTTACGGCGAAGATCAAGGACGGAACGATCACGTTGTCGCATTCGTCCGCGGGCGTTCTGAAAACGACGGACACCGTCACGCGTTTACGGCGCGTCGGGACCGACGCGTCCACGATTCTGACGTTCGACAACGCAAAGCACGGCACGCGCAAGTATTACGGCGATTTCGTGTTCTATAACGACGGCGGCACCATGCGGCTGATCAATTATGTGGGCATGCGGCAGTATCTCTACGGCGTCGTCAGCGGCGAGCTTTCGGATTCCTCGAAGCCCGATTTTCTGAAGGTCGAGACGATCTGCGCAAAGGGCTTTGCGCTCGCCGAGGTCGAAGCGCGAAAGAGCAAGTATTTCGACGTCTACGACACCACGACCTCGCAGCTTTACTACGGCTTTGTTGCGGAGGACAGGAATACGATTGCGGCGGTCGACGCGGTTTGGGATCAGACGCTCCGGTATAACGGCAAGACCGTGAAGACCTATTACAGCACCGCCAACGGCGGACAGGCGATCACGCCGCGCGTCCGCTGGGGCGGCAGCTCGAACGACGGCGCGTATTGGTTCGGCTACGATCCGTTCGACCTTTTGGGCTCTTCCAAGAACACCGTGCTGACAATCGACGGCAAAACGCCGAAGAACATGAACGCCGCGCTCTATGCCTTCCTTCTGAGCAAGGCTGACGCAAAGGAGATCGTTTCGGTCGACCGGCTCGTCGGCGTCTACGATCCGAGCAATCCGTCCGGCACCGCGCGCTATCCGAGCGAGCTCGCGCCGCAGAAGCGCTGGGACTGGACCCTGACGGTCAAGGACAGCGCGGGAACCCGAAAACAGGTCAGTTTTTCCTGCACGCCTGCCGAGGTAAAATCCGCCGCGGCGTCTGCGGCGACCGGCTCCGTCTGCTTTGCGGTGCATACGGCAAAGACCGAGTGGAAGCTTGTGTGGGGCGTTTCGAGCGGGCATCGCGCGGGGCTTTCGCATCGCGGCGCGGGGCAGATGGTCAAAAAAGGGTACTCCTATGTGGACGTGCTGAAATTCTACTATCGCGGGGCAACGCTCTTTGATGCGGACGGAAACGCGATCGAATCGAACGCGACATTCCATTTTACCTATGAAGACGGCGACGATCCGGAGCCGAGCGCGACGCCAGCCCCGACCGCGACGCCGGGTTCGAGCGCGGCGCCTACGGCAGCGCCGACGCCGATCGGGGCCGACTATGATGTGATCGTAACGGCGGCGTCCCTGAATCTGCGGGAAGGACCGGGAACGGTCTACGCGGTGATCCGGGAGCTTTCGCTCGGCACGATCCTTTGGGTATCGGGAGAAAGCGGCGAATGGCGCAGGGTCTATGACGAAGCGAGCGGCAGAACGGGCTGGGTGCACGGCGATTCCGTCAGCTATTATGAGCGGGAGCCGAAGCCGCGCTGGGAAGGCGTCTGCAATGCCGACGACTCGAACCTGCGCACAGGACCTTCGACCAACTTCAATAAGTATTGGGCGATCAACAAAGGCGATCCGGTCTATGTCTACTATCAGTCCGGGAAGTGGTACCGCATCATGGACCGCAATACGGGACAGGGCGCGTTTATCTGGAAGAACTACATCACGCGCGGCGCCGAAGTGCCGGACGTGACGCCGGGCGATGCGAACGGTTCCGGAGACGTCACTGCGGCGGACGCGGCGCTGGTGCTGCGGTTCCTTGTACAGCTTTCCGACATTTGCGACGAGGGATTGCTTGCGGCGGATTACACGCGCGACGGCACGGTGGACGCTTCGGACGCGGCGGCGATCCTGCGGCATGCGGTCGGACTGGAATAAATGCATCTGATGAAGGCGAACGGCTTTGCTGTTCGTCTTTTTTACGCTTGCATGCGAGATTTTGGCAGTTTTTGCTTGCAATCGGAAGAAAAGCGATGTATAATATTTTGATTTGTTTTTTGAAAGAAATACAGACAATCCGAAGAAAAGAGGAGCTTTTATGAATATTCGCAATGTTGCGATCATCGCACACGTCGACCACGGCAAGACGACGCTGGTCGATCAGCTTTTGAAGGACGCGGGCGCGCTGCGGCGCAGCGAGCAGGGGACCGAGCGCATCATGGACAGCGGCGACCTCGAGCGCGAGCGCGGCATCACGATCCTGTCCAAAAACACCGCGGTCACCTACGGCGACACGCGCATCAATATCGTCGACACGCCGGGTCACGCGGACTTCGGCGGCGAGGTCGAGCGCATTCTGCAGATGGTCGACGGCGTTCTGCTGCTGATCGACGCGTTCGAGGGCTGCATGCCGCAGACGCGGTTCGTGCTCCGTAAGGCGCTGGAGCTCAACAAAAAGGCGGTCGTCGTCGTGAACAAGGTCGACCGTCCCGAAGCGCGTCCCTATGAGGTCGTGGACGAAGCGCTGGAGCTTTTCATCGAGCTCGGCGCAACGGATGAGCAGCTCGACTTTCCGATCGTTTACGCGTCCGCGCGCAACAACATGTCGGGCTATGAGCCGGACCAGATGGAGAACAACATGCAGGCGGTCTTTGATACGATCCTCAAGGAGATCCCGTCTCCCGCGACGGATACCGACGCGCCGCTGCAGATCCTGTTCTCGACGATCGACTATGACGATTATGTGGGCAAGATCGGCATCGGCAGAATCGAGCGCGGCGTGGCGAAGCGCGGTCAGATCATTACGCTGTGCGGCGGACAGGAGAACCGCCGCCGCGACACGAAGATCACGCGGCTCTATAACTTCGAGGGGCTGCAGCGCGTCGAGGTCGAGGAAGCGTACGCGGGCGACATCGTCTGCGTCGCGGGCGTGGAGGATCTGAACGTCGGCGAGACCGCATGCGATCCCGCCTGCGTCGAGCCCATGCCGTTTGTCAAGATCGACGAACCGACCGTTTCGATGATGTTTCTCGTCAACGACAGTCCGTTTGCGGGCAAGGAGGGCAAGTATGTCACGAGCCGCAACCTGCGCGACCGACTGTTCAACGAGGTCAAGACGAACGTATCCATGCGCGTCGAGGAGACCGAATCCACCGATACGTTCCGCGTGAGCGGCAGAGGCGAGCTGCATCTTTCGATCCTGATCGAGCAGATGCGCCGCCAGGGATACGAGTTTGCGGTATCGCGTCCGAAAGTCATTCTGCACAAGGATGAGAACGGCGTCGTGACCGAGCCGATCGAGGAGCTGACCATCGACGTGCCGCAGGAATACGTCGGCGCGGTCATGGAAAAGCTCGGCATGCGCAAGGCGGAGATGACCGACATGACGACGCTCGGCGACACCGGCACGCGTCTGAAGTTTTTGATCCCGGCGCGCGGACTGATGGGATATCGTTCCGAGCTCATGACCGACACGCGCGGCAACGGCGTCATGAACCACATATTCTACGGCTACGAGCCCTATAAGGGCGACATTGCCGAGCGCAAGACGGGAAGCCTTGTGGCGCACGAAACGGGCGATTCCTGCTCCTACGGACTGTTCTATGCGCAGGATCGCGGCAGGATGTTCATCGGAGCGGGCGTTCCGGTGTACGAGGGCGAGATCGTGGGCGAATGCGCGCGCGCGGACGACATCGTTGTCAACGTCTGCAAGAAGAAGCACGTCACCAACATGCGCGCGGCGGGCAGCGACGAAGCGCTGCGGCTCACGCCGCCGACGATCTTCACGCTCGAACAGTGCCTGGAGTTCATCGCGGACGACGAGCTTGTCGAGATCACGCCGAAGAGCATCCGCATGCGCAAGCGCATCCTCAGTAAGGAACAGCGCATGAAGCTTGCTGCAAGGATGATGAAGGAGTAAGATTGTTGCGCCTCGCCAGGGGCATATCGCGCCGCAGGGAAACTGCTTTTGAACGATTTGCCCTAACGCGGCACAAATTGCGGCTGTCGCCGCACGAAAGGAGCCATATGATCCGCAGAGCAGAACCGAAGGACGCACCGCGCATTTCCGCGCTTCTCAGGCAGGTGCTTGAAGTGCACGCCGCCGTGCGTCCCGATATGTACCGGAGCGGTACGCAGAAGTATTCCGAAGCGGATGTATTGAAGCTCCTTGCCGATCCGAACTGCGTGCTGTTTGTGGAAACGGATGAAACCGACCACACGGTCGGCTACGCGATCTGCTTTGTGCACGAGATCCGGGACGACGGGATCATCGTGGGACGCAGAGAGCTGTATATCGATGATCTGTGCGTGGACGAATGCGAACGCCGGTCCGGCGTGGGACAGCGGCTTTTCGGGCACGTCAAGGCGTACGCGAAGGAAAACGGCTTCGACTGGATCACGCTGAACGTCTGGAACGACAACGTCAATGCGCTCGCGTTCTACCGGAAGATGGGACTGACGGAGCGCAAAACGATCCTCGAATACAGGATCGACTGAACGCAGATGAAGAAGAAAAAGGAGATCACGCTCTTTTTGGCGGCTGTCGTCAGCCATGTGTTCTGGGGATTCAGCTTTCTCGGCACGAAGTCCGCGCTGGGCGTGGTGAACAACGACCTGTATCTGCTGCTTGCGCACCGGTTTCTGATCGCGTTTGTCGTTATGAACCTGCTGCTTCTTGTGCGCGTCGTCAAAATTGATTTCCGCGGCAAATGGAAGCGGATCTGGCTTCCGATGTTCATGGGACTGATGGAACCGGTCGTGTATTTCATCGGCGAGGAGCTCGGCGTGATCCATTCGACGACGATCTTTTCGGGCGTGATGATCGCGGTCATTCCGATCGTGGCGATCTTTGCGGCGATCCCGTTCCTGCACGAAAAGCCGATGCCCGGGCAGATCCTGTTCAGCTTTCTGTCGGTCGGCGGCGTGATCGGCATCGGGCTGCTGACGCATTCGAGCGGCAAGCTCGATTGGATCGGCGTGGTCGGGCTGGTCATTGCGGTGCTGTCCGCGGCGGCATACGGCATTTTAGACCGCGGACTGTCCGCGGAGTTTACGGCGTTTGAGCGGACGTACCTCATGATCGGCATGGGCGCGGTGTGCTTTACGCCGATCGCGCTCGTGCGGACCCGCTTTGACTTCGCCGCGTTCTTTGCACCGATGGGGGAGATGCGGTTTTTGCTGCCGGTGCTGTTCCTGTCGGTCTGCTGCTCGGTCGTGAGCTACTTTTTGCTGTCGTATATGGCGACGTATATGACGGTGACGCGCTCGACCGTCTACGCAAATCTGACGACCGCGGTCTCCGTGATCGCGGGCGCGCTGATCCTCAAGGAGCCGTTCACCTGGCTTTCCGCCGTGTTCTGCGTTGTGATCCTTGTCGGGATCTACGGCGTGCAGAAATTTGCGAGAAAAGGCGAACCGGAGACCATAGAAAAACCAATCCATTCAAGAGAAGGAGAGTAAGATGAGAAAAGACGGAAGACGCGTCAAGACCGCGCAGCCGATGTACCAGGTCGCGGCGCACATCATGGATCAGCGCTGCGATTCCATGAACATGATGGAGGTCGATATCCCGGTCGCGCCGATGCAGGCATACCTCAACAAAAAGCGCGCGGAGGGCAAGGAGTATTCGCATCTCGGGCTGGTGCTTTCGGCATATGTCCGCACGGTTGCGGAGTATCCGATCATCAACCGCTTTGTCGTGAACAAGACGATCTACGCGCGAAACGAGATCGCGGTCGGCATGGTGGTCCTGAAGCCCGGCGAAACCGAGGGCACGATGAACAAGATGCACTTCAAGCCGGAGTTTACGATCGACGATGTGCATCAGACGCTGGATCAATATGTGCAGGAAAACCGCGGGCAGGGCGACACCAATTCGACCGACGATCTCATCCGCAAGCTTCTGAAGATCCCGGGATTGTGCCGCTTCGGCGTATGCGTGTTCAAGGCGATGGATAAGTTCGGTCTGCTGCCGAAGAGCATCATCGACGCGAGCCCGTTCCACTGCTCAATGACGATCACGAACCTTGCGAGCATCCGAACGAACGCGATCTATCATCATGTCTACAACTTTGGCACGACGACGATGATCATGGCGATGGGCATCCCGCACGAGGTCCCGCAGCGGAGAAAGGGCGAGATCGTGTTCGAGAAGTGCATTCCGGTCGGCATCGTGATGGACGAGCGCGTCTGTTCCGGCTCGCAGTACGTCGTGGCAAGCCGCAAGCTGTTCAATTATCTGAAGCATCCGGAGCTCCTCGAAGTTCCGCCCGAAACGATCGTCGAGGATCTGCCGTAAGCTAGTGATAATTATAATAGGCTCTTTCCGTTGGGAATGAAATATACCAAGGGGATGTTTGGAAGGCTCTACGCGAGAGGCCTTCCATATTTATATTGGGAGAGAAAGTACATAATACAGCTTGAAATAAGAATGTGTATTGAGTATAATCGAACTATCAAGTATTTCGTACAATAGACATGGGGGGATGATGATGCTTCGTTTCAAGATTGATTATCTGGGAAAAGAGTTTATGATACCGCTTGAAGTAACCGAATTTGTACAATATAGCAATAAATATATGCCATTCCACTTAATGATGCTTGAACCGCTGAGAGCCTATCTTAACTCAAAGGAAAAGGGTTTTGACGTTATAGATTGGAGAACCGTATTCACACCAATTATCCAAGAGATTATTCAAAGATTATCTGAGCACAGCATTTATAATATTACAGTTTCAGATTTTATTGAAAATAATATCCGCTTTACTCGTTTACTAGAAATCAATAATGAATGCGAAGAACAGGCAAGGAGTATTTTACGTAAAGCCTATGATAATTATATGAGTCAATTTCAAGATGCATACTCTAGGGCAACCTCAAGGGTAACAGGGACAGGCACAAGCGTGTATACCAGCGATCCTTTGGCTTATTTGGTTTTCGCAAATAGAGAAAGCAATGAAATCAATAGACAGATAATACAAGCAAAGATTGAATACAATAATGCAATTGAAAGGCTAAACAAGGATAATAGCAATTGGCTTGATTCACAAATGTCGGAACTAAGATTAAAAAGGTATTGGCCTGCCTGTATGAAAGCCGTTGATGATTTCTCCAAGCAGGTTTTCAAAACAATAATCGAATCTTTAAATGGCGCCGGAGTATTTAATTACAACGCAATTTGTCATTATAATATAGATAGATCTACTGAGATCCTTAATAATATTGATCTTGTGAGCGATAAGAAACGCGTCGTTTTGGAAGCATTTAGCATTTGTCCTTTTAACGAAATGGTTTTTGCAAAAGCGTTAGAAATAGGACTTATTGATAATCATTTTATTGAGACGATGGAAACTATTGGATTCAAAGTATCAAAAGAGGAGATGATTAGCGCCTGCAAGAGAATGGGCACGACAGATAATATTAAATCGGTGATAGAATCCATAGCCAATAGATTTGATATAGAAATACAAGATCTGACTTACGAGGTTCTTTCTGAGAGAGCACAACAAATAAAAGATAGTTATTTAGAAATAGACAGCCTTTGTTATGACGATAAAGAACTGAATGCATGGATAAGTAATCACATTTCAGCAAATGGAAAGCTCTTTGCGGAAACTGAATCAAACAGCATTCGTGAGGAGATCAAGCAATTTGTTCTTGAGAAGCTTCCCCTTGATGTATTGGATCAATTACTTGATAACGGAATTCAATTAGCAGAATTCGAGGGCTGTCAAATCAGCAACACAATACAGAAGAACACAGAGGAACGTATGTTCGATAGGCTAATTCTATACCAAGGGAAGGTAAAAAGTGTTGTTGATTCGTGCATGATAAAACTAGAAGAAATACAGAGCAAGATAACAGCACGAAAGGACAGAATCCGAACCATTAGTAACGAAGAAAAGAATTATAACACACAAAAGGGAGAATTAGGATTGTTTGCTTTGTCTGAAAAAAGAGCGTTAGCTAAAAGAATACTGGACTTACAATATGAGCACGATGTTGTCACAAAGGAATTAGTACAGCTCTCTATAAAGAAGAAAGCATTAAGAAAGGAGATGGATTCGGTTCTTTCTTTGCCTACTCATATTGTTAAGAGTAAACAGAAAGAAGAGTTTGAAGTAAAGAAGTTTTATTAAAAGAGCTGTCGAACAAAGGGGAGAACTGTAGCCCGCTTTTTGCGGGCTTTTTTGATACCCGGAAAGCGAGCGGTCCGAACGGGATCTGCAATGTAAAGTATATGAAAAGATTCCCTTTTTCTTCTATATTAATATTTACAAAACGGGACGGATGTGCTATAATCATATGGTAAATTCTGAGGGGAGTACGCCCATGCGGATTAAGGGACTCGAACTGCATAGATTCCGGAATTATACGGACCTTTTGCTGTATCCGGAGCCGGGGCTCAACATCCTTTCGGGGCTCAATGCCGAGGGAAAAACCAACGTGTTGGAATCGATCTTTCTGTGCGCGCTGGGCAGAAGCCACCGGACCCCGCACGACGCCGAGCTTCTGATGGACGGGATGACGGACGGCAGCGTTGCGCTTTCTTTGGAAACGCGCGGCGGGTCGCGCTCGATCCGGATCGAACTTGTCCGCGGGGAACGCAAGCGCGTCTATCTGGACGAGGCGCCGCTCTCCCGCTCGGGCGAGCTCATGGGGTGTCTGAACGTCGTGATGTTCTCACCGGAGGATCTTGCGCTCGTCAAGGACGGTCCGCAGGAGCGGCGGCGGTTTCTCGATATGGAGTTAAGTCAGCTCAAGCCCTCGTACTACTACACGCTGCAGCAGTACAATCAGGCGCTGAAAAGCCGCAACCTTCTTTTGAAGGAGGATCCGGTGCCGTACGACATGATCGAGCTTTGGGACGAGCAGCTCAGCAAGCTCGGCGCGACGATCATGGAAAACCGCGCGGCGTTTATTGAGGAGCTTTCCCAAAATGCGCATACGCTGCACGCGAAGATGAGCGGCACGAAGGAGATCCTTGAAACGGTCTATGAGCCGACGATCCCGGTGCAGGATTACGACACGATGCGCGAAACGCTGACGGTGCAGCTCGGCGAACGGCTCGAACGGGACGTTTTCCGCGGGTTCACCTCGGTCGGACCGCATCGGGACGATCTGGGGCTGCTGCTGAACGGCAGGGATCTTCGGATCTACGGTTCGCAGGGACAGCAGCGGACCGCGGCGCTTTCGCTGAAGCTTTCGGAGATCGACCTTGTCCGCAGGGTGCGCGGCGAACGTCCCGTGCTTCTGCTGGACGACGTGTTTTCGGAGCTCGACGCGGAGCGGCAGGCAAGGCTTTTGGAGGTCGTTTCGGACTGTCAGACGTTTGTCACCTGCACGCATCTCGAAGAATTTGTGAAGGCGGGCGCCGTGCGCATGCAGGTGTACCGCGTATCCAACGGAAGGGTGGTGGAGGAATAATGCTTCTGCACATCGGAGAAAACCGCTTTGTGCCGACCAAGGATGTGATCGCGATCCAGCCGACGGAGCACGCTTCGGCGGAAACGGAACGCATCATCCGCGACTGCGTGGAGGCGGGGCATTATTATCCGTCCTACGGAAGACCGAAATCGTATGTGATCTGCTCGCGGGAAGGCACGACCTACGTTTATGCCGCCGCAACGGCGATCCAGACGCTCAAAGAGCGATTGAACGAAACGAACATATAAGGGCGGATCGCGTCCGTCTGCGGGGACGGCCAATCCCGGCATCCCGCGAAAAGCAAAGAACGGGAAGGTGTGACCTTCCCATACCGGGGAATAGAGAAAGACGAAAGTGCGTTGTAAACGCACGCACGAAAGATGCAAGGGAAGAACGGAATGAAAATCCGTAAAACCCGGTGACATGCGCGGCGGGTTTTACACCTTGCAGGATCGCCGCCCGGTCGCACGAAGTGCGATAGGCGGTACTGTAAATTTCGGTCTGTTGAAATCCTTTTCAATAGACCGCGACGATAGGAGACAGTATGGAAGATTTGCAGCATGAAGTGAGCGCCGATTACGGCGCGTCACAGATCCAGGTTCTGGAAGGGCTCGAAGCGGTTCGCCGCCGTCCGGGCATGTACATCGGATCGACCGATTCGAGGGGTCTGCACCACCTCGTCTACGAGCTCGTCGACAACTCGATCGACGAGGCGATGGCGGGGTTCTGTGACCATGTGAACATCGTGATCCACGAGGGCGAGACCGTGACGGTCAGTGACAACGGCCGCGGTATCCCGGTCGGCTATCATGAAAAGACCGGCAAGGACGCTCTGGAGGTTGCCTTGACGATCCTGCACGCGGGCGGCAAGTTCGGCGGCGGGGGCTACAAGGTCTCCGGCGGTCTGCACGGCGTCGGGCTTTCCTGCGTCAACGCGCTGTCCGAGGACCTGACGGTCGAGGTACGCCGCGGCGGAAAGATCCACCGGCAGAAATATCAGCGCGGCATCCCCGTGACGAAGGTCGAGGTCGTCGGCGAATGCGCCGAGAACGATACCGGCACGAGCGTGACGTTTAAGCCGGACGCGGAGATCTTCGACGAGGTAAAATTCGAGTTCGATAAGCTCAAATCCCGCCTTCGCGAGCTGGCGTTTTTGAACGCGGGCGTGCGCATCACGGCGATCGACGAGCGCGAGGAACCGAAGATGGAGCGCGATTACTGCTTCGAGGGCGGCATCCGCTCGTTCGTCTCGCACTACAACAAGAATAAAGAGGTCCTGCATCCGGAACCGATCTACTTCTCCGCAAAGCGCATGGAAAACGGCGAGGAGACCGCGACGGTTGAGATCGCGATGCAGTACAACGACGGCTACAATGAAGACATCTATACCTACGCGAACAACATCAACACGCACGAGGGCGGCGCGCATCTGGACGGCTTCAAGCAGGCGCTGACCCGCGCGGTCAACGACTACGCCAAGCGCGCGAATCTCTTCAAGGAAAAGGACAGCTCGCTGTCCGGCGAGGATATCCGCGAGGGACTGACCGCGGTCATTTCGGTCAAGCTGCAGGAGCCGCAGTTCGAGGGTCAGACCAAGACCAAGCTCGGCAACGCCGACATCCGGCCGCTCGTTTCCAACACGGTCTACAAGGGACTTTCCGAGTTTCTCGACGAGAATCCGCCGATCGGCAGAATGATCGTCGATAAGTGCCTGATGGCTTCCCGCGCGCGTGAGGCGGCAAGAAAGGCAAGGGACCTTACCCGCAGAAAAACGGCTTTGGATTCCACCGCGCTTCCCGGAAAGCTTTCTGACTGCACCGAAAAGGACGCGTCGCTTTGCGAGATCTTCCTCGTCGAGGGCGATTCCGCAGGCGGCTCCGCCAAGATGGGCAGAAACCCGAAGTATCAGGCGATCCTGCCGCTTCGCGGCAAGATCCTGAACGTCGAAAAGGCGCGTCTCGACCGCATGCTCAGTAGCGACGCGATCAAGTACATGATCACCGCGTTCGGCGCCGGCATCGACACGGAGTTCGACATCACAAAACTCCGCTATCACAAGATCATCTGCATGACCGATGCGGACGTCGACGGCAGCCATATCCGGATCCTGCTTCTGACCTTCTTCTACCGGCATATGCGTCCGTTGGTGGACGAAGGCTATGTGTACATCGCGCAGCCGCCGCTCTATCGCGTGAAGCGCGGAAAGATGCAGTGCTATGTGTATTCCGATGAGGAGCTGGAAGCAAAGCTCAAGGAGATCGGTCCCGATCCGAAGCCGGAGATCCAGCGTTACAAGGGCCTCGGCGAAATGAACCCGGAGCAGCTTTGGGAAACGACGATGGATCCCGAACAGCGTTTGATGCTCAAGGTCACGGTGGAGGACGCGGTCGAAGCCGACCGGCTGTTCACATTGCTGATGGGCGACAAGGTCGAGCCGCGGCGCGAGTTCATCGAACAGAACGCAAAGCTGGTCACCGACCTGGATATCTGATGAGGTAAGCATATGAGCGAAACGACAACCACAACCATTCACGGTCGCATCCAGCCGATCAATCTGGAACGCGAGATGCAGAAGAGCTTCATCGCCTACGCGATGTCGGTCATCACGAGCCGCGCGCTCCCCGACGTGCGCGACGGCATGAAGCCGGTGCACCGCCGCATCATGCACTCAATGGAAGAGCTCGGCGTCACGCCCGACAAGCCCACCCGTAAGAGCGCGCGTATCGTCGGCGACTGCATGGGTAAATACCATCCGCACGGCGACGCATCCGTGTACGACGCAATGGTGCGTTTGGCGCAGGACTTCAATACCCGCTATCCGCTCGTCGAGGGGCAGGGCAACTTCGGCTCCGCCGACGGCGACGGCGCGGCGGCGATGCGTTACACCGAAGCGCGTCTTTCTAAGATGGCAATGGAAATGATGCGCGACATCGACAAAGACACGGTCGATTTCCAGCCGAACTTCGACGGCACGCAGCAGGAGCCTACCGTGCTGCCCGCGCGGTTCCCGAACCTTTTGGTCAACGGATCAAACGGCATCGCGGTCGGTATGGCGACGAACATGCCGCCGCACAACCTCGGCGAAACGATCGACGGTCTCGTCGCGCTGATCGACAATCCGGAGATCACGGTCGACGAGCTGATGCAGTACATCCCCGGTCCGGACTTCCCGACCGGCGCAACGATCCTCGGAAGGAGCGGCATTGCGCAGGCGTACCGCACCGGCAGAGGCAAGCTGATCGTCCGCGCAAAGACCGAGATCGAACAGCTTTCCCAGAACCGCAGCCGCATCATCGTGACCGAGATCCCGTATCAGGTCAACAAGGCGCGGCTTGTCGAGAGCATTGCGGATCTCGTGCACGAAAAGAAGATCGAGGGCATCTCGGACCTTCGCGACGAAACGGACCGCAACGGCACGCACATCGTCATCGAGCTCAAGAAGGACGTCAACGCGAACGTCGTTCTGAACAATCTTTATAAGCATACGCAACTGCAGGATACGTTCGGTGTCATCAACCTCGCGCTGGTCGACGGTGAACCGAAGATCCTGAATCTCAAGGAGATCCTGTATTATTACCTGCTCCATCAGAAGGACGTCGTTACGCGCCGCACGCGCTTCGATCTGAACCGTGCGGAGGAGCGTCTGCACATCTTGGACGGCCTTCTGCGCGCGCTCGATGTGATCGACGAGATCATCGCGCTCATCAAGGCTTCGCCGAACGGACAGGCGGCAAAGGACGGCTTGTGCACCAAGTTCGGCTTCTCCGAGCGGCAGGCGCAGGCGATCCTCGACATGCGTCTGCAGCGTCTCACCGGTCTCGAACGCGAGCGGCTTCTGGAAGAGGACAGACAGCTTCGCGAGCGCGTTGCATATTTACGCACGATCCTCAGCGACGAGCATAAGCTTCTCGAAGTCGTCAAGGAGGAAGCGCTCGACGTCAAGGCGCGTCTTGCGGACCCGCGCCGCACAGAGATCACGCAGGCGCTGGACGACATCGACCTCGACGACATCATCCAGGAAGAAGAGATGGCGGTCACGATGACGCACTTCGGCTACATCAAGCGTACCCCGTCCGAGACCTTCCGCGCGCAGAACCGCGGCGGCAAGGGCGTCAAGGGACAGGCGACAAAGGATGAGGATTATGTCGAGCGTGTGCTGGTTTCGAGCACGCATGCGCCGATCATGTTCTTCACAAACTTTGGCCGCGTGTTCCGGATCAAGTGCTACGCGATCCCGGAAGCGAGCCGCACCTCGAAAGGCATCCCGGTGGTGAACCTTCTGCAGCTTCGCACCGGCGAAAAGGTCACGGCAATGTTCATCGTCCCGCGAGAAGTCGAGGAGACGGGCTATCTCGTCACCGCAACGCGCGACGGGCTCATCAAGAAAACGCGTATCTCGGAATGCATGAATATTCGCAAGGGCGGTCTTGTGCTGCAGACCGTGCGCGAGGGCGACGAGCTGATCTCCGTGGAGATGAGCAGCGGCGAGCATGAGTTCATCATCGCGTCGAGAAACGGTAAGTGCATCCGCTTCCGTGAAAGCGACGTCCGCGCCACCGGCAGAGGCGGCATGGGCGTACGTTCGATCAAGCTGGACGAAGGCGACGTTGTAATGGATATGATCCTGGTACAGCCCGGCGGGCTTGTGCTGACCGTCACCGAAAAGGGTCTCGGCAAGCGTACCGAGGAGAGCCAGTTCACGGTCCAGGGCCGCGGCGGCAAGGGCATCCTTGCCATGAAGGCGACCGAAAAGACCGGCGGACTTGCCTGTCTCAGAATGACGACCGAGGACGAGGACCTGCTGCTGGTCCGCGACGACGGCGTGATCATGCGGATGCCGGTCGATCAGATCTCGATCATCGGCAGGAACACGCAGGGCGTGCGTCTGATGTCGCTCGACGGCGATACGAAGATCGCAAGCGTCGCGCTTCTGCCGCATCAGGAGATCCTTCCGGAAGAGGAAGAGGGTGAAACGCCCGCCGCGCCGGAGGCGGCTTCCGAACCGCCCGAGGGAGAAGTATAATATGCTGAAGCTGCCGATCGCGCTCAAAGCCTTTGCCGAAGCCCTCGAACGGGAAGGGGTAAAGCTCTATGCGGTCGGCGGCTGCGTGCGCGACGCACAGCTTTTACGGGCGGTGCACGACGTGGACCTTGCAAGCAGGGCAAGACCGGACGAGCTGCTCGAACGTGCAAAGGCGTTCGGGATCGAGGCGAAGATCGTGCAGCAGACGCTCGGCACGGTGCTTCTTACGATCGACGGCGTCGATTACGAGCACACGACCTTCCGCACCGAATCCTACGGCGCGGGCGGCGCGCACAAGCCCGACGCGGTCCGCTTTGCCGATTTGCCGGAGCAGGACGCGTTTCGCAGAGATTTTTCGGTCAACGCGCTGTATGAACGCGTTGCGGACGGTTCGATCCTTGATCCGACCGGCGGGCAAAAGGATCTTGAAAACCGTGTGCTGCGTACGACGACAAAGAATCCCGCCGTGATCCTTCGCGACGACGGACTGCGCATCCTTCGGCTTGTGCGGTTTGCGGCGTCGCTGGATTTTACGGTCGATCCCGGGACATGGGAAGCGGCAAAGGCGAACGCCGCGCTGCTCAAAGGCGTCGCGTGGGAGCGCAAACGGCAGGAGCTGGACCGGATTCTTTTGGGACCGCGCGTATGCGACGCGCTCACGATGCTGCGGGACGTCGGCGCGCTGCCGTATCTTTTGCCGGAGCTGACCGCGTGCGACGGCATGGCACAGCGAACGGACTATCATCGATACGACGTTCTCACGCACCTGTTCCATACCTGCGAGAACACGCCGGAGGAGCTCGGCATTCGGCTTATCGGGCTTTTGCACGACGTCGGAAAGCCGGAAGCGCTGAAGCGCGACGGCAGGCTTTATGCGCACGACGTTTACGGAGCCGAGACCGCGCGGACGATGCTCGTCCGTCTCCGGTATCCGAATGCACTGATCGACCGGGTCTGCGGCGCGATCCGCATCCATATGTTCGATCTGACGGATTCCGCGTCGGAAGCGACGCTTCGGAAGCGGTTTGCGGCGTTCGGCAGGGAGCGGACGGAGGATCTGATCATGATCCGCGAAGCGGACGTTCGCGGAAGCGGCGTCCGAACGGACTTCACCGCAGAACGGTGGCGGGAGATCTATCGGAAGATGAGGGAAGAGCGCGCGCCGTTTTCGGAACGCGAGCTTGCGGTTTCCGGCGCCGATATCATGCGGGAGCTCGGACTGCCCGCGGGCGAACGCGTCGGGAAGATCAAGCATGCGCTGTTGCTTCGTTGCGCGGTGCATCCGGAGGAAAACGAACGAAAGACCCTGCTGAAACGCATGCACGACTATCGATAGGCAACATTTCTGTGTGGTTTTTGTGAATAATTCCCGTTCTGTCTTGCAGACGGTGAAAAATATGGTATGATACAATCGTTGCAGAATGGAAACCAATACGAGGAACGGATATGAATAACAGACAAAAGCAAAAACGCGCGATCCTGGCGGTCGCTCTGGCAGTCCTGCTTGCGGTCATCGTTGCGATCTCCGCAATGATCGGCTGCGGGGCGAACAAGTGCGCAGGCAGTGCTTCGCCCAGTGCGCAGAGCAATTCCGACGTGATTGTCAGCGAGATCCTGGTGAGCAACAAACAGACCGTGCGCGACCCGCTCGGCACCTACAGCGACTACGTCGAACTGTACAACCGCAGCGATTCGGACATCGATCTGTTCGGCTACGGTCTGACGGACGACGAGATCTCGATCTGGATGTTCCCGAGCGAAACGATCATTCATGCACATGACTATCTGGTCGTCTGGTGCATGAAGGACGATCCGACGAACGGCAACGGATTTCTCCGGATCAAGGGCAGCGACGGTACGGAGAGCAAGGTCATCGTCGCGGACTTCGGTCTTTCAAAGAATGACGTCCTGCGCTTTGTCGATCCGTCCGGCACGGCGATCCTGACAGTTGACCTTTCCGGCTTCTATTCGGGGCAGAAGGGCAACGCCAACGCGTACGTCACCGGAGACGGCACACAGGGCGAAACGGTCGCCGTCGGCGGCAATTCGCTCGCATTCGGCGAAGACGGCTCCTGGACGATCATGAAGCCGACGCCCGGTTATCCGAACACGGAAGCGGGCTGGAACGCGTTCAACGCTTCGCGCCAGGCGGATTCCGAGACAGGCGTCGCGGAAATGACCGACTGTCCGGTCCGTGTGACCGAGCTCATGGCGTCGAACGGCACCGCGCATAAGGCGCCGGACGGCACCTACTGTGACTGGATCGAGCTCTACAACTCCGGCAGCACGGCGTTCGACCTTTCGGGCTTCAGTTTGAGTGACGACCCCACAAAACCGAAAAAGTACACGTTCCCGCAGGGGACCGTGCTGGAAGCGTATACCTACCTCGTGCTGTATCATACCGAGAAGCCGATGTCGGGTGTATACAGCTTTGACTTCGGTCTGTCCTCGCAGGGCGGCGAGACCCTTGTGTTCACCACGAACAAGGATCTGATCGTCGACTATATCGACTTCGGACCGCAGCAGAAAAACTGCTCCTTTGCGCGCATCTACACAAACGGCGCGTTTGATCCGAATGCGATATTTGAAAGCTCGGACAAGCCGACGCCCGGCTACGATAACACGATCAACGGACGTTCCCTGTTTGAAGAAAAGGAAAACGGTCCGATGGGCGTGCATGATATTTCTTTGAACGAGATCCTGATCGACGGGTACCATGTGACCTATGCGCATTCAAACAGCACGGGCAGCGACCGACCCTACGACGCCGATCTCGGCAGCTGGATCGAGCTGTACAACCGGTCCGATTCACAGATAGACTTATCGGGGTTTTCGATCACGGACAACGAACGAAAACCGAGGAAATGGGTTTTTCCTGACGGAACGAGTATCGCCGGAAAAGGATATCTCGTCCTGCAGATGGAAGGAAGTCTGCCGCGGGAAGGTCAGTCCGAAAAGGACGTGACCGCGGATCAAAGAAAGTACCTTCTGAACTTTGACCTTTCGGCGACGGGGGAGACGCTGCTTCTGTACGATGCGGCGGGCATGCTGATCGACCGCGTGCTTGTTCCGGAATCGCATTCCTGCGTGTCCTACGGACGCGACGCAAGCGGCGCGTGGAAGCTGTTTGATAAGCCGACCGAGGGCACGGCAAACGATGCGAACGGACGCGGCATCTACTGCGAAGCGGCGACCGCCGATACGCACAGCGGCATCTATCGCGGAATCCAGACGGTAAACATCAGCGTTCCGGAGGGCTGCTACGCGACGTACACGCTTTCCTGCGGAAAGGAAAACGATCCGGTCAAAACGACCGCGCCGACCGAATCCGACACGCGCGTGTCGGGCCCGATTGCCGTCAAGGAGAATACGGTTCTGCGCATCCGCACCTTTGCGTCGGACGGCAGCCGTTATCCGAGCGACATTCAATCCTATACCTACGTCATCATCAACGGCGAAGAGACCGTCGAAGCGCATGAGACCAATCTGCCGGTCGTATTCTTGGTCACCGAGCCTGAAAACCTTTGGGACAAGCAGTACGGCATGTACGTCAAGGGCAACGACTACACCGGCAAGGGCAGCGCCGACGAGATCATGATCGGTCAGTCCGACAAGAAGGAAACGATGGGCAAGTATGCCAACTTCAATATGAAGGGACGCATGTGGGAAAAGCCCGCGACGATGACGTATACGACGGCAGGCGGCGGGGAAGTGCTGTATGAGACGAACCTGTATATCCGCATGTTCGGCGCGTTTTCGAGAAAGCTCGGACAGAAGGGCATTGCGCTGATCGCCAGAAAAGGACTCGGCAGCAGCAGCCGCATTGAGTATCCGATGTTTGAGAATCGCCCGTTCGATTCCTATAAGTCCCTCGTGCTGCGCGCGTCGGGACAGGACGCTGCGCTTTCGCGCATCCGGGACATCATGGTACAGAGCCTTTTGGACGACGCGGACGTCGATATCGCAAATCAGGCGTTTCATCAGTGCATCGTCTACATCAACGGACAGTACTGGGGCGTCTACAATCTGCGTGAAAAGATCAGCAAGTTCTATATCGCGCAGCATTACGGTGTGCAGGACGTCGATTCGCTCGACATCCTCAAGTGGAACGGCAACAACGAACAGTGCGTCGTCTGCGGCGACGGTCTGCAGGACTACAAGGATATGATCGCGTACTGTGAGAATCACAACTGCGATCTTTCAAATCCGTCGGATTACGAATACGTCTGCCGGCAGGTCGACGCCGATCAGTTCGCCATGTACTGCGCGTTCGAGATCATCATCGGCAACACCGACACCGGCAACATCAAGTGGTGGCGCTCGTCCGAGAAGGACAACAAGTGGCGCTGGATCCAGTACGACTACTGTTGGGCGATGAACGGCGACAATCCGAACCAGGCGGCAGAAAACTCCACCGGCTACCGGCGCGATTACTTCTGGAAGTATTTCGATCCGAAGGGACACGGCTCCGGGAAATCCTTCTCGACGGTGCTCGGACGTTCGATGATGTCGAACAACGATTTTGTGAAGATCTTCCTGAAATACTGCGCGTATTTCTATAACGAAGTCTTTACGCCGGAGAAGATTCTGAAAAAAGTGGACGTGCTGCAGGAAAACATCCGCAAGGAAATGGAAACCTACGACCTCGTTCGCTGGAGACCGTACCACGATCTGTCGACCAAGGGCTGGAACAGCCATTGCGACAAGATCCGGCAGTACGCAAGGAACTATCAGGACTGGTACCTGTACTATTGCCAGCATTATATCAACGAACACACGCATTATCATCTCAGCGACGATGAGATGATCAGCCTGTTCGGAAAGGTGGGCAAGATCTCGTGAATCTGAAGCTGAAGCCGAATGCCAAGGGCTATCGGCACGAACTTAAGTATGTGATTTCCGACGCCGACGCGGAGCTCCTGGCGATCCGGCTGAGCGCTGCGATGAAGCCGGATCCGTACGCGCAAAAGACCGGCGGCGGGTATCACATCCGCAGCCTGTACTTTGACGATGCGTACGACGCTGCGGTCAGCGAGAAGGTCGCGGGCGTCCAGTACCGCGACAAGTGGCGCATCCGCATCTATAACTTCTCCGACCGCGTCATCAAGCTGGAGCGCAAGCACAAAAACGGACAGTTCATCAAAAAGGACAGCCTGTCGCTGACGCGCAACCAGGCGGAAGCGCTGATCGCGGGGGAGTACACCTTTCTGATGTATCAGCAGAATCCGTTTGCGAAGGAGGCGTACGCCGCGCTTCGCACGGAGGGGCTGAAGCCAAAGGTGCTCGTCGACTATTACCGGCAGCCGTTCGTGTTCCCGCTCGAGGACGTACGCATCACGCTCGACCGGAACATCCGCACCGGCTATCTTTGCACCGATCTTTTCGATCCGCATGCGATCACCTATCCCGCTACGGAGTTGATCGGACAGTGCGTGCTCGAGGTCAAGTTCAACAACTACCTCGATCCGTATGTGGCGGAGCTCATTCAGCTCCCGGCGTCGCTGAAAACGGCGGCAAGTAAGTACCTCTTTTGCAGACAATACGACTGCTGATATTATAAGAAAGAAAAACATTTGGAGGATAGTATGGATTTATCAACTTCACTGCGGGAAATCTTCAATTTCTCAACCAACCAGGTCCTGCCGCTGCTCGTGACCGTGATTCTGGCGTTCGTGATCGGTCTGTTCGTGTACCTGATCTACCGGCTCACGTTCTCCGGCGTCATCTATTCCAAGACGTTTAACATGAGCCTCGTCATGCTGACGATGGTCACCACGATGGTCATCCTGATCATGTCGAACAACGTCAAGCTGTCCCTCGGCATGGTCGGCGCGCTGTCTATCGTGCGTTTCCGTACCGCGATCAAGGATCCAATCGACACCGTGTTCATGTTCTGGGCGATCGCAGAGGGTATCGTGCTCGGCGCGGGCTTCTATCTTGCCGCGATCGTCGGCGCGATCCTCATCGGTGTGTTCATGCTGCTGCTTGCTTCGTCCAAGAAGAAGGCGTCCCTGCCGTACCTGCTGATCCTGCACTATGAGGAACGTGCTTCCAAGCAGGTCAAGGCGATGGTCGCGCAGATCCCGTACGCGCGCGTCAAGTCCAAGACCGTGCAGCGCGAGGGCGTTGAGCTCGCAGTCGAGCTTCGCATCCGCTCCAGCGAGACCGGCTTTGTCGACAAGTTCCTGCGCGTCGACGGCGTCTACGACGCCACGCTGATCGCACACCAGGGCGATATGATCTCTTAAATTCAGAAATGAATCGGATCGGAAGCGTGCATGCGCTTCCGATTCTTGCTTATATGGACGATAATTGAATTGCGCTGCGCATATGAATTGTCGATGGACATGATTGACCGCAGGTTGAAAATTGCGGATTTGCGGCATGGATTCGGAAGCGGAATTGAGTACGCTTCCGATTTTTGTTATCTGCTAAAATATATTGTGATTTTTGTCAAAAAAGGGTATTGACAATTGAAGGAAGAAGGAGTAATATAGGCGACGTTCGCGGCACGGAAGCGAGCAGCGCCGGAGAGGGAACCGGGAACGGGGACCGAAAAAACTTGAAAAAAGTTTGCAAAAAGGTGTTGACAAACGAAGAGTGTTGCGATATACTAACGAAGCTGTCCCGCAAAACGGAGACGGCGAAGCACCTTGAAAACTATATAGTGCATCAACAAACAAGCCAAGTCAATTCATGATCGAAAGATCGAGAATAACGGACGCGAAAGAAACACGACCAAGCGAAAAAAGTGAGCAAAACGCTGAGAGGCGTTTAAGAGATTGAACTCAAGAGTTTGATCCTGGCTCAGGACGAACGCTGGCGGCGTGCCTAACACATGCAAGTCGAACGGAATGTACGAAGCACCAATTGCTTCGACAGCGCCGGGGATCGCGAAGCGATCCCGTAGGCAAAATAAAGTGACAAACACTTCGTACGGAGTGATTGGTGCTTTGTACATTTAGTGGCGAACGGGTGAGTAACGCGTGAGCAACCTGCCTCTTTGAGGGGGATAACAACCGGAAACGGTTGCTAATACCGCATAAGACCACACTGTCGCATGGCAGAGAGGTCAAAGGAGCAATCCG
>JAEESS010000035.1 GCA_016286445.1 Bacillota bacterium
CTCTCTGTAGGAGGTGCGGTTATGTCCCCCGGGATGTTGTCAGCCGTCTTGCAACCGAACGCAGTGAGCATCATCAACGCGCACACCGCCAGAGCAGACAATCTCCTGCCTGTTTTGTTTCGTTCCACGCATCTTTCTTTCGCCAATCTCTTCATACCGGGTCCCTCCTACACAATTACAGCAGAGTGTCTAAATGCAACATGAAGCCATGATATAGAGCAATGGCCGCGATCCGTTTTTAAAGATCGCGACCTTTGCGGTTCTGTCCTATTATTTATGCTTTCTTCTTTTTCTTTGATGCAGCAGCGACTGCAACTATAATTGCCGCCACAACAACCACGCCGCCGATGATCACGGGAATCAGCCAGCCGTTGTTCTTCTTGGGAGCAGGCTCCTCTGATTTGGAATCATCTGTTGTCTTCGGCTCCTCGGTAACGACCGGTGCGTCCGTAGGTGCTTCGGTAGGTTCCGCCGTGGGAACTTCTGTAGGTACTTCGGTGGGAGCCTCAGTTGGGGCCTCTGTCGATTTCGGAGCTATCTCCGGCAACTCCTGCGTGCATATATACATATCGTGGACAGTCACTAAGAAGAAAGACGGTTCATCGCCGTTCACATCGAAGCCTACTGCCGTGAAAACCGGGTCGTCGTTAGTGAAGATCGGTGTGGACCAATCTCCGTGGTCGCAGAAGATCGATGACGGCATGAACAGGTAGCCGTCGAAGCCCTCAGGTATGCCGTAGCCGTAGCGGCCGTTATTTTGCGAGGTCTCTGCGGCGGGCTCATCGATTACGCTGACCGTGCCGTCAAGCTCGACCAGATACAGTTCCAAATCCATCTCACCGCCCATGTAGGCATGTTCGTAGCCAGGCGTATCCGGCTGGAAACAGAACCAGACTTCTCCGTCGCTCTTGTTGGTCAATGAGAGGACAACATACTTCGCCCCGGTAAGTTTCCCCGCGGCTTTAAGCATCGGCGCGGTAATGCCGTAGCGGTCAACGCAGCTCGCAGCATACTCCTCGCTCAGAATTACATCACCGTCTATGATCTCGCATATGCCGTAGTCCCACGGACTGACAACGGAATCATTAAAATTCTCTACCAGCTTGATCTGCACTTGTTTGTCTCCGTAGCTGATGTCGGTGATTACCTCTTCAGGAGTCATCGTGGGTGCTTCAGTCGGAACCGTCGTGGGCGCTTCAGTCGGAACCGTGTCTCCCGAGTCGCCGTTGATCAAATATTCAGATATTAAAACCTTTAACGGCTTTTCCCAAGAAGATTCTACACTTTGGTCGATTTCAGGAGTTAAAAGCAGAAAACAAGCTTCGGGGTTAAATGACGATGACAGATCATCAAAGTTAACGGTGAAAGAGTCAACATTTGTTCCGTCTTTATCGAGGTAAACTTTAACTGTTGAAGCCGTATCATTATAGTCCGATATTCTGACAGAATAAGTATGTGTAAGATAATCGGTGCCGTCAACAATTGTGTATTCGCCATTGCCAATAGTTGCAGCATCACCTGCTCTTGAATGTACAGTTGTATCAGCAACCAATGCGGTTTGAGTATCTTTAAAAAGGATTCTTAACCCATCGCCATATCCGCTTAATGGATAGTCATCATCTGTAGCCATAAAGCTTAAACTAAAACCGCCGCCAATTCCCATATCTATAATTTGGAATGAGATTTTTGTATCTATTGTAATATCAATAGGTTCAGAATAAGCTCTTGATTGCTGTGGCTGTCTGTCTTTTACCATAAATATCATTTCTTCGCCGGATGAATTTACAGTAGTGTTGACCCTGCCCTTTTGAGCATCCCACTTACCGGGAACGAAATGTGAATCCTCATCAAAAGTATATTCACTTTCTTCAGCAAAAGCGATTCTAATGTTACATAATGTTAGACATGTAACTAATATAGCTAACAATGGAACAAGTAGTTTTCTGCGTTTCATAATAATCTCCTCCATACTTTTCAGCCTATATTATACCGAAAAAGCCGATTTGTTGGAACCCTTTTAGGGTATATCATGGTTTGTGATCAATTCAATTAATTAGGGCGCCACGCGGGCGCCCTATTTCATTGTTGTTTATTGTTGCAGATCAAAAAGACCTCTTTTTCGCGAAAACAATAACTGCTCCAAGAGTGAGAACTACAATGACTGCAAACATTGCTACCGTGGCATCCCCAGTCTGAGGCTGAGTCTCAGGCTGAGTATCGGGCTGAGTGGCAGGCTGGGTCTCGGGAGCCTTCTGTCCTTTAAAAACATACTCAGTAAGGCCAAGACCGTCAACAGTCCAGTCAGTGCCAGGAGCGGTAGACTGGTTGGTGTAGCCATGTCCGCCGGTAACAATGAACATACCGAAGTAAATGTCATCCTGGCCGTAAACGAACGAGTCAGCACCGTCAACGTCGGTGATGGTGAACAGCGCCTTTGGCAGTTTAGCAACGATCTCGTAACCGCCGTCGATCGCTGCGATCTGGCCGTCAACTTTGTCGGAAATGTCGGCACCGTTGGGGTTTGCATCGTCAAGCACACCGTTCTTGTGGTTGTGCTGCAGCAGTTTGAAGGAATCGCCAGTGACAAAGGACAGGAATTGTCCGGTGGAACCCGCGAGCTTGTTGCCGGGGTTGAAGTTCAGCTGCATCAGTTCACCTGCGCTGACGCCCAACGCGCGAATTGCGACTTTAACGCCGTCATCTTCGGCTTTGAAAAAGTACTTAACGCTGGCGTTGCCGATGTTGCCGTTGGTCCAGGTCTTGGCGTTGCTGCTGTCAAGAACGTAGGAAACATCGTACTCGCTCTCGTTGATGATACTGGTGGCGGGCTGCTCTGCCTGATCTACTGGTTTCTTGCCGTTAATATCTTTTATTGTTAAAACGATATCTTTTTCGTAAGAATGTGCTCTGTTAATATCAATATCAGGCGTGATCATTAAGGTACAATTCTTAATGTCAAATCCTTCCGGAAGGTTTGATTTGGCGAAAGCACCTATGGCCTGAATATTGGTTCCGTTGTCATCTCTATCTACCTGGATTGCTATATTATCCGCGTCATATTCCCATACCTTGAGATGGAAAGACTGTCCCGTGATTTTATATGCATCACTTCTGACAGCTTTAGCATCTATTAAACCCGAAGAACCGGCAGTCCTGCTATACTTATAGAAATCGCATCTAAACGCCTGTAATTCAGGATATCCCCAGGCTGTTTCATCCCAAAAATATACTCCAAAGCCATCGCCATAAGAGTCCATGGGGAAATCCTCGGCAGAAGCCAGGAAACTGATTCTTAAACCTCCGTCAACATTAAATTCATCGACTGTAAAGTTCATCTCGAACCACTTATTATTCGCCATATCTAATGTTATAGGTTGTTTATAGTATGCTCTTGTGCTGCTATAATCTGTATCGGTTTTTAGCGTTATCTTTAAATCGTTGTTTTCGGTTACTTCCTGAGTAACTCTTCCGTTTGAAAAAACATCGCCGATTTCACTTTCATCAGCGAAAGCGATCAGGGCAATACTAAATGTTAGACATATAACAAATATGGCTAACAAGGTAACAAGTAGTTTGCTGCGTTTCATAATTATCCTCCTTCATAAACATTGCAATGTTTCAAAACATTGTAATATTTAATGTTTATTCTATTATATCAAACCGCCGTAGTGATGTCAACAGCCCAAAACCGTCTTTTTTTACATAAATTTGGTTGATTTTTGGCGAAAATTTAAACATTGTAATATTGTTATTTTTGCATTTCTTATTCCTTGCCCGGTCTGTCTCTCCTCGTAGAAGCATCTTTTGGCTCCTGGAAAATCTCAAATTGGTTAAAAAATAGGAATAATAGGATAATAAGTTAGTAATAATAAGATAATATGCCAATTTGTTGACATAAAGGAGGATGATGTTTATAATTACAACCGAGATGCTGATAAAACAAATGTTTAAGCACTCAAATACCGAGGAATCGGGCAAAATCATTTTTTTATTATGCGAGGTTGTTATGGCAAAATATCACGAAATATATATGGCTATCTCAAGAGATATTGACAATAAGATTCTGACCCCGGGCGATCTGCTGCCCACGGAACAGGAGTATGCTGAAAAGTATAACGTAAGCATAACCACCGTTCGACACGCATTGGATATGCTCGTAAACGAAAACAAAATAACCAGAACGGCCGGAAAAGGAAGTTTTGTAAAAGATTCTCAAATTATAACTGAAAAGAAAAAAATCGGTCTTGTAATGCCTACCAGTTCAGAATTTTTCGGCAGGAAGATTTCTAAGGGGATCCAGTCCTTCTGCAAAGAAAACAATCTTATTCCTATTATATCCAGTACTTATAAGACACAATCTGAAGAAGCGGAAGAGCTGCAATATATGCTTTCGCTGGGTATTTCGGGCATCATCATAATGCCTATGAACGGTGAATTGTATAATTCCGCCTTTACTTCTGAAAGCCTTCAAAATATGCCTCTTGTTATGGTCGACCGTTATCTTCCCGGTTTGCCTTATACCTATGTATGCACAGATAATTTCAATGCTTCTAAAGATCTGGTGAACTATCTGTTTGCTAAAGGACACAGTAAAATCGCTTTTATCGGTTCATTCATTTCCAACACCGCACTGGAAGAACGAATCAAAGGCTTTATGTACGCATTTGCCCACAGCGAAGACCGTGCTTATCACGAAAAGTATGTTTGCAGAAAATTAAACTCCTCTGACACCAATCAGTTGTATGACAACATTGCCATGTTAACAGATCTGTTTACCACTTATAACGAAATAACTGCTGCCGTTGCCGAAAACTACGAATGTGCCAACCTGATTCAACTCGCTTTAAAAATGTGCGGCAAGGATCTGAGCAATTTTGAGATCGTGTGTTTTGACGGCGGGACCAACAGCGCGCTTGAATTATTAAACGGCTCATTTTATACGCACATCCTGCAGGATGAATATACGATTGGCTACAAAGCTGCCGAACTGCTTTTACGGCAAATCAATAATCCCAAGGAAAGCATTCCGCATGTTACCGTTCCCTATCAGCTGATCAAAAAAGAAGATGTCGAACAGACCGTATCTGCTTTTTTAAGAAACGGTGAATTGAAATGAAGGTAGCAGTTGCGATTGACTCCTTCAAGGGGAGTCTGTCTTCCGTACAGGCCGGCGAAGCTGTGCGAAAAGCCATATTGAGAGTTGACCCTGACGCAACAGTACACGTGCTGCCTCTGGCAGACGGAGGCGAAGGAACCGTGGAGGCACTTTGCTCCGGGTCAGGCGGGAAAATTGTTGTCACACAGGTTACCGGGCCGTTGGGAGCGCCGGTGACAGCCCGATTCGGCATTTTGCCGGATAAAGTTACGGCTGTGATCGAGATGGCATCAGCCGCAGGAATTACCTTGGTGCCTCCAGAAAAGCGAGACCCTATGGTCACCACTACTTATGGAGTTGGTGAACTGATTCTGGAGGCAATTCGCCGCGGTTGCCGCCGCTTTCTGATAGGCATTGGCGGAAGCGCCACCAATGACGGCGGTGCTGGAATGCTGCAGGCACTGGGGCTTGATTTTACAGACAAGGAAGGACGATCCATCCCGTTTGGAACTGCAGGTTTGCAAAAGCTGCACAGTATATCAAATAAAAACGCATTGCCCGCGCTGCATAATTGTCAGTTTCGCATTGCCTGCGACGTGAGCAATCCATTGTGCGGCGAGAACGGCTGCAGTGCAGTATTCAGTCTCCAAAAAGGAGCCTCGCCGGAAGACGTCCCCAAAATGGACAAGTGGTTGTCCAACTATGCCGCCATTGCATCAAAAATAAATCCAAATGCAGATCCTGACGCACCCGGAGCGGGGGCTGCCGGAGGATCAGGCTTCGCATTCATGACTTTTACCAACGCAACACTGGAATCCGGCGTGCAGCTCGTTATTAATGAGGCCAATTTAGAAGAGTATATCCGGGAAGCGGATATCGTGGTCACCGGCGAGGGACGCCTTGACGGACAAACCGTTATGGGAAAAGCGCCTGTTGGAATCGCTTCCCTTGCAAAGAAATACGGCAAACGCGTCATTGCCTTTTCCGGATGTGTTTCGGATGACGCCAGCTTATGTAACGATTATGGGATCGATGCATTTTTCCCGATCCTGCGGAATATCTGCTCTCTTGAGGAGGCTCTTGACCCGGAATATGCAGCGCACAATTTAACGGAAACCGCATACCAGGTGTTCAGGCTTTTGAACAGTAATAGTAAGAAATAAGAAACTCCGGGATCGCTCGTAAAGGCAAACATACGCAACTAATTAGAAACTCATTAGAAAACTCATTAGAATTGCATTTTTGAGCTGAAAATGGCAAAAAGCAAAAGCTACGCGAAACGTATAGTTGGTGTAACTTTTTGTGCTGATTTAATTGATTTACCCTGTCGGGTATAACGAAAAGTGGACTTGGCTAAAAAGTCAAGTCCGCATTATTTAAAGATAAATCGTCTCGACAAGCAGGAATTTGTCACACAGGATGTTCCCTTCAGATCCGCTTCTCCAACTCATAGGCTGTGTGCCCTTTGGGATAATTCTCAAGTTTGCCTCTTGGTGTAAACCCGTTTTGGAAGAAGAAAGCGGATACCCAGTCGCAGCAATAGGACAGAATTACGTAGGCGCCTTTTTCCTTCGCTTCGCGCTCTATTTCACTGAAAAGCCAAGAGCCGATACCCTGCCTGCGATACCGTTCCTCTACCCAGATACCGTCGACAAAGGCAGTGTCGTCTTCGTCAATCCCGCAAATCACAGCAGCAATCAGATTTCCGTCCGCATCGATGAGCTTTTTGCTGAGCGTGATATATTCGTGCTTGTCAGGCACTACCTCCTCACAAAACTCACCGAGCCCCTTGTCGATGATCCTGGCGTCCTCTTTGGAGCCGGCCTTGACCTGATAATGTTCTGCAGCGGTGTTGTTTGTCGGGATGTAGTCTGGTATATCTTTGTCCAATCGTTTCGATAGAGACCAGCTAACATGCCCCATAGGGATGTCCTTGTTAATGGTAAACACATGGAATCCGTGTTTTTCGTAAAGGGGTCTTGCCATGAAATCTGCGGTTCCGAGGCACAAATAATAGCAGCTTTTTTCTCTGGCGGCGTTTTCAGCCGCGCGAATCAGCATAGAGCCGAGACCGTGATGGCGATACTGACCGTCCACCCATAGCTCGGCAAGCACCGCTCTGCCCCATGCATGAATGTTCACGATGCAGCCGCCGATGACATTTTTATCTTCATCCTCCACTTTGAAAACAAGCTGTTCTTCCTCTGTGTGAGGTTCCGATGGCGCCATTGAATCGCCATATACATTGATCTTCTCTTCGATGAAGGTTTCCTCTTCCTCGGTTAATGGCCTGATCTCATATTTTATGTTCATTTTCTTCCTCACAAATTGCGATTTGTCTATCTGTTATCTCTTGCTCCACAGCAAGCAGTCGATTTTCTTTGTATCGCTGACCCATGTATATTCCGGAAGCAGCCGGAATTTGCAGAAATCCATATCAAAGCGACTTCTGCATGCAATACATGACATGCCCTCTCGGATAATCTTCAAGCATGCCGGTCACTCTCTCATAGCCGTTCTTTTTGAAAAATCCCACATTCCAATCAAATGCTTCGATAAACATAACATCAGCACCGTTCTCCTTTACCTCCCGCTCCAACTCGACGAGGAGCTGAGAGCCGATCCCTCGATTCCGGTATTTTCCTTCCACCCACAGCGCATCGATATCTGTGCCATTCCAACCATCAACACCACCGACAAATCCGGCAATGATCCTTCCGTTCTCGTCCACGATTTTTTTACTCAGAGGGATGTATTCATGTTCACGAGGCGCAATGGTACTGTCGAATCCGTGCAATTTACCGGAAAGGATCTCCGCGTCCTTTTCATCACCGCGCTTGATCTCATATTGCCGGCAATTTGACGGCATATATCCTGCGGAAGGGCAATCAAGTCGTTTTGTGAGAAAATAGTGTTCATGCCCCTTGGGCACGTCTGTCATCGTGTCGTTGAGCATATAACCGTGTTTGTCGTAAAACGACCTTGCCTGCCAGTCAAAGGTTCCGACCATTGCGAGATAGCAACCATGTTCCCTTGCTTTTCGCTCAGCCTCCCGGATGAGCGCAGAGGCCATACCCTGTCTGCGAAACGCTTCTTCCACCCACAGGTCATAGATCGATGCCGTCTTTAGACCGTCCACAGACAAAATGCATCCGCCGAGGAGGTTCCCACTTTCATCGGTGACAATATAAACATATTCTTCCTCTGCGTCTTCTTCCGGTTGTGCGATCGCGTTGAAAGCATTGTCCGCCTGTTCTTCGATAAACTCCGTGTCGTCTTCTGAACAAGGTATCATTTCGTATTTCATCTCTGTTTCCTCCGCAAATCCCGATTTGTGTTTGTTACCGCTTGCTCCACAGCAAGCAGTCGATTTTCTTTGTATCGCTGACCCATGTATATTCCGGAAGCAGCCGGTCAAATTCGCTGATGTTCTCCCGGGCCTCATTAGTGGTAAGATAATCGGCGTACCAATTTACAATCTGATCGTACAGGGTCACCGCGTTCTGCAGCTTTTCCTCCTGTGTTTTTCCCATCAGCTCAAAGCCAAGATTCTGAAGAACATACTGGTCCCAGATGGGTTTGGACGCATCAATCGTCGCCAGCATCTTGGAACTGAACGACACCTCTACATTCCCGGTAATCCTATACAGTTCCGTGATGATCTGCTCAAAGGAATAATGCTCTGTTTTTGCCTTGGCGAACAGATCGTAGTAGTAGTCGGTCATGTTATGTCCCTCCGAAAGCTTTTCTTTTACAGTAACACGGATTTCCGATTTGTCAAGGCTCGATTGAAAATTCCGGTTGTACGCTGCAAATCGGTCGCGGAAGGCGTCCGGTTCGGTGGTAAGATGCCGGTGCGGACTTCTTCGTAGGAATCGAGACCGAAGCGATCGTGATGAGTCTTGCCTTCAGACTGAAATCATAACGGACACAAAAATGCCGGAGGAGCGTTTGCTCTTCCGGCTTATTGCATTCGTTATTTTGCGAGGAACGACCAGACGCAGTATCCGATATAGACGAGCACCAGAAGCGCGCCGTGTACACGGGAGCCCTTCTTGCGGATCAGCATCGGTACGATCAGTCCGACCATGACGAGCAGCGCCAGCGGCAGGTCGATGTACAGCGATTGCGCGGTGAAAGCGATGTTGCCGGTGATCGTTGCGGGAAGTCCGATGACGAGCAGCATGTTGAAGAGATTCGCGCCGATGATATTGCCGAGCCCCACATCGCCCTGTCCCTTGATCGAGCTTGTGACGGTGGTGACGAGTTCCGGAAGACCGGCGGGAAGTATGTGGTCGTGATTATGAACTGTATAGCCTCTGATCATCGATATGAGTATGTGCTGCTATCATTGATAGTTTTGTTAAGTCCGTTATCAACATTCACACCACGTCGTCGCTGCGCTTTGCTCTGCTGCGGCTTATTTCGCAAGCCGCTTTATTACAGCGGAAGATCACGCGCTTTCTGCGCGTACCATGATTACGATTGCTGCGGCTGTCTTTTTTGGAAACGGGCAGCGTTGTGCGCGGCTGCATGTTCGACACCCCTATAAGGAAACGGGCCTTGCAATTATGTGAGAAACAATAATGACCTGCAGGAAAGGGATTCCCACAGGTCATTTTGCAGTATGCCGATTTCCGTTTACGGCATGGCGTCGAAGACGGGCTCGTCCGGTTCGCTTTCCGGATCGATCACATAGATGATGTCGCTCGTGGACCTGCCGTTTTTGTACGGCACGTTGAACATCTTATCGTTCCAATAGAATTGGGACGTCTGTCCGCCGTCCAGGTTAAAAGCGACCTTGCAGCCGAGCGATTCCATCAGTTTCGCTTCGTTCGCAAGCGTCAAACCGTTCGAGTAGCCGGTCTTGCGGCCGTCGATCGTGACGAAGCAGTAGTGTCCGGGTTCATAGTATCCGAACACCGTGCGGGGGTTGTCTCGGTCGATGTCATGATACGCTTTATGGAAATTATCGCGTGCGGCACCGTTTTCATCCAGCAGACTCGGACCGAACTCCCATGCCTGCCATACGTTTGAAAGATCGGTTGCTTCCGGATCGAAGGAATCGGAATCGAATACAGCGACCGTGCCGTCGCGGTACAGAAGCAGGATCTGATGTCCGGACCACGGCTTCCACGGGTCCGGCGCGTACCGCTCGCCGTTCCGGATCACCAGACCGGTGCGGATATTGTAGGTATAGTAGTCGCCGTTGATCGCAACGATCGCGCCGGCATTGCGAGACATCCGCAGAAACGAAGTCCAAAGCGAGTCGCCGTTCGTGCCGAATTTTCCGTCCCAGCTTGCGGTGCGCAGCGCTTCGATGTTCTGCACATGGATGTCCGTCACAAAATAGATCAGGCGTCTGCTGAGAGGCGTGCTGTCATAGCGCGTGACCTCGATCGAGACGGTGTCGCTTTTGTAGCTCATTTCCGTTTTGACATGCCCTTCGCCGGTGTAAAATCCGTCGTATCGGTCGCCGAGCAGACCTTCCGGCGTCGGCTCCGGCGTGGGCTCCGGCGTCGGTGTGGGTTCCGGCGTCGGCGTCGGCGTGGGCTCAGGCGTTTCGATCAGCTCGACCTCAACGACCTCCTCGACCACAGCCGTCGGTTCGGCGGGCGGTTCGGTCGGCGCAGGCGTTTCCGCGGGGACGTTCGTCTCCTCGACGTGCACGCAAGCGATCGCCGCGCAGATCAGCACAGCGATCGTGAACAGGGAAAAGAATTGTTTCAGTGCTTTCATAGCATCCTTTCTTTACAGGACGGCGCACACGCTCCCCAAGGTGCGACGCTGCCCGAAGCGACGGTTCAACGGTCTGTTCTTTGGTCAGAAAATTCTTCCGAGCAGACAGTTCATCTTTAGTTGTATGCGAAACGGCGCAAATCCATCCGCAGAAACGGGAGGAACCAGCGCGTCGGCGTCGTAATACGAAGGGAAGTCCTCCTTTGGGATCCAATAGCTTCCGGTCCACCAGGTCAGATTCCGCTTCAGCGCGCCGGTGTTGTCAAACACGGCGCTCATATCGTAAAGCGTGCAGAGCCGGACCGAATACAGCGACCGCAGCTTGAGCTTGAGATACGGACTTTCCATCTCCAGCACATAATACGAATCGGTCAAGCCGTCCCCGTCGGTATCCTTGCGATCCAGGATCATCATGGTGTGACCGGTTTTCGTTGCAATGATATCGCCGGTATCGCCCGCATCGAGCGGAAGCTTGTTGTCGTCCAGCCGATGGTGATAGCCGGACTCGAAGATCTTCTTGCGCGCGCTCGTTCTGCCGATGTGCAGACCCGCCTGCTTATAGACCCATTCGATGATCGTGCCGCAGTTCATGCCGTAATGCCGATAGGTCCCCGCGCTGTCCTTCTCCATGGTGCGCAGTCGCGTGCCCCACCCGGGGGAGACCCCCCATTCCTCCTGCAGGGTATAGTTGCCCTTCGGCTGATAGGACAGCGTCATGCTGTAGCCCGCCAGATCGGACAGCAGCGTCATACCGATGTTTCCGACCGACATGCGCGTGTAGATGCCCGCATCCGTTGCGCTCTTTGCGATCCGCGCATTGAATGCGTCGATGGTGTCGCCGTTTTTCGCGAGGAAATCCTCCATCGGTTCTGTCAGATGACCGAGACCTTCTGCTTCCGTGACGTATCGGAATCCGGATTCGACGACGAACGGCGCCGCTTCGCTGACCATGCCGTTTTTGTTGCGAACGCGCAGACAGTATGTACCGTCTGTTTTGAAGAAGGAGAAACCGAATCCGTCGCACGGACGCCAGTCGGGATGCTCCGCCTCCGGGATCACATCCGTTGTCGTGACGCAGTACGCCGTCACCCATTGATCCGCCCGGAACGTGACGATCGCGCCGTCCGTTCGGACCTCAAGGACCGAGGGGGAGGTCAGAATGTCCGCCGCAGCGGCCGCAAACGGCAGCAGGGCGAGGACAGCTATGAGAATGGATAAAGCTCGTTTCAGATGTTTCATGCTTTTATTTGTGCCGCGGACTGTCCTTGAAGAAGGCGCGCATCCAGAAATACCGCTCGTGCTCGCGCCAACCGTGCTCGGTCTCCTGCCATACGGTGCGGTCGCAGATGCAGTTCGGGAGATGCTCCTGCAGCGCGTTGTGGTCCTCGATCGTAAACTTGTTGTGGGAATAGTACAGCCGTTCAAGCGAGGTCATGGAATAGAACGGCGAGAGGTCGCTGATGTAGTTGGTGCAGATGTTCAGGTCCTTCAGGTTCGTAAGCTCCGACAGCGGCGAAGCGTCGCTGATGCGGTTGATGAACAGCTCCAGATAAATGAGATCGTGCATCCCGGAAAGCGGCGTCAGGTCGGAAATCCGGTTGTCCGCAAGGATCAGGACCTGCAGCTTTGTGAGCCCTGCAAGGCAGGAGATGTCCTCGATGTGCTGATGCCCGAGGTCCAGCGCGACGAGCTCGGTGCAGTACTGGATCGGCTGCAGCTTTTCCGAGGTCAGCCGGTATTTCATTTCGTCGGCTGATTTGCTGCTGCGCGTGGTATACGCAATTGCATCCGTGCGCAGCTTGCCCCAGAAGCCGAGGCTGATCTCCCAGACGATGCCCTTGTCCGGAAACTCGTCCCGCAGCGCCGCCATCGTTTTGTCGTCCAGTCCGCAGCCGACCATTTCCGTATGCGTGAGCTTCGGCAGCCAGGAAAGCACGCGGCGCAGCTCGTCGACGTCCGTGATCTTGATCTTTGTCAGATCGAGCGTTTCGGTGTTCTCGTCGAGTTCGATGCCCTGATAGGTAAACCGATAACGGCAGTCCACTTCCAGTCCCGGCGCAGCGGCGCGAAACGCGCCGGCAAGCGTGGGATCCTCGCGATCGCCGAGCTTAACGGTTTTGAGCTGCGGAAGAAACGGCAGCGCGGCGGCAAGCGTTTCGGGCGCGGGCGACGCCTGATCGGACAGATCCAGCGTGTCGGCGTTCGGCAAAAGCTCCGTTCCGTAGATCGAAACCGAGTAATCCGCCATACCCTCCGGCAGCAGCGCAGCATCCTCCGCGAGCTCCTCCGGCGAACGCGCGCCGAGCCGGACCGTCTGGAGCGACGCAAGATACGGCAGCGCGGCGGCGATATCCGCGACGGTGCAGCCGCACTCCGGATCCGTGACCGAAAGCTCGGTCGTGTACGGCGAAACATAGAGCGAACCGACCGAAACCTCGTACCGGAACTCCAGCGCGGGGTATGCTTCGATCAGAGCGGCGGTCTCTTCATTGGTGAGCGCGCCTTCGGCAATGTCGACCGAGCGCAGCGCGGGATATTCCGCTATCCGCGCACGCACCGTATCCAAATCGGTTTTTTCGGCAATCTGGATCGAGTAAACCGGCTCGGGCGACGGCGTCGCAAGGTCGATCACTTCCTCCTGCGGCTGCGCAGCCGAGACGGGCGGTTCCTGCGCGTGACAGGCAACCGATACGGAAAGCGGCACAGCGACTGCGATCGCTGTCAGCAAAACACCAAAGGATTTCTTCATTTGATTCAGCCCTTTCGTTTTCGAATCAGCAGAGCAATGCCGGCGATCACGACCATCATCAGAACGCCGCCCGCCGCAAGCCAGATGACCGGACGCGCGCTGTCGGCGGGAGCCGGCTGCCGCTCGGATCCCGTGCCTGAGAACGTCGGATCGGGCGCCGCGGCTTGGGACGGCTTGGACGATACCGTCGCCGCATCCCGGATCGGCAGCGGCGTCGGCGTGGGTTCGGGCGTGGGCTCGGGCGTCGGTTCCGGGGTCGGTTCCGGCGTCGGCTCGGGCGTCGGCTCCGGGGTCGGCTCCGGATAGAGGTAGGTATGCTCAAACATGTTGTTGATCCCGGTATCCAGTCCGACCGTCGTGAAAACGAGACCGAACCGTTCGAGGCTGTTCTCGTTCTGATTGTCGCACAGATGATTCCAGGTTCCGTATTTTCTGTACTGCGACTGATGGCACTGATACGCTTCCTGCGCAACCTCCCAGCCCGTTCTGCCTCCGAACGCTTCGAGCGGCTCCGTCGCCGTGATAAAGATCGGATTCTCTTCGGCAAGATGCAGATACAGCTTTTTGACCTGCCACACGCCGTACGCTTCGACCGACTGCGGATCGTACGAGGGATCGGCCGCGTCAACGACCGCAAGACGCGCTGCCGCGGCAACGATCTTGTGCTGCCAATGTCCGTATTCGCCGTTGTCGTCGTGCGTGACCAGGACTTCCGGCTTCAGACGTCTCAGACGCCGGACGATCTCGCACTCGACATCGCCGACGAGAAAATCCTGCTTATACTTTTCCCGGTACGACATCGGAATATCGGGAAGTCCTGCCATCATCGGATAGGTGCGCAGTCCCATGATCCACGCGCCGTTCAGCGCTTCCGTCCGGCGGATGCGCTCTCGCGTTGCCATGTATAAAATGGAGCCCTCGAATCCGTATTCGGCGCCGTAGGTCGGAACGATGTTGCCCATAAACAGCGTGTCGTCGTCCGGATGCGTGGCGATCACCAGAAAATCAAGCTTGTCGGGCGTCGGACGCCAAGGGTGAAAATCGGAAGGAGCGCTTCCGGAAAACGCCATAAGGGTATAGAGAAACGACTTTTCCGATACCTGAAGGCGCACGCCGTGCACATCGTCTTCGATCGCAATGCAGCAGTTCCAGTACCGTTCTCCTTCGCGGCTTTCGATCACGTTTCCTCTTTGATCGAGAAGAAGGACCGTATACGGACGCGGCTCGATGCCGTCGCCGTTCTTTTCGTTGTCCGTCCAGCTGTAGCAGACATAGTCTACGTCCGCATCGTCCCAGGTGATCGAGACCCATCCGTCCGCTTCGATCGTATGCTTTTCTTTTTCGTTGAAATTGGCGAGCCACGATCGCAGATGCTTGCTCTTTACATTGCAGCCATATTCGCACTGCGCGGTCACGTCCGTCGACGCGTCGTCGTCGGTCTCTGCAAAAGCTGTTCCCGTGCCAGCAAACAGCATCGCACAGGCAAGAAGCAGAGCTGTGTAATACAAAAAAAGTCGTTTCATGTTGAATCCTGTCCTCTTATCTGTAATATACCACTTTTTCGTTTGGGTTGTCAACCGAACGCACCGTTTCGCAGGCGCAGAAAACCGCCGGTCGGGATGGTCCCGACCGGCGGTCGTTCGTTTCGAATCAATGTGTTCAGACGCGGCAGACGTCGACCCATTCGGCGTTGGGACAGGCGCGTTCCAGCTCCGCGATCGTGAGCTTTACCGCGCTGTGGTCCGTGCCCGCGGCGGGGTAGACGGTCTCGTGCAGCTTCAGACTTTCGTCGAGGTACACGGTCACGTTTTCGTTCACGCCGAAGGGACACACGCCGCCGACCGCATGCCCGATCAGCGGTTCGACCTGCTCGGGCGGGATCATCTTCGCTTTTTTCGAGAAGCGCGCCTTGTACTTTGCGTTGTCGATGCGCGCGGTGCCCTCCGCAAGGATCAGTACGGGCGCGTCGCCCTGCAGAAAGGAGAGCGTTTTTGCGATCATGCCGGGTTCGCAGCCCAAAGCCTCCGCCGCTTCCGCAACCGTTGCGCTGCTGTGCGCGGGAAGGATGATATGATCCTCGAATCCTCTTTCTCTGAGATAGCTTCTTGCCCGTTCCAGCGACATCTTTCGTTTCCCCCGCGTGATTTTTGATCAGTATACCGCAGTTTTCCGCAAATGAAAAGACTCTTTTTGCCGGGCGGAGGGTATTTTCGAAAACGGCTTGCAATTTCAACCGCGCACTGTTATACTCTTGCAGAAAAATACCGTTCAAAAGGACTGTGGAATATGATTACCGGAGAAAAACGTAAGGTCCTCTTTCAGAAAAAGGACAAGCTCGCCGTCGCCGAGCAGGCGATCGAGGCGCAGCAGGCGCGCGCTTCGGCACCGCAGAACGGAGACGAAGCGTTTTATGAGGAGCTTCTGGAGTTCGCCGTTTCGCTTGCGAATAAGCTGCAGGCATGCGGCGCGGAAACGTACCGCGTGGAGGAGACGATCAATCGCGTCGTCGCGGCGTACGGCGTAGAGCGCGTGGACGCATTCGTCATTCCGAGCTGCGTTATGGCGAGCCTCGAAACCGACGGCGGTCGGATCATCACGAAGATCCGAAGGCTGAAGAGCGGCGAAACGATGCTGGACGGCATCGAACGCTATTCCTCGCTGAGCCGCCGTATTTGTATGGAAAAGCCGGACATGCAGGAGGCAAGACGGCTTTTGCGGGAGACCGAAAAAAAGGTCTGCCGCTATCCGATTCTGATTTATTATCTGGCGGCGTTTCTGATCGGCGCGGGCTTCGGGATCTTCTTCGGCGGCGGGATCATGGAAGCGCTTGCGGCGGGCGTCAGCTGCATGGCGATCGGCGCGTCGCTGAAGTTTATGGCTAAGCTGCACGCGAACACGTTCTTTACGTCCTTTGTCTGCAGCTTTATTCTCGGCATCGCCGCAAATCTGCTGACGGCGATCGGGCTCTGCAAGAACGCGGACATCGCGGTCATCGGCGCGATCATGCTGCTGGTGCCGGGCTTTCTGTTCACGAACAGCCTCAGAGACGTCATTTACGGCGACACGATGTCGGGACTCAACCGCCTTGTGCAGGTGCTGATCATCGCGGTCGCGCTGGCGTTCGGAACGAGCTCCGGCGTATCGCTGACGCGGCACTTCTTCCCGGAGATCGCCGCGGGCATGGCGCCGATCGACCATCCGCTGTACATCCAGTGCATCGCGGGGCTTTTGGGCACGCTCGGCTTCGGACTGATGTTCAATATGCACGGGCGGGGCATTCCGTTCGCGCTTCTCGGCAGCATCATTTCGTGGCCGGTCTGCGTGCTTGCGATGCGGCTCGGACTTGCAGAACCGGTCGCGTACCTTCTGGGCGCCGCGGCGTCGTCCTTCTATGCGGAGATCATGGCGCGCATCCGCAAGTTCCCGGCGACGAGCTATCTGATGTGCGCGCTCGTGCCGCTGATCCCCGGGTCCGGCATCTATTATACGATGGACTTCATTCGGCGCAGCATGCTCGCCGAGGCGTACGACAAGGGCATGGCGACGGCGGCGATCGCTGGATCGATGGCGGTCGGCGTGCTGCTCGTTTCCACCGGCTTCCGCATGTGGAGCGTTTGGAGAAGCAACCGCAAATTAAAAATCAAAGCATGATCTGCAAACCGGTCCGATCGAGGGACCGGTTTTTTGCCGTTTGACAGCGGCGCGGATCGGCGGTATGATGAGATTCACGGGAGGGGAATTGTATGAACATTGAAACGAAACGCGATATCCTGGACATTCTGAACATGCCGGAGGAGGCGTTTTTGCGCGACGTGCTGCCGCAGGCGGCGAAAACGCGCGAGACGGTTTTCGGGGATCGCATCCTGTTAAGCGGCATGATCGGCTATACGAACGTATGCAAAAACCAATGCCTGTACTGCGGCATGCGCGCGGGCAACAGCGCCCTGAAACGCTTTCGCGTCGCGCCGGAGGACGTGATCGCGCTCGGCACAAACGCCGCGGCGCACGGCTATCGACGCATCTTTCTGATCGCGGGCGAGGACCCGAAGTACGGGTTTGACGGACTTTTGAACATCGTGAGAGCGTTTAAGGACGCGGGCATGTTTGTGTCGCTCGCGTGCGGCGAGTTCGACCGCGCGCAGTATGCGGAGCTCAAAACCGCCGGCGCGGACGAGTATGTGCTGAAGTTCGAGATGTCGAACCCCGAAAGCTTCAACCGACTGAATCCTTCTACGACGTTCGCCCGCCGCATGGAGGCGATCGAAACGATCCGCGGTCTCGGGCTGATGCTTGCGTCCGGCAACATCATCGACTGGCCGGGACAGACCGCGGAGGAGCTAGCCGACGACATCCTTTTGATGAAAAAGCTCGGGATCTCCTGGGCACCGGTGATTCCGTACCTGCCCGCGCTGAACACGCCGCTTTTCGAGACGCATCACCGCGGCAGCCTTGAAAAGCTTTACAAGGAGATCGCGATCCTGCGTCTGATGATGCCCGCGATCCGCATCACCGCGCAGCAGCCGGGCGCGGACCTCAAGAAGGGACTTTCCGATCCGGAGGCGAACGACGCGGCGATCCGCGCGGGCGCGAACCTGCTCTTTTACGACCTGCTGCCGGATCCTTTGGCCGCGGATTTTCGCGTGATCGACGAGCGGCACATCACCGGACCGAAGCACGCCGAAGTGCTTTCCGAACGCTTCGGCTACGAGATCGACACGAACGCATAACAAAAAAGGAGCCCTCGGGGCGTACTCCGTAAAGAAGTTGCTTTGAGGTTTCAATCACCGTCTCAAAAGGATATGAGACAGGCGTAACCACAACGGTCACGCCTGTTTTGTCTTTTGGATTTTGTGGGGCAAAATCCGATGTTCGTTATGAATGTGGATAAGGATGCATCCCCACCTCATCCGACCTCGCTTCGCTCAGCCACCTTCCTCTCAAGGGGACGGCTTTTTCTGCCCTCTCGGCATCTCCGCAAACCGGAATTTGTCGCTTATTTCCATTCTTGGCTAAGGATTCGCATCATTATAAAATCGCTGTACTCATCGTTATAATAATATGCCTCTTCCAAAATACCTTCCTGCTTGAAACCGATTTTCTTGTAGAATTCCAGTGCATCTGTATTCAACCCTACCACGCCGATCGAGACACGATGCATCTCATACTCATGAAATGCCATGTCCAGCATGATGCGGATTGCTTCCGAACCATATCCTTTATGCTGCATTTCAGGGTCTGGAATAATAATCGTCAGATCGGTTTGGTGCCACGCGGGAAACATACGGAGCAAACCGGTCTCGCCAATAATATTACCGTCAAGATCAGTAATCGTAAACCAAACCGAGTCTTCCGATTTGTGGCTGACGTTAATAGTTCTTTTCTCCTCTTCTTCGTCGGTTGTCTTCTCAAATCCGCATTGAAACATAACCTGCGGCTGATTAAACCAATAGGCGAAAAACGGAGCGTCTTCTTCTCTTTGCCTGCGCAGTATAATCTTTTTTCCTCTTATTTCTTCATGCTTCATATGGCCTTGCAGTCCTCTCTTTTATCCCGATAAACTCCGATTTGTTTTGGTCATTATACTATTGTTGACCGACGTAGTCAATTACCTTGCACTTGAGACAGAAGGAGGCGCTTCCTTACGAAGTGCCTCCTTCTAGAGGCTCCTTTTGTGTTCTTGGGATCAGACGAGTTTTTCGCCGTTCACATAGAGGGAGTAGCCGTTAGCGACGATCGAGGACGCGTCGCCGGTGAACGAGGTGACGTATGTGTCCGCGGTCAGCGTCCAGGTCGAGGTCGCGTCGAGCGTGACGTGCACCGTGCCGATGTCCGTACTGACCGTTTCGCCCTTCGCGTTGTTGATCTCGCCCGAGATCGCGCCGGTGAATGCCGAGCCGTCGGAGAGCGTGAGCGTGAGCTCCGAATCGCTGCCGACAAGGATCGTGCCGGACAGCGTCTGCGCCTTGGCGTTCAGCGTCGCAATGTTCTTTGCGCCGCTCCAGCCGTCCGCGCATACCGAAAGCAGGATGTTTGCGGGGTCTTCGTTCGTGATCGAAATGCCCGAAAGCTCGATGACCGCGTTCGTGTTCGTCACATGGAAGACGTGACCGCTAAGGCTTTTCAGAATGCCGCCGGTCATGGAGAACAGGGACGTGCCGGAATCGGCGTCGCCCGACATGGACTGATAGAGCATGACCGAATCGAGGAACGACGCATTGCCGTTGCGCTTGGTGTTGTTCGCGGAAAGCGTGCAGTTTTCGAGCTTCACGCTGTTCTTGCCCTCAATCACGACACCCTCGGAAAGATTCGAAATGAGCGCCGCATCGGACACCGTGATGTCCGCCGTCGAATAGATCGCGGGGGAGCCGAGCCCGTTCGAAGTGTAGGTTCCGCCGCTGACGACGACCGTGCCGCCGCCGCGGTCGGTGCGGATCGGCGCCGAGGACTGCCCGGAGGTGGTGATCGTGAGATCGTTTGCGTATGTCGTGCCGCCGCCGGTCGTCATGATGCCGCCCGAGCCGGAACCTGTCGTGGTGATCACGGTGTCGGAGATCGTCACGGTCGTGCCGTCGCCCGCCGCGCCGTTTCTGCCGCCGTTGCCGCCGTAGCTGAACACGCCGTTCGCCCCGGACGCCGACGTTTCGATCGTGCCGCCGCTGATCGTGACGTTCGCGCCGCCCTTACAGAGAATACCGGCGTTCAGCCCGTAAAAGTTGCTGGCATCGCCGCCGTTCGAATCGCCGGTCTTCCGGACCGTCGGGTTTTCGAGCGTGACCGATTCGGTCGTGCTGATCAGCAGCGCGTTCTCATTTGCCGCGGTGCTTGCATAGGTCTTGCCGGACTGCGTCTCCGTCGCCGTGATCTCGTTTGCCGCGGTGTAGCTGACGTCCGCCGCGCTGCCGCCGTGCCCGTCCTGCGGAGGCTGACCGTTGCCGTGACCGCCGTGTCCGCCCTGCGGAGGTTCGCCCTGCGGAGGCTGACCGTTGCCGTGACCGCCGTGTCCGCCCTGCGGAGGTTCGCCCTGCGGAGGCTGACCGTTGCCGGGACCGCCGTGATCGCCCTGCGGAGGTTCGCCCTGCGGGGGCTGACCGTTGCCGGGATCGCCCTGCGGCAGTTCGGGCATACCCTCAGACGGTTCGCCGAACGTCAGTCCGCTTTCGGGGACGTCGGCAGATGCGGCGGGGTCTGCGCTTTCCGCAGCGTCCGACTCTGCCGAAAGCGCAGTGTTTCCGCTTGTGCAGGCGAGCAGCAAAAGACATCCCAAAAGAAGGGAACAGGCGGAAATGATCCATTTATGTTTCATGATGATTCTCCTTTCTCGTAAGGCGCTTTGACCTTTTCTGCGTATATCGTATCCCGCGAACCTTATACGAGATTAAAATCGCAAAAAATGTCCTGAAAAAAAGATCCTCACAAAGCAGAGGATCTTTCAAAGCATTCAGATCAAAGTCACGCGCCGGAGGCGATAAACGAATATACGCAGTAGCCGATATAGCCTAAAAGCAGCAGACCGCCCTGCACGCGCGAGCCCTTTTTGCGCAGAAGCATCGGCAGAATCAGCGCGCTCATCGCGAGCAGCGCAAGCGGCAGATCGAGGTAGAGCGACTTCGCAGTAAAAGCGACGTTGCCGGTGATCGTGGCGGGAAGCCCGACAACGAGCAGCATATTGAACAGGTTCGCGCCGATGATGTTGCCGAGTCCCACGTCGCCGCGACCTTTGATCGAGCTGGTGACGGTCGTGACAAGTTCCGGAAGCGAGGTGCCGAGCGCGATCATGGTGACGGCAATGACGCGGTCCGGCACGCCGATCGCCTTCGCCAGCAGCTGACCGTTTTCCACGAGCAGGTTTGCGCCGACGAACAGCGCCGCGGCGGAGACCACGAGCATCAGAAGCGCGCCCCACATGGGCATAATCTTTTCGGTCTCATCGTATTCCGCTTCGCCGTCGCTGTCCTTGAACTTGATCGAAAGGAACGCATAGACGCAGAAACCGAGGATCAGCACGATGCCGATCACGCGTCCGATCCGTCCGACATAGCCTTCGCCGATCGGCGGGGTTAAGAGCACAGATACGAACAGCAGCACGGCGGTCCCGACAAAGAACAGCATGCGCCAGCTGACGGAGTTTCTCTTAACCTCTTTTGTCGGACGGATGAGCTGACCGATGCCGGCGATCAGCGCCGTGTTGCAGATGATGCTGCCGAGAGCGTTTCCCACGCTGATTTCGGGCGACTGCGCGCGTCCGACCGCCGCGGTGGTGGAGACGAGAATCTCCGGAAGCGTCGTGCCCAAGGATACGATCGTTGCGCCGACGACGATCTCGGGGATCTTCAATCGCTTTGCGATTGCGACCGCCGCGTCGACGAACTTATCGCCCGCAACGCAGATGAGTCCCAGTCCTGCAAGGAACAGGACGATTGTCCAGAAGAGGGAATCGGGTACGGAAAATGACATAGTTACCTCCTGTTTGCATGAAAAAAGAGGCTTTCATGCATAACGAAAATGCATAAAAGTCTCGCACATTCTGACCGGCAGCGGGATATGATCCGTGCTGACGCCGCAGGCCACGCTTTCGCGTCGGCTACTCCCTTTTATGAAAAATATTATATGTTAACTTTTTTCAAACGTCAAGTGCGAATTGTGGCAAAAAGCGTTCGCATCTGTTATAATCAAAACTGGATATTTATCTGAACAGGAAAGGTATGATCGATATGGACGTACAAAATCCCATCTATGTCACGGGACATAAGAATCCGGATACCGATTCGATCGTCTCCGCGATCGCATACGCTGCGCTGATGAACGCGCTGGGCGAACGGCGCTACACGGCGGCGCGGCTCGGAACGGTCAGCGACGAGACGGCGCACATTCTCGAACGCTTCGGCGTGCCTGCGCCCGAGCGGATCTACAACGTCCGCACGCAGGTCCGCGATCTGAACTTCGACCGCCCGCCGGTTTTGTCGAGCGCGGTCACGGTACGCCGCGCCTGGGAAACGATGCTGAAGGGCGAAGGCGAAGCGACGTTCCTGCCGGTCGCGGGGGAGGACGGAAAGCTGATGGGCATGGTCACCACCGGCGACATTGCGGCATTCGACCTCGAATCATCGGAAAACCCGTACATCCATGAGATTCCGCTGTTCAATCTCGTTTCAAACCTGGACGGCAGGCTCTGGGACCGCAACAGCGGCGTTACGGCGGTTTCCGGCAAGCTTCTGATCGCCGTGCCGCAGACCGGCGCGGAAGCGTCCTTCCCGTCCGACACGATCGTCGTGGCGGGCAGCGATCCCAAGATCATTCAAGCGGCGCTTTCGGCAAACGTCGCCTGCATCGTGATCTGCGGCGCCTCGTTCGACGGCGCGCTTCTGGAGCAGGCAAAGGACACGGTGATCATCACGACGCCGTTCGACGCGTACCGCGCAGCGCGGCTGATCATCCAGTCCGTACCGGTCCAGCGCATTCTGCCGGGAACGGAGACCGTTTCCTTCCATTTGAACGACTATGTCGACGACGTGCGCGAGCAGACGCTGAAATCGCGCTTCCGGAGCTATCCGATCCTCGATGAGAACGACCGCGTCGTCGGAACGCTCTCGCGCTATCACCTGCTGCGGCCGAACCGCAAGCAGGTCGTGCTCGTCGACCACAACGAGCTCAGCCAGTCCGTCGACGGGCTCAATGAAGCCGAGATCCTTGCGATCATCGACCACCACCGCCTTGCCGACGTGCAGACCGGCGCACCGATCTATGTGCGCAACGAACCGGTGGGCGCGACCTGCACGATCGTCGCAACGATGTTTCAGGAGCGCGGCGTGATGCCGAACCGCAGCATTGCGGGGCTGCTTGCCGCGGGCATCGTGTCCGATACGATCTTCTTCAAGTCGCCGACGGCGACCCCGCGCGACCGCGTGATGGCGGAGCGCATGGCGGCGATCGCCGGCGAATCGCTCGAAGCGCTCGGGCGCGATATCTTCACGCCGTCCGCAGCAGGCGACGCCGACGCGCGGAAGATGGTCCTTTCGGATTTCAAGCATTTCGTGATCGCGGGGCACCGCCTCGGCATCGGACAGATCAACTGTATCGATTCGACGGAGCTATTAAAGCGGCGCGACGAGTTTCTTGCGGTCATGGAGCAGATCAGAAAGGAACGCGAGTTCGATATCCTGCTTCTGATGCTGACCGACGTTCTGAAGGAGGGCACCGAGCTGCTTTCGGTCGGCGATCTTGATACGGTCGAGGAAGCGTTCAACGTCAAGATCAAGGACAACACCGTATTTCTGCCGGGCGTGCTTTCGCGCAAGAAGCAGATCGTTCCGACATTATCCGTGCTTTGGGGGTAAAAACCATGCAGATTCGCATCAACGGCATTCCCGCGGAGGTCTCTGCGGGCGAAAGCTTAAAGGACATCGTCCAACGGCTCGGTCTCGATACCGACAGCTTAAAAACGCGCCCGATCGCCGCGGACATCGCGGGCGAGGTGTTCACGCTGAACTATGTTCCGATGCGTGAAAAGGAGCAGAGCGACAATCCGACCACCTTCCGCATGCGCAAGGCGATCCGCAAGGGCGGCGGCGAGGTCAGGCTGATCCTGTACAGGGAGAGCCGCGGAAGAGCGATCTATGAGCGCACGATCATCTATATCTTTTTCCTTGCAATGCGCGAGCTGTTTCCGAACGCGCACGCGAAGGTCAATTACGCGATCGGTCCGTCGCTGGATATCTCCGTGGACATGGAGCCGCAGTTCACACCGGACAATCTGGAAACGGTGCGCGCAAAGATGCGTGAGATCGTTGAAGCCGATTATCCGCTCGTGCGCAGACGGCTTGACATCGACGAAGCGGTCCAGCTCTTCGAGCGCGACGGGCAGGAGGACAAGGTGCGGCTTTTACGGTGGCGGCAGTTCACCTATTTCGACGTGTACGCGCACGGCGACTATGCCGACTACTTCTACGGCGAGATGCTGCCCTCCACCGGCTACGCGAAGGTGTTCGATCTCCAGTTCCGTCCGGGCGGACTGTTCCTTTTAAGACCCTCGGACGCGGACGCGGACGTTGCAACGCGCTATGTCTATATGCCAAACCTTTCCAAGGTCTTTGCGCGGTCGGATCAATGGGCGGACCTGATGCACTGCCGCTGCGTTGCGGACCTCAACGACATGGTTGAAAACGGCAGCGTGCGCGAGCTGATCCGCGTCAACGAAGCGCTGCACGAGCGCCGGTTTGCGGAGATCGCGACCGGGATCGTCAACCGCGGCGCGCGCGCCGTGCTGATCGCGGGACCTTCGAGCTCCGGCAAGACGACGAGCGCAAACCGTCTTGCGACCCAGCTCCGCGTACTCGGCAGAACGCCGATCCTCCTTTCGCTCGACGATTACTACATCGACCGGAAGTTCATCAAGCCGGACGAGAACGGCGAGATCGACTACGAGCACATCAACATGATCGACGTCGAGCAGTTCAACATCGATCTTGAGCGGCTTCTCTCCGGCGAACGCGTCGAGATCCCGCACTTCGATTTCAAGACGGGCTCACGGCAGATGCTCGGGCATTTCGTAAAGCTTTCGGAGGACGCAATGCTGATCATCGAAGGCTTGCACGGACTGAATCCGATGCTGCTGACCCCGCGCATCGACAAGAAGCTGATCTTCAAGCTCTATGTGTCGGCGCTGACGACCCTGAACCTGGACGACCACAACCGCATTCCGACGACCGACGTGCGGCTTCTTCGCCGCATGGTGCGCGATTACGAGACGCGCGGCGCGACCATCGAGCGCACGCTCGGCATGTGGGATTCCGTCAAGCGCGGCGAACAGCGCTGGATCTTCCCCTACCAGGAGAGCGCGGACGAGATCATGAATACCTCGCTCGTCTATGAGCTTGCGGTGCTGAAAAAGCACATCTATCCGCTTCTCAGGGACGTCGATTCTTCGAGCCCGTGCTATGACGAGGTCATCAACATCATCAAGTTCCTGAACTATATCTCGGACGCCGCCGTGGAGGATGAGATCCCGCCTACGAGCATCCTGCGCGAGTTCGTCGGCGGCAACGCGTTCTATCGCTGAGGAGGCAGCATGCGCAATACATTCGGAAAACTGTGCCTGATCATTGCGACGCTGCTGCTGCTGTTCTCCGCCGCGTTCTTTACGGTCTCGCTGATCCTCAAGGACAACGATCTCATCGGCAAGCTCTATAAGGATCCGGAGATCCGCGAGCAGGCAGAGGCGGCAACCGGCATCGACCGACCTTCGGAACTGGAAAACGCAACGATCGTGCTGCTGGAATACATGCGCGGCGAACGCGTGAACATCAAGGTCGGCGGGACCGTGGACGGCACGCCGCGGGACGACCTCTTTTCAATCGAAAAGGAGGTCGTGCACATGGCGGAGGTGCAGACGCTTTGGCTCGGGCTGGAAGCGTTTGCAAAGCTTGCGCTGCCGGTTGCGGTCGTGCTGCTGGCTGTGGGATTTCTGCTCATCGAGCGCGGCAAAAAGCGCGCGATCCTGTCCTCGGGTCTCTTCTGGGGCTGCGGGATCCTCGGCGGGATCCTGGCATTTTTGGGCATTTGGGCGATTCTGGACTTTTCCAGCTTCTGGACCGTGTTCCACTTTTTGATCTTCCCGAAGACGCTTTTCCGGTACCTGTCCGCCGGCGGAACGGTGCAGGCGATGAACGAGCTGAACTGGGTGCTGCCGAGCAACAGCATCATGGTAAACATGCTGACGCCCATCTTCCCGTCACTCGTGCTGCGCTGCACGATCAGCGTTGTGCTGGAGATCGCCGTTCTGGTCATCGCCGCCGTGTTCATTCGCTTTGCGTGGCGCAAACAGAACAAGCCTTCGCCGGTCGCGGACGTTGTTGTGATCGAGCGTGACGAGAATGAGCCGATCCCGATCAAGGGACCGGACCTTGTGCTTGCGCATACGCTCAGCAACGTGCCGGTCAGCAAGCGTGAAGAGGTCCTGCGCCGCGTCAAAAACGGCGAGCCGGTCACGGAAAAACAGTCGACTCCGGTCAGGGAACACCTTCTTGATCCGATTTATCCGAAGGAGGGAACAACCCCGCAGGCTCCTGAACAGACCGCTTCCCCCGCACAGGAGAGCCAAGCGCGCGCGGAGAGCGAAGAAACTCCGCAGTCTTCCGAAAAGACCGCTTCCCCCGCACAGGAGAGCCGGAAACCAGCGGAGGAGGTTGACCGCGGCGCTTCGGAGGAAACGGTATGAGCTATGACAGCATCGCCGCCCGAAAGCAGGCGGCACTGATCGAACGCGGGCATGCGACAGTCCTTGCGATCGAGAGCTCCTGCGACGAGACCGCCTGCGCGATCGTGCGCGACGGACGCGAGGTTTTATCTAACGTCGTGCACACGCAGATCCCGCTGCACCGGAAGTACGGGGGCGTCGTGCCGGAGCTTGCAAGCCGCAACCACGTCGAGCGCATCGGCGCGGTGGTAGAAAAGGCGCTTTCCGACGCGTGCCTGACGCTGAACGACGTCGACGCGATCGCGGTCACCTGCGGTCCGGGGCTTGTCGGCGCGCTGCTGGTCGGCGTGAGCTACGCAAAGGGGCTTGCGCTTGCCGGGAATCTTCCGCTGATCGGAACGAACCATATTTTAGGGCACATTGCCGCAAACTATCTGACATTTTCGGATCTCGTTCCGCCGTTTACGGCGCTCATCGCGTCCGGCGGACACAGCCATATCGTGCGGGTGCACGATTACGACCGCTGCACGCTGATCGGCAGAACGCGCGACGACGCTGCGGGCGAGGCGTTCGACAAGGTCGCGCGGGTCCTGGGGCTTCCGTATCCCGGCGGTCCGGAACTGGAAAAGCTTGCAAAGCAGGGCGATCCGAAGTCGTTCCGCTTCCGCTCCGCGTTCAACGAGCGCGATGACGAATACGACATGAGCTTTTCCGGACTTAAGACCGCGGTCATCAACCTTTTACACACCGCCGAACAGAAAGGCGAAACGGTCGACCGTGCGGACGTCGCGGCAAGCTTCCAGTACGAGGTCGTTTCGATCCTGTCCGACAAGGCGGTCCGCGCAGCCGACGATACGCTGGTGCTGGCGGGCGGCGTGTCGGCGAACGCCGCTTTGCGCGACATGCTCGCAAGAAAGGCAAAGAAGAAGGGGATCCGCTTCTGCTGTCCGGAATGGACGTACTGCACCGACAATGCCGCGATGATCGGCAGCGCCGGTTTCTATCTTTTGATGAAGGGACACCGCGACGGACTTGACCTCAACGCGACGCCGTATCTGTCCGTTGTGTAAAAAGGAGCTTATGAAAGCATTCGCAAGATCGAAGGAC
>JAEESS010000094.1 GCA_016286445.1 Bacillota bacterium
TGCAAAAGAAAATCTCCAGCATGGCTTACGTATTGTAGTAGGACGGACGGTTCGGCGCCTTTGCCTGCTCTTTTTTCTGCTTGTTCCGGATATGGCGCCAAAGCAGAAACGCCGGTACGCCGCCGCACACGACCGACAGTAGCAGCGGCAGCCCCAGAAGCATCCAAAAGAGCGTGTACTCCGTCTTTGCGTCCGACCAGTCAATCAAAAGCAGCTCCGCCAGCATGATCAGCACCAGCATGACTGCCATGAAGATGTATGCGCACGGTACAAGACGCTTGTTCTCGCCGCGAAACGCGAACATCAGCAGCACGCACGGCACGCTTCCGGCGAGCGCCGGAATGAGGTATTGCAGTACATTCTGCCAAAACGTCGGAATGCCCGAAAACACTTCATGCAGCGGATCGAGCAGTAAAAGGTATGCCGCGACATACACGCCGGCAAAGAGCAGCGCCAGTAAAAATGCGTATAGGAACGTCGCGCTTTTCGGCTTGCCGTTTTCATCCAGAAACAGCGCGCGCGTAAAGCTGTCGACCCATCTTTGCAGTTTGGAGCGTTCCTTTGCCATACAGATCCTCGGATGTCCCGCGAAGCGCTGCGCGCTCCGCGGGACGCTTCATTCGGTTATCGGGTGCTGTTCCAGAGGTTCCAGTACGCCTTGACGTTCGGGTAATTCGCGTAGATCTCGTTGTAGTTCGGCGCGGTCAGATTGACGTCTTCATAGGCGATGCCGGACTTTTTATATACCACATCGTCGCGTACGGACCAGTGTCCGAGTTTATCGAAGACCGTGTAACAGCCGCTTTGCCCGTCGGCGTCGCCCATCATGAAGCGGATGAACAGACGCGCGCCCGCCGGGTTGTCACAGTTGCTCACAACGTAGGAATACGCCGCCGCGTCCTGCGCGGTGTACGGCTCGAGACCCGTGACCCACGCAATGTCCATGCCGCTTTCGCCCATCGCCTGCTTGGAGTTGTCCAGCTTGGATGCGGAGCAAAGTCCCAGCGTCGGTCCGTTGACGGAGTCATGCACCGCCTCGACCACCGCGTCGCCGTCTGCCAGCGGCGTGATCGTCATCTGCGAGAAGCGCCAGAACAGCTCGACGCCCGCGTTGTTCTCCGGCAGCTCCATGACGCCCGCCGTATTCTGGAGGTGATCGGTGTAGGTGAACACGAGCGGTTCGCCGTACTGCGCTTTGTACTGCGCTTCGAGCTTGTCGCTGTCACTGATCAGCTGCGCCCACAGCGCCGCATACGACGGGGAGGTGATGTCCTTCGAGTAGATCGTCCAGAACTGCGTGTTGTTGCCCGCCGCATCCTTATAGGACTGGGTTTCAACGTTGTAGCCCTTCACGATATCCCACCAGCTTTCGATCGGCACGGAATCGTACATGCGCGTATTGTAGAACCAGGGGTTGAAGGTGGAATACAGGGGGAGACCGTAGGTCAGCATTTCGTCCTTGATGTGTTCGCAGACATCCGCGGGATAGTAGATCTTTACAAGGTCCCACAGCACCAGCTCGTTGAAAATCTCGCCGGATGCATCCTTGACCATCAGCACGTCCGCCATCGGCGTTCCGCTCTGCGCTTCCATTTCGATCTTCGGCATGACCGTGTTGGTGTCGCAGGAGATGTATTCGAAATTCAGATCCGGATAAACGTCGCGGATGTACTTTCTGGCGGTATCGGCGTCCGCGGTCGTCGCATAGATCGTGATCGTACCGCCCTCCGCCTTCGCCATCTCATACAGTTCTTCCGTGGAAAGATGGTTCCAGTCGATGCCGTCTTCGCCGACGACGTCGATCGCGGCGACGCCGGTGACGACCTCGTTTTCATTGCTGCCTGCAGGATCGTTCGAGCATGCGGCAAGGGCAAGAACCATCGTCAGTGCAAGGAGGATTGCAAGAAGCTTTTTCATGTGTATACATTCCTTTCTGTGAGTTGTTCGGAAGGGCTTGACCGTCAGTCGTCGACGCCCGCCTTATGCTTGGTTTTGGCGAACTTGATCAGACGACCGGTCTCCTTATTATATACATTCATGCGGCCCGGATGCAAGACAACAAATACTTCCTGATTCATGTCATACTCTACCAGACCGACCTGGATCGCAAGAAACTCGACGCTTCCGACCGTCAGCGTGATCAGCGTTTCGCTGCCCGCCGGCTGGTTGGCATAGACCTTTGCCGCGACCGTGTTCTTGTGATGCGGATCCTCGGTATAGATATCGACCATCTCGGGACGCAGACCGAGCACGCATTCAAACTCCTCGCCCTCGGGGATCTCCTCGTCCAGCTTCAGCGTTTCATGCGCGAACACATAGGTGCCGAACTCGCTGGTGACCGAAAGCGTGTCGCCGTTGTAAACGCCCTTCGCGTCGATGAAGTTGATGCGCGGGTTGCCGATAAAGTCCGCTGCCTGCAGATCGATCGGGTTGGTGTACAAGCCCAGAGGAGTATCGATCTGGGAGATCTCGCCCTCCTTGAACAGCGCGATCTTCGTGGACATCGTCAGCGCTTCGACCTGGTCGTGCGTGACGTAGATGATCGTCGTGCCGGTTTCCTTGTGCAGACGCTTGAGCTCGGCGCGCATGTCGATGCGAAGACGCGCGTCAAGGTTCGAAAGCGGCTCGTCCAGCAGCAGCAGCTTCGGGCTCGAAGCGATTGCGCGGGCGATTGCCACACGCTGCTGCTGACCGCCGGAAAGCTCGTTCGGGTAGCGGTTGCGGTATTCCTCGATGCGCATCGTCTTGAGCGCGCGCATGACCGTCTCCTCGATCTCCGCTTTCTTCATTTTCTTGATCTTGAGACCGAACGCGACGTTCTGGAACACCGTCATGTGCGGCCACAGCGCGTAGCTCTGGAACACGAGGTTCAGACCGCGCTTACTCGGCGCTTCGTAGAAGGCGTCCGCCGCGTTGATGATGACGCGGTCGTCGATCGTCATGGTGCCGTTCTGCGGCTTTTCAAGACCGGACACGACGCGCAGCGTCGTGGTCTTGCCGCAGCCGGACGGTCCGAGCAGCGTCATGAAATCGCCGTCCTCAATCGTCAGATTGATGTCGCGCAGAACGTGGTTCTCGCCGTAGAATTTATCGATGTGACTTAATACGATCTTGCTCATACTGTTTTCCTTTCTGCAATCGTTCGATGAGGGGGTTACATGCTCTTGCTGACGTTGCCGCCGAGCTTATCCGCAATGCGGTTGGTGATCAGGATGAACGCGATGATGACGATACAGATTGCGTCCGCCACCTGCGGCATCGCTTCCTTGGAATAGTCGAAAGCGAGGAAGGACAGCGTGTAGTTCTTCGGCGTCATCAGAATGGCGATCAGGTCGAGCTCTTTTGCGATACTGATAAAGGAAAGCAGGAAGCCCGAGAGGAAGCCGTTCTTTGCGAGCGGAATCACGATGCTGCCGATCCTGCGCCAGAAGCCCGCGCCGTTGATCGTCGCCGCTTCCTCCAGCTCGACCGAAATCTGCATCATGTTCGACGAACCGGACCGGCTGGCGAACGGGAAGTGCTTGACGATCGAGACGATGAGGATCAGCGCGAAGGTGCCGTACAGCGACGGGATCAGTCCGCCGAGACGCGGCTGACTGAACATTGCGAAGTAGATCGCGGAGAACGCGACGCCCGGCATCAGGTACGGGATGAAGATCAGCTGTTCGGTGAGCTTGCCGTACCATTTGCCGCGTCCGCGCGTCGTGATGTAGCCGAGGAACTGGCCGCAGAACGAGGTGATGATCGACGCGATGATCGACAGCTTCGCGGTGTTGAGACACGCCCGTCCGAACTCGGAGTTCCTGAACAGGCCGTTCTGGGCGTAGAGCTCGCTCGGCGCGTTCTCGATGTCGCCGATCCACGCGTAGAGCGTCAGGTTGTCGGCGCCGTAGCCCGCGCCCGGCATGATCTGGAACGATTCCATGACGAGGACGAAGAGCGGCAGGAACATCGAGACGAAGAGGAAGATGATCAGGAAGATCAGAAGCGGCCACTTCGCGCCGCCGAGCGGGATCAGGTTCGAACGCGTTCCCTTTCCGCCGATCGTCGCGTAGGATTTCCGCGTGCCGATCAGCTTCTGGTTGACGAGGATCGTGATCGCCGCGAGCGAGATCATCAGGATCGACATCGCGTAGCCGACGCCCTTCGGCGAGTCGTTGATGAATTCCTTCATGCGCGTCGCGAGGACGTAGTAGCCGATGCGGTTGCCGAGGTTCGCCGCGACGCCGTACGTGCCGATCGATTTCGAGATCGTCATGATCGTCGCGGAAAGGATCGACGGCAGAACGAGCGGGAGCGTGATGTGCGAGAGGATCTGGGCCTTCGAGGCGCCCTGGATCTCGCCCATCTCCTCAAGTTCGGAGTTGATCGAGCGGAGTGCGCCGGAGACCATGATATAGCTGAACGCGTAGTAGTGCATGCACATGACGAGCACGATCGCGACCGGCCCGTAGGCGAGCCAGTCCGGTATGTTCAGGCCGAGGCCCGTCAGCAGACCGAGCGAGCCGGAGCGCGAGTTCCGGAAGACGGAGAGCCACGACATCGCCTTGCACCACGACGGGATCATATACGGAATCAGGATCATCGAGGAGAGGACCCGTTTCCCCGGGATGTCGGAACGGACCATCAGCCACGCGATCAGGGCGCCGACCGGGACGGAGATCACGGTCGTCAGGGCGCCGATCAGCAGGGAGTGGATGAGCGGCTCCCAGAAGATCGTCTTCGTCAGCGGGCTCGCGAGCAGGTACTTCCAGTAGTAAAGCGTGTAGTCGCCGATCTTCGCGCCGGGGATCGACCGGAGCTCCGCCTTCGCCACGATGAAGGAGTTCTGGATCATGTTCAGAAGCGGGATGATGATCAGGCAGAACAGGATCAGCAGCGAGAAGAAGACGATCATGTTGAACGGGTTGCCCACGACGTTGCGGACCTGGTTCTTGAAGCGCTCCTTCGTCAGAGGCTTGCGCGGCAGTTTCGTTTTTGCTTTCGGTTTTGCCATTATTCCGCCTCCCGTTCTTTCTTGAGGATCGTATAGACGTCGTAGATGTCGGTGATCACGTAGTCGGGTTCAAAGCCGTCGTAGTTGCCCGTGTCCTTCAGCGGCGTCAGGAAGGACTTGATCTGGAAGACGCGGCCGTAGCCCATCTTCCGCGGGCCGACGACGTCGCGGGAGACCGTGTCGCCGACGTACGCGCACTCCTCCGGCTTCAGGCCGGCCTGGCAGAGCGCGATCCGGAAGATATTCGGATGGGGTTTGCGGTAGCCCGTGATCGAGGAGAGTGTGATATCGTCGAAATACTGGCGGACGCCGTATTCCTCGAGCGTCGAGAAGACCTGGAAGAGGCTCGCGGTATTCGACACGACGCCGACGAACAGGCCGAGTTCCTTCAGGCCCTTCAGCATCTCCGCGGCGTGGTCGCGCAGTTTCCGGTCATAATAGGTCGTTTCCCACATATGGGCGATCTCCTCGGAGCAGGCGATCAGCTTCTCCCGGTCGACGGGGATGTCCCTGAACGCGTGGTCCGGCCAGATCTCCTCGGGTTTCAGTTCGCGCAGCGTCTTTTCGCATTCCTTCTTCAATTGAAGGATCCGCGGGCCGCAGATCGCCCACAGTTCCTCCGCGCCGTAGGGCGTTTCGATGCCGTGGGATTTCAGTATTCTGTCGAGAGCATAGGCGGTCGCTTTGTCGTTCTTCTCGTCGGAATAGAGGTCCTCGAGAGTGCCGCCCATATCGAACATTACGCCTTTAATCAAGTGCAACAGCTCCTATCTTTAATCGTTTTCGGGTTCATAAAATGCGAGTGGAATATTGAATTTTCAATGTTTTGAATCCAGTTCGACTCGGAAAGAACCATGGGTGTTTCGAAAAAATGTACGAAATCGTTTTCGGAACCTTTGTATTTAGACTACAGGAAACGGCCCGCTTTGTCAAGAAGGCGGG
>JAEESS010000004.1 GCA_016286445.1 Bacillota bacterium
CGGTACGCGGAACGGATGCGGTTCTTCATTCAGCCCGGAGACTGCGACCGGTTCGTGGCCGCTGCCTCCGCGGTCTCGGAGCTTTCCGCGGCGGGTTTCGTCAAAATCCTCCTCGCGGCGGATACGCCTGCGGAACGGGACGCGCTGGCCTCTTTTTTCGCCCTCGCCAAGAGCGGGATCGGGAATCTCTCCGCGACCGTCTATCTCCCCGGCGAATTCGGGTCCGGAATGACCTACGACATTTTCGCGTCGGTTTACGGATATCTGACGTCCCAGGGACCGGATCTGCTGCTGCTGGACACGGCATCGTTCTGCCGGAAGACGAATCTGCTGCGCCGTCCGCTGTTTTCCGACCGGGACGGAAAGGAAAAGCAAAGTCTGGCGGACCTGGCGGGCGAAGGACATCCGGCAGTGATCTGCTGCGCGAAGACGGCGGATTCGGCAAGGAATCTTGCGCGCGCTGCGGAAGTTTTTTCTCCTTCCGTCTCCTTCCTGCTCTGTGCGGAAAACCGCCGGCTGAGGGACGCGGTGATCTGCGCGCCGGAGCGGAGCGCTGATTCAGGCGCCGGGAACAAAAAGGCCGGGAAAGACGATTTTCCCCAGCAGATCGGATTCTGACGCGCGCGGTAAATCGGAAAAGATTTTTCGTAGGAAGTTGTCCCCAAGTTTTTTTGAAAAAAGCCTTGACAAGCCGCGCGGAGTATGGTATACTATCTGGGCAGCAAGGGAAAGCCCATGGGTTTTATGTGCCGGAGTGGCGGAATTGGCAGACGCCCGGGACTTAAAATCCCGTGATACGAAAGTATCGTACCGGTTCGAGCCCGGTGTCCGGCATCTTCATTGAACATATATCGCGGGGTAGAGCAGTCTGGTAGCTCGTCGGGCTCATAACCCGGAGGCCGTTGGTTCAAATCCTTCCCCCGCAATCATGTTGTGCAACCAAAAAAGATATTGCACCGGAAAACCCCGATACCACAACGGTTTCGGGGTTTTTTCGTGCCCCAATTTTCAAGTGCAAACAAAAAGATATTTTTCTTTGTTGAGAGGACTTGAACTAGCGCAAGTTTTAATATCCAAATGAAGCTTTGACCTGCTCCAAAAACCGTTCGGCAATCGGTGTAAACGGTTGATACTTCTTCCAGACAAGATACAGCTTTGTTTCAAGGCACGGCGTAAGCGGCCGGAATACCAGCCCACTGTCTGATGATACGTCGATCAGTTTATCAAAGGTCAGCAGGTACCCGAGCCCTGCCTTGGCAAAGATCGATCCGTTGTATGACAGCCGGAACGAGCCTTCCAGATGAAAAGCATCAAAATCGCGTCCAGCCCAATTCTTTATTTCCTGATGCCAAGCCTGCTCTGAACAGAACATCGGAAGCCCGCGGAGGTCGGAAGGGCGGAAGCTCTCCCGCTCCGCAAGAGGATCATCTGCGGGGAATATCACCCCCCAGCAATCCGCTTCCGGAAGAGCTATAAATTCGTGCTTGTTCCTGTCCGGTTCTTCAGCGAGGACAACAAAGTCCAAAAGCCCTTTCTGCAGCTTTTCCGCAACCTGCTCCGTGTCGCCGCTGGTGATGTGGTATTGCAGCTTCGGATATTGCTCCTTCAAGGCTTTAATCGCATCTGCAATATACTTGATCTGATAGGATTCCGCCAATCCGAGGAACAACTCACCGCCGGAGATATCATCAAGAGAAATGAATTCCTTTTCAATTTTATCCGCCATGCTGACAAGATCTTCCGCTCTGTCGCGGAGCAGGACGCCTTCATCCGTCAGACGAATGCTGAAGCTGTGCCGGGTGAACAGCTTTTTATCGAGTTCGTCCTCAAGAGACTTCAGCGCCTTTGACAGTGTCGGCTGCGTCACGTGAAGCTGCTCGGCGGCCCTCGTCATATTTTCCTCCCGCGCAACGGCAAGGAAGTACCGAAGTGTTCTTATCTCCATGGTATTCCTCCTTCGTGATATTCCTAATACGAATATCGCGATATTCATTATAACCATTAGCGAGTATAAAGTCAATGCGTTATAATAAAAAACGAACCAAGGAACAAGGAGCCAAGGAGTGCGGATTACTGTGTCAGATTATTCGGAAACAATGAAATCCTTTCTTGCCGATACCGGTGTACGGCAAGAGCTCATAGAGAGGGCGATGCAGTTATATCAATCCGGGCAGGAAGCAGAGCTTGTCAGATTCCTGAAGCTGCGGCGCTGCGATATGGTGGAGGATATGCACGAGTGCCAGCGGAAAGTCGACCGTATCGACTATCTGATCAGACAAGCAAATAATAATCGTCGAAAGGAAGATTGAATCATGATGAAAACAGCAGAACTTACATTGACAAAAGAATGGGACAAGACCTTTCCCAAAAGCGACAAGGTGGATCACAGCAAGGTCACTTTTATCAATCGCTACGGCATCACGCTGGCAGCGGATCTGTACGTTCCGAAGGGCGTAGAGAGAAAGCTCCCGGCCATCGCGGTCTGCGGCCCCTTCGGAGCCGTCAAGGAGCAGTGCTCCGGGCTGTATGCGCAGACGATGGCGGAGCGCGGCTTTCTGACGCTTGCCTTTGACCCCTCCTTCACCGGTGAGAGCGGCGGGAACGTGCGCTACATGGCTTCCCCGGATATCAACACTGAGGATTTCATGGCGGCGGTGGATTTCCTCTCCCTGTGCGACAAGGTCGATCCGAATCGGATCGGTATCATCGGCATTTGCGGCTGGGGCGGTCTGGCGCTGAATACCGCGGCGCTGGACACCCGCATCAAGGCAACGGTCGCCTCAACCATGTATGATATGACCCGTGTCAACGCGAAGGGATACTTCGATTCTGAGGACAGCGAGGAAGCCCGCTATCAGAAGAGAGCGGCTATGTGCGCGCAGCGTCTGGAAGACCTGAAAAGCGGCGAATACAAGCTCGGCGGCGGTGTCGTCGATCCGCTGCCGGAGGACGCGCCGTATTTTGTGAAGGATTACTACGACTATTACAAGACAGGTCGCGGCTATCATCCCCGTTCCCTCAACTCCAACGGCGGCTGGAATGTGATCGGCTGCGAGAGCTTTATCAATCAGCCGATCCTGCAGTACTCCAATGAGATTCGCTCTGCGGTTTTGGTGATGCACGGCGATGCGGCGCATTCCTGCTACTTTGGCAGGGACGCCTATGCTGACATGGTGAAGGACAGCAAGTACACCGAAAACAAGGAACTGTTCATCATTCCGGGTGCTTCCCATACCGATCTTTATGACGGCGGCGGCAAGGGCGCGATCCCATTTGATAAGATCGAGGCGTTTATGAAGGAGTATCTTAAATGAGCAGGGTACTTGTCATTACGACCAGCCTGAGGGCAAGGAGCAATTCCGATCGACTCGCCGAGGAACTGATCGCTGGTGCAAAGGACGCAGGTCATGACGTTGAACATATCAGCCTCAAAGGCAGACAGATCAAATTCTGTGTTGGATGCCTGGCCTGCCAGAAAACACAAAAGTGTTTACTGATGGATGACGCCGTGGAGATCGCTGAAAAGGTGAAGGAAGCGGATACGCTGGTCTTTGCGACGCCGATTTACTACTATGAGATGAGCGGTCAGATGAAGACGCTCCTCGACCGGCTGAATCCGCTGTTTCCGTCGGACTATAAATTCCGTAGTATTTATATGCTGTCGGTGGCTGCGGAGGATGAGGCTAATGTTCCCGAAAAGGCAGTTTCCGGACTGCAGGGTTGGGTCGACTGCTTTGAAAAAGCGGAGCTTATTGATACGCTCTTTTGCGGTGGCATCAACGACGCAGGCGAAGCCGAACAGCATCGAGCCAAATTAGAGGAAGCGTATGAATTCGGTCGCCAACTCAAATAGCAGAATCATTTTACTGCCATTGGAAGCGAGACTATGGATATGAAAAGATCATTGACTCTTCTTTCATTAACACTATTGCTCTTGATCTGCCTTTCTGCCTGTCAAAAAACGGAAACCGGGCGAGAACCAAGTCTTGATCCTTCCGAAGCACAGAACCAAGAGCATAACAATTCTACGCAACCGGAGGAAATCCATGATTCCGAAAACAAGACGTCTGCCGATCAGGTTCCGGCGGACAAGTCAGATGGAAACGGAGAAACTATGATTTATGTACATGTCGGTGACGAAACCCTGATCATCAAGCCGGAGGACAATTCCTCAGCAGAGGCTTTAATTGAATTACTGAAAAGGGGCGATATTGCCGTCGCCATGCACGATTACGGCGGGTTTGAAAAAGTCGGCTCTCTTGGTGCTTCAATTCCAACTAATGATGAAAGAATCACTACGGAGCCCGGAGACTTGATTCTGTATCAGGGGAACCAGATCACCATCTATTATGACACGAACACGTGGAGTTTTACTCGTCTCGGGAAAGTACAGGGTATGACCACTGAGCAGATCTGTGAAGTGTTGGGAGACGGCGATCCTACTGTGGTGTTTTCGCTGAACAAAACGCCTACCGACAGCTCTGCAGTGGGAGTGTTCAACTATGATACCCTCACCGTGCTGCTGAACAGCGGATATGAGATGCCGATCCTCGGTCTCGGCACCTATGCGCTCGATCACGATACCTGCGTGAGTTCCGTGATGGCGCTTCTGGAAAACGGTGGCAGGCTCATTGACACGGCCTATATGTACGGAAATGAGGAGGCCGTGGGCGAGGGTGTCCGCAGAGGCATGGAGGAATACGGCATTCCCCGTGAGGAGATCTTTGTGATTACCAAGATATACCCGAACCAATTCAGCGATCCCGAGGTCGCCATCGATATGGCGCTTAATAAGCTGGATATCGGGTACATCGATATGATGCTCCTTCACCATCCCGGAACCAACGATGTGAAGGCATACCAGGCTATGGAAAAATATGTGGAGCAGGGCAAGATTCGCTCTCTTGGTCTCTCCAACTGGTATGTAGAAGAATTGACCGAGTTCCTGCCGCAGGTCACGATCACACCGGCACTGGTGCAGAACGAGATCCACCCCTATTATCAGGAGCAGGATGTCGTTCCGTTCATTCAGGAAAAAGGCATTGTGGTGCAGTGCTGGTATCCGCTGGGTGGGAGAGGCTACACTGCCGATCTGTTGGGAAACGAAACGATCAAAGCGATTGCGGAAGCTCATGGCGTATCTTCTGCGCAGGTCATCCTGCGCTGGGATCTGCAGCGAGGCATCGTCGTGATCCCCGGTTCGAGCAATCCCGATCATATAAGGGAAAACCTCGATCTGTTCGGTTTTGAGCTGACTGACGATGAGATGGCAGAGATCGGAGAACTGGATCGTGGTGAGAAGCATGACTGGTATTGAGAAAACGAGGAAACGCGATGAAAATTCTTGTATTGAACGGGAGTCCGCGCCCGCAGGGCGATACAGCGAAAATGGTCGCTGTGTTTCGGGAAACTGCTGAAAGCGCAGGACATGACGTGGCGGTAATCAATGTGTGCCGAAAGAACATCAAGGGCTGCCTTGCCTGTGAATACTGCCATGGGAAAGGGCACGGCGTATGTGTTCAAAAGGACGACATGCAGGAGATCTATGCTGAGCTGAAGGATACTCAGATGTTGGTGCTTGCCTCGCCGATCTACTATCACGGTATCAGCGGGCAGCTGAAATGCACAGTCGATCGTTTTTATTCCGCGCTTTACCCCAAAGCGCCGGAGACGCTTAAGAAAGCTGCCATGTTTCTGAGTTCCGGTGATCCGGACATGTATGATGGCGCCAAATTTTCTTATGATGGTGATTTTCTTGGTTATCTTGGATTGGAAGATATGGGGATCATCACGAATCACGACAAGGACTGCTTAGCGGCGATCAGGCAAATGGCGGCATCTTTGTAAAGCAAGCAAAAAACTGTAGCCTGATATTATTATATTATTCATTAATTCTGGCGTGCAAGAGAGAAGAGAGCACTCAGCTCTTTGTTTGATCCATTCAAGCATATATGCCGTATGCCCAAAAGGATTTCATAATCAGCACGGAAAACTCAAAGAGGATCTGTATGAGGCATTCGGATTTGAAACAGAAAACAGCAGTGAACCATGAGTTGACCGCGTTTTTGAAAAAAGTCTCCGAAATAATCAGATGTAACTATTGACATTACATCAAAGGGGTGCTATAATGGCACCACGATGAAACCACGGTGGTTACATCAAATATATTTTCGGAGGTATTCTACCATGACTAAAATCGAAAAGGCTCTCGCTCTTATTAACACTTTCGCCACCGGCGACACCGAAAAGGCTGCTTCTCTTCTGGCAGAGGGCTATATCCAGCACAATCTCGCTTACGGCACCGGCCATGACGCTTTCGTGGGCAGCGTTGCATGGCTTGCTTCCGCTCCCGTGAAAACCACCGTCAACAACATCCGCGCGTTTGAGGACGGCGACAAGGTTTTCCTGCAGACCGTTTACAATTTTGCCGGCGCAGGCGAACAGGTCGCCTTCGACATCTTCCGCTTCGATGAGGAAGGGCTGATCGCCGAGCATTGGGACAATCTCGCTGCGAAGGCCGAACCCAACCCCTCCGGTCACACTCAGATCGACGGTACGCTTGAGAAGAAAGATATCGATAAGGAAGAGACTCGCCGTATCGTTGCCGGATTTGTGGGTGACGTGCTTCGCGGAGAGCATCCCGAAAAGCTGACTTCCTACTACGACGGCGACAAGTACATCCAGCACAATATCTCCATCGCTGACGGTCTTTCCGGACTCGGTGCTGCGCTTGCGGCTATGGCTGAACAGGGTATCTCGATGGTCTATGACAAAACGCATATGGTTCTTGCCGACGGCGACTATGCGCTCGCCTGCAGCGAAGGCTCCTTCGGCGGCGTGCCCACCACCTATTACGATCTCTTCCGTGTTGAAAACGGCTTTATCGCTGAGCATTGGGACGTGATGGAGACTCTTGCTGCCAAAGAGACTTGGGCAAACGAGAATGGCAAATTCTAATGTAACCATTGAAATTACAGCCATTCCGTGATATACTGTTCTTCGGGAGGAATGGCTATGCAGATTTCAAGCAGGTTTACAATTGCCTTGCACATCTTCACATGTGTGGATGTGTTCAAGGATGAATACAAGGTCACCAGCGATTTTCTTGCCGGGTCGATCAACACAAATCCCGTTATCATCCGCAAGATACTGACGCAGCTCAAAAACGCCGGGCTGATCAACGTGGCAAGAGGCACGGGCGGCATTGAGCTGACGAGGGACTTGTCGGAAATCACCTTTTACGATGTGTACGAGGCGATCGGAGCAGTAGAAAACGGAGACCTGTTCCATTTCCATGAAAGTCCGAACCCCGAATGTCCGGTGGGCAGGAATATCCATGCGTTGCTGGACGACAAGCTGAAAGCGATTCAGGATGCAATGGAGAACGAATTGCGGAAATACACGCTGTTCGATCTTCGCAGCGATATGTCTGAGCTTCTGGCAAAGGAGAACTAAAGCAAAGACTCCGGAGGATAGTATTCTTCCGGAGTTTTTCATAGGAGGCGAATTTATGAGGACTGCAGACTATTTATCCTTCGTTGTAAATGATATCCACACGACCGTCGTTGCCACCGTGGACGATGAGGGCTTGCCGGTCACCGCCGCCATCGACATGATGGACTGTGATGAAAACAGCCTGTACTTTCTGACGGCGAAGGGCAAGGGATTCTATGACAGGCTCATCAAGAGAGGTTTTCTTGCGCTGACCGCCATGAAAGGCAAGGATACGATGAGCAGCGTAGCAGTGTCGATCAGAGGCAGGGTGCGTGAGCTTGGGTATGACAAAATCCCGGAACTGTTTGCAAAGAACCCGTATATGCATGACATTTATCCGACAGAGGAAGCCATGCGGGCATTGACCGTCTTTCAGATTTACGAAGGAATCGGTGAATGGTTTGATCTCTCGAAAAAGCCGATCGAGCGTGCCACCTTCACCTTCGGGGGCGCAGCACAGAAACCGGAAGGATACTTCATTACGGACGCCTGTATCGGCTGCGGAAGCTGCGCGGCGGCCTGCCCTCAAAACTGCATCAAGACAGACGGCATACCCCATGTGATCGAACAGGAGCATTGCCTGCACTGCGGAAACTGCATGGAGGCGTGCCCTGTGGGAGCGGTAGAAAGAAGGTAGCTTCATGACAGAGAAAATGACACAAGAGCAACGGCTTGACATACTGGTCGAAGCGTTCAAGGCTGATTCCGTTCAATATAAGGATTTACAGATGCCGGAGGATAACGAGGGCAAAAGACGAATCCTGCGCTCTCTGATGAACATTCGCATGCCGAGAAGCTGGACGATTCGGTACTGGTCGTACAGGATGAATACCTGAGGGAGCGTATCCGTGAAAACGGGATCGTCACGCTTTCGGAGATTCCCGTGATTCGGAATGGCATGTCCATCTGGCAGGGCGACATCACTCGTCTTGCCGTTGACGCTATCGTGAACGCTGCCAACTCGCAGATGCTGGGCTGCTTCGTCCCGATGCACACCTGCATCGACAACTGCATTCACACCTTTGCAGGGGTACAGTTGCGGGCGGAGTGTAATCGACAGATGAATCAGCTTCGCATCCGCTATGGCAGAGACTACGAGCAGCCCACCGCTGTCCCCATGCTGACGGACGGCTATAACCTTCCGGCAAAGAAGATCGTTCATATCGTCGGTCCCATTGTGGAAGATCGGCCGACTCCTGCGCTGCAACAGGACCTGGCAAATTGCTACCGGAATACGCTCGACCTATGTGCGGAAAACGGACTGCGCAGTGTGGCGTTCTGCTGCATCTCCACGGGAGTTTTCCGATTCCCGAATAAACGGGCGGCGGAAATTGCCGTCGAAACCGTAAGCGAGTGGCTTGACGAACATAAGGGACGGATTGACAGAGTGATTTTCAACGTGTTCAAAAACGAGGATAAAGAATATTATGAAAAACTGTTACACTGATCAGCCGAACGGCTATCTTGAATCCATACAAAAAGGCCTCTTTGCCGTGCGTTCTTACGACCTTCGTGTTTCTCGCGGGATCGGAACTCGCGACGAGCAGATCGCAAGACTGAGAAAAGAACTCGAAACAGCGGACGCTGTAGTTGTCGGTGCCGGAGCCGGACTATCTACCGCGGCGGGGTTCACTTACTCCGGAGAGCGTTTCAAAAAGTATTTTTCAGATTTTGAAAAAGCATTCGGCTTCCACGATATGTACACCGGCGGCTTTGTTGTGATGAATGCGCAGCCGGAAGTCATGTGGGCATATTGGGCAAGGCACATTTACTTTAACCGTTATATCTCTGCTCCGAAGCCCGTTTATCAGAATCTGCTGTCCCTGCTTGACGACAAGGACTACTTCGTGATTACAACGAATGTGGATCACCAGTTCCAGCGTGCAGGCTTCGACAAAAAGCGGCTGTTCTATACACAGGGAGACTACGGTCTGTTCCAGAGCATGAATCCAAAGGTGCAGGAGACCTTCGACAACGAGGAGTGGACGATGCGGGCCATGGAAGCCCAGGGCTTTGTCCGGGATGAAACCGGCATATTTCAAATTCCAGAGAACGGCAATGTTTCCATGCAGCTGCCGACAGAACTGATCCCCACTGCTCCAAACGGTGATCCGGTCACGATGAACCTGCGCTCCGATGATACCTTTGTTGAGGATGCCGGATGGCGCAAGGCGTCGGCTGCATATTCCGATTTCCTGCGCAGACACGAAAACCTTCATGTGCTGTATCTGGAGATCGGCGTAGGAGCCAACACTCCGGTCATCATCAAGTATCCCTTCTGGCAGATGACGAGAGACAACAGGCAGGCAACATACGCTTGTTTGAATTACGGCGAAGCGTATTGTCCAAAAGAAATTGAGAAACAGGCTATTTGCCTCGATGGCGACACTGCAGAAGTACTCGAGGAGATGATTTGAACTGTACTGCATACATTCTCGCATACTAAGGCGAAAAATGAAATAAACCAAGAGTCATCTTCTTGACTCCTGGTTTATGAATGAGAAACGCCCTTAATAACACAAAAAAAGCAAAATATCTTTTTTGGTGCAACGTGCCAAAAAAGTGCCCTAATTTAGAGCATTTTTCATTTTTGGCACATGGGCAAAACAGACATTTTTGGATTTTGACGACACTTTGACGACACGGGCCTTTGGGGCTGCTCGATGCACCCCCTGCCTCTACAACATTTTATGCATAAAAAAGTTGACACACCGGATTCGATGTGACACTTATTTTTTCTGTGCTCTTTATTCCTGTATCATTTATGATTTGACGACATTTCTGACGACACCGGTGTTCAAGCATGAGATGGTATCAGACTTTTTCAGTCAAATTCGCCGTCGATAATCTGCTGTATCGAGGTTATTTCCGTCGTCTTAAATAGATCGGAAAACGGCTCGGATGCGTTCATGACAACAGCGATTTTCAGAAGAGATTCCAGCGAAATCTCCCCTGTCTGTTCAAACCGTTTCAACGATCCATAACTCACGCTAGATCTCTCCGCAAGCTCTGCTTGCGAAAGCTTTCTACGCTTGCGCAGTTTTTTAAGGTTATGTGCAATTTCTAAGCCAATTTCCTTTGGCGTTTTTAGAAGCAAAAAGAATTTTTCTTCAGGAATGTCAGATCTATTCATGCTCATATTTTAGCAATTTATAGTATGTTTATCAATTATTTGCTAATATTTGAGCAGTTACCTACAGGCGGCAAGCTCCATATCGACATCCTTGTTTTGACGACATTTTGACGACACGGGTTTTTTCAATGGCATAAAAAACAGCGGCGTACCGCTTTGGTTGCGCTGCCGATTCTTTTTGTATTATGTACATAAAATCTGCGCATCATATGGCGGTTTTGAAAAAGCCATGGTATAGCCTATTCGAAGATAGTCATGGCCTCCATCGACAAACACGTGGCCGCATTTGCAGTATTTGAAGTCGTGACGCGATGTACTTTCAATAGTGTCCCCGCAAGTATTGCACCGTATCATGTTCCTTATAATTTTACTCATATGCTCTTCTCCTTTCTGTTTGGAATAAGAATACCACTGTGCTTTGGACCATACAAATGTGCAAATATGTGTTTGCAGAACTAACGTTACTGCTCATATATTATCGTTTTGTGCCGTTTTTGCCACGTTTTTGATCATATGCGAGCATTAAAATAGCACGATGGTGTCATCGTGCTTCGTATTATTTCAAGGAAATCATAGGAACAACCGCACTTCCCTGCCTAAGAGAAGCGGGAAGTGCTCTTCTGTGTAACGGACGAAAATCTCCCCCGCAACCACTGCGAGTGTTCATAACGGACGTTATGAACACTCGCTTTTTATCAAATCCGTTATCACCACCGGCACCACAAAAAGTCCCTGAATCAGGGACTTTTTCACTATATTGCCCTTCAGTGTCTTCCCTGACGGTTATTAGATGTGTTCGGGTTGGTGAAGGAAAGATCCAGCGCGTCGGCGACGGCTTCCAGAATCCCGTTCGAGGAGAACGTCGCGCCGCTGACGGTGTTGACGCGCAGGGACTGGTTGTTGAGGATCGCTTCGATCATCGAATCCGCTGCGCGGGAAAAGTAGCGTTCATCATCCCGATAGGAAAGGATCGTGATGTCGGTGATCCTGCCGCTTTCGACGGTGACGGAAACCTCCGTTTCGCCGCGGAAGCCGCTGCCCTTTCCGGTATAGGTACCGTCTGCGACCGTGATCGGCTGTTCCGTCGTTTCGGTCGTTTCTAGCGGAAGCGTTTCCGGGTCAATCGTCAGAGTCCCCTGCTCCGGTTCTCCGCTTTGATCCCGGTCTCTTCCGCCGTTTCGATTTTGATCCGCATTTCCGTGATTGCCGCCGTTTTTTGTCCTGTGCTTATGCCCGCCACGACCGCCTGTTCCGTTTTCAGAGGCGCTGCGATCGCCGTGCTGTCTTTCTCCGTTCTGCGAATTGCCGTTCGGCTGTATGGTGAAGCCCTCACCCTCGCGTTGCTTCATTCCTTGTGATCCGTTCTGCTCGGCGCTCTCTGACTGCTCTGCGACCGCGTCCTTGATCTCGACAAGCTGCAGCGCGTCCGCAACCGATTCCATGATGCCGTAGGAGGAGAACGTCGCGCCGCTGACCGCGTTGACCTGCGGCGTCTGCGAAGACAGAATCGCGCCGATAACGCCGGACTGCGCGCGGCTGAAATAATCCGAATCGTCGCGATAGGAAAGGATCGTGATATCCGTGATCATGCCGTTCTGCACGGTCACCTTGGATGTGACGTCGCTGCGGAAGCCCGTGCCGCTGCCGGTATAGACGCCGTCCGCATAACGTCCCTGCTCTTGCGCAACGTCTGCCGAAGCGACCGCCTCCGTCGTACTGCTCTGAACCGGGATCATGCGGCTGACGCCAAGCGCACCGCACAAAACGAGCGCGGAAGCCGTTCCCGCAATTGCAGGATGCGGATTTGCCGTGAGCGCTTCCGGCGCGCACACGCCCATGCAGCGCATACAGTCGATGCATTCGCCGCTTGTGACATGATCGTTCTCATGCACGGTCACACCCATGGCACAGGTGCGGGAACATTTCGCGCAGTCGCTGCAGGCAGACGCCTTCCGGCGGATGCGGAACAGCCGTCCCTTGGACGCCGGTGTGAACAGTGCGCCGAGCGGGCAGAGATAGCGGCAGAAGAACCGCTCGACAAAGAACGAAGCGATCAGGATCGCGACAAGGATCGCAAAGCCGACGGTCGGGATTGCGGAAAGCATGACGCTGCCGTTGCCTGAAATGAGCATGCCGAACACGCCCCACGGGGAGAACGAGCTGTCAATCGGAAGCTGCAGTACCCACACAAAGAGCACGATCGCAAACAGAACCGCATATTTCAGGAACTTCAGAATGCGATCCATCTTTTCGGGAATGCGTTTTTTTCGCGGAATGATCTTACGGGAAGCAAACGCAACAAGCTCCTGTATTGCGCCGAACGAGCAGAGATACCCGCAGAAGAAGCGTCCCCACAGTGCCGTGACCGCAAATAGAATCAGAAGCGTCACAAGCCCCGGCGCCAGTGCCGAGAACGAGAACGTCCCTTGGATCAGAGAAACGACCAGATCCCTGATCGCATGGAACACGGTCAGAAACAGACCGGGAAACAGGAAGAACGCGCCGAGCTGGATCACATGGCGCAGAATCTGCGTGATCGAAAATCGTTTGCCGTTTTTCAGAACGATCGATCCTTTTTCATACTGGAACATAATGGTTTTCCTTTCTCATGCTGTGCGCATATTTTCATGAAATTGAAATGTGTCCGAAAGCCCCTCGGTCTTCAGCACTTTGCCGTCCGTTTTGATGAAGATCGCTTCGATCCCGTATCGTTTGAGAAGCGGTGACGCATGAAACGGTCCGAGAATAAACGACGCGGTCGCAAGCGCATCCAAAGCGGTCGCATTTCTTCCGACCAGAGTGACTGAAACGAGTCCGGAATCGGACGGGTACCCCGTTCGCGGATCAATGATGTGATGAAATGTCCTGCCGTCAATCCGGACAAATCGTTCGTACGATCCGCTGGTGACCGCGCAGCGATTGTCCAAAAGCAGTGTGCCCATCGGCTCGCCGTCCGGATCGAAGGGATTGCGGATGCCGATTTCGATCGGCCTGCCGGTCACGCCGATCGTACCGCCGAGATTCAGAATCGCGTTTTCCGTTCCCGTGTCTTTCAGCAGTTCCAGCGCCCGGTCAAGTGCATAACCCTTTGCGATCCCTCCGAGGTCGACGGACCATCCCCTTTTCAGCTTCACATGATTTCCGAAAATCCGAATGCCTGTCGCGCCGGTGTGCCGCAGCGCCTTTGAGATCTCGCACGGATTCGGGATCCGCTCGTCGTTCATTGCGTGCCGCCAAAGTTTCGTCAACGATCCCGCCGTGATGTTGAACACGCCTTCCGTCTCCTTGGAAATCCTCACGCTTTCTTTGAGAATCCGCAGGGTATCCTCACTTGCCGTGATCAATTCGCCTCTGTTCAGCGCAGCAATCTCGCTGTCCTCCCGAAAGACAGACCACAGCCGATCCATCGTCTGAATCCGCACCTTGATCTGTCCGGCAGCAAAAAGCGCCTGTTCTCCTTCAACAGCGATCGTATGCACCGTTCCCATAGTCGGGAACACCTTCCGAACTGTGACCGGTTCCTGTACGCTTTTCATACGCGCATCCTCGCTTTCTTTGATGGTATCATCATACAGACGCTTCCTAAAACGAAGTTAAAAAGGCAAAAACCTTTGTCAATCAAAAAACCGTTCCGCAGCAGGAACGGTTCTTCTCATTCCGATTTTCGATGAAACGGACAAAAAGATGCGTCGAAGTTTACTCCCCCGACGCGCTGTTTTTTATCGTATGGCGGACTAAATGCGTCCGATGATCCCGGCGGAAACCGGGTTTTGACAAATCAGTATGATCGGATCCCCTTCACCGCTGTTTGCTCTTTCTGACAGGGATGCAGATCTCGCTGACGTAATCCCGGGAAGACGGATCGCCGGGCAGGTAGTTTTCGATGTCATAATCGGGGATCAGCTCATACTCCGATACCGGCAGCCATTCCCGGTAGATCTTCTCCCACATGGTCTGGATCGCTTCCGGCATCGGTCCGACACACTTGAAAACCGCCCAAGTATAGGCGGGGATATGAAGGATCTCGAACCCCTCCGGGATTCCTTCTGCATCGGTCACTTTGCAGCCGATTCCGTATCGAAATTCGTCGCCGTCCGTTTTCGTCTGCGTGCAGACACCGAGATACCCCGGAACCTTTCGGTACTCTGCATCGGCGTAATATGCATCCCAGAACTTCGGGATCTCCGCTTCGCTTGTTTCGGCATGGAACGTTTTCGCATGGACGAGCAGGTCCATCGCTTCCCATTTTTCAATTGTGTACTCCATCATACAGCATCCTTCCATGGTGATCCGGACGGAGAACCGGTTCATGAACCGGATCGGACTTCCCTTTCTGACCTGCATCGGCGACGCGCCGTGAAACCTTGTAAACGCCTTTGTGAAGCTCTCCGGCGAATCGTAGCCATACCGCATCGCAACGTCGATCACTTTTTCTTCTCCGCCGGTGAGATCCGCCCCCGCCTGCGAAAGCCGTCTTTTCCGCATGTATTCCGCCGGAGACATGCCCGTCAGCAGAGAAAACGCCCTCTGAAAATGAAACGCCGAGAGATGCACATGCTTCGCTATATCCGAAAGTGTAACCGCATCTTTGAGATGGTCTTCCATATAGTCGATGGCGGCATTGATCGTCCTGACCCAATCCATTCGGTCTCCCTCCTTTCACAACAGATGATAAACCTATGTGCGGCAAAAATCCTGTTCCGGATTGCTCTGTTTTGTCCGAAAGTAAAAATGTTCTGCAAGCCGGAATTTACCGGTGCGACGCGCCCGGCAGCTTTTCCAGCTCGCTTTGGGTGTGTCGGTGTCCATGCTTTTCGTCCGTGATGTAATGGTAATGCGCATGCGAATGTGTGACCGTATGCGTATGCGTCGAACCGTCGTGCGTATGGGTGAACGTATGCGTATGCATATGGACGTGATTCCGGATCAGCGTATCGATCACGACCAGCACCGTTCCGAGGATCATCACTGCAAGCGCGACAATGTACATCCATGTCGGTTTTTCTTTCAGGAACAGAAAGGACAGCAGCGCGCCGATGAACGGCGTCACGGCATAATACGCGCTCGTCTTTGCGGCGCCGAGGACGTTCTGCGCGCGGACGTACAGAAAGATGGACAGTCCGTAGGCAACAAAGCCCAGCAGAAGCGCAAGAGCAATAGAAAGAAGCGACGGCAGCGCTTCTTTCTGAATCAAAGCGATCGCCAACGCGCCGAGACCGGAAAAAACGCCTTTCAGAATGACGATCTCATAGGTGTTTTTCGATGAGATTTTTCTCGTGCAGTTGTTCTCGAACCCCCAGCAGATCGTTGCCGCAAGCACCAGCAGGGACCCGTATGAAAAGCGGAAGCTTTCCGCGCCGTCAAGCGAAAGCAAGATGCTGGAAAGCGTAATGAGCCCGATCGCAAGCCACAGGCGCTTTGAAACGGTTTCCCCGAAGATCGCAAGCGCGATCAGCGCCGTTGCGACGATCTCAAAATTGCCGAGCAGAGAGGTGTTCGACGCAAAGCCCATGGATAATCCGAGCATCAAAAGGATCGGCGCGGCAATATCCAGCACGATCATGCCGATCACAAACGGAAGATCCTTCCTGTTCAGCTTCTCCCGCTTTTCTTTTCGATCAAAAAGCGAAACGATCCCGATGCCGATCCCCGCTCCGAGATAGAGCAGCGCAGCCATCGTCATCGCTCCGACACGATCCAGCAGCAATTTGGACACGGGAATATTGACGGCATAGAAAGCCGCTGCCAGGATCGCATACAGGATAGCCCTCGTCTTTTTCATCCGCATCACCACGTCAGATCGCGTCTGAATCTTTCATGTTTTTTCCTTAGCTTTTCAAATTGCGGGCAGTCTGTTTCTTCCGGAGATCGGCGGTGTCCTGAACCGCCTTCGGAAGCCATTCGGCATCGATATAGTCGAAAGGAATCACCAGCTCCTGAATTTTGTCTTTCGGAGCCGGTCTTTGAATCTCTTCGGGGAGAAACGTAAGCCCAACCTCGCGCAGGGAAAGAACGCTGTCATGGATCCAGCCGACTGCCTGCCCGTCGCAATACAGGCAATAGCAGCCGAACATCTTTTTTGTGCTGACGTTCAGTCCTTTGAGCCGATCCATCCATTCGGCAACAACGGATTCCTCTTCATACGGCATATGGATACCCCGTCAAGCTCCGATTTATTTCAGCTTTGCGCCGTCCCTGAACGCGTTGCCCACCTTTTCGCCGAGCCCGACGTAGGCATAGTTGCACGGATCGAACGCGATCGGCTTCAGCTTTTTGAGATCGATCTTTCCGTCGGTCACAACGCTTTCGTCCGCCGATACATTGACGATCTCGCCGACGAGAATGCCGCCTTCAAAGCTTTTCACCCTGCACTCCAAAGCCATCGGAAGCTCGTCGATCAGCGGCGCGTCGACAAACGCGCTCTTTGTGGCATGGAACCCGGCTCTATAAAACTTTTCGGGAACCTTTGCGGCGGATTCGATCCCGACGTAATCGCACGGGATCACCGTGTCCTCCGTGCCCATGCTGACCGTAAACGCCTTTTTAACCATCAGATTGTCCGTGGTCTTATGCTTGCCGAGGCTGATCGTGATCTCCGAAAAATCGGTCGTAATGCCCCACGCGGCGTTCATGGCGTTCGGCACGCCGTTCTCGTCGTAGGTCGCGATGATCAGGACCGGTTGCGGCAGCATGATCGGTTTTGCTCCATAGTTAACTCTGCTCATAATGAAAACGCTCCTTTTCGTTTATAAATTCATTATAGCTGTTTTCCGGTTTTTTGCAATCAAAAAAAGCCCTGAAGCGCAGGATCTCAAGGCAGATGAAAAGCATCCGGTGTCCATACCGTCGGCAATCAACGCCTGTTTGGTCAGTTTCCGCGGAACGATCGGACCGCCGATTCAAACAGATAGCTGTTATAACTGCCGGGGACGTTTTTGCAGAGATCCGCTCCGATGCGTTCGGAGCGTCCCATCTTGCCGAGGACTCTGCCGTCGGTCAAAATGCGGGAAAACTTCTTGCTTTTTCCGGCAGAATAGGCTCTGATCGATTGAGCGGACATTGTGCGCGTACCGCGCGCAGCATGATTTCGATCTAAGGAGAAACAACCATGGTGCTTTCCGATCTGACATTACGCTCCTTCTTTGAGTTGCTCGGTTCCGACGCGGCAGCTCCCGGAGGCGGCTCCGCTGCTGCCATGACGGGTTCTTTGGGTTCTGCACTTGCCGAAATGGTCGGCAATCTGTCCCTGGATCGCCCGCAGTATGCCACATCCTCGGAGGAGATCCGTGTCTGCAAGGAACGGCGCGGCGCACTGCGCGCTGCGTTTCTCGACGCAATGGAACGCGAAGCCGACGCGTTCCACCGGTTCACGGCGGCGCTGAATCTGCCCAAAGGGACGGCGGAGGAAAAAAACGCCCGCACCGCCGCGATCCAGAACGCGCTGATCCTTTGCATCGAATCGCCTCTGCATACGATGGAGCTTTCTCTCGACGCGGCGAAAATGATTGAGCGCATGCCGGGAAAGACCAATATGAACGCCGTCAGCGACCTCGGCGTCGCGGTCATGATGCTGGAATCGACCGTCCGCAGCGCCTGGCTGAACGTGCTGATCAACCTCGGCTATCTCAAGGACAAGGACAGAGCCGCAGTCTACCGTTACAGAGGCGAACAGCTGCTCAGCGATACGCTCGCCTGCACCGGCGTGGTTTACGAGCAGGTGCTCGGCATGCTTTGATCGCGATCCTTCCCTGCCTCATCGGCGGCATGCCGCCGGCGCAAGTCGGTCATCCGGTCAAACGCGTTCAACAGCATCTCCCCCGCAATTGCATCAAGCGGCGATCACGGACTCCGTCATCACCGCTCTTTTTTATGAGTTCTGTGGATATCCTTAGCGGAAAGCGCTTCGGTAAACCGCCGGAGATCCGGCGTGCACGCACGGTTCCCATGGCGGGAATCGTCCTCTGCACCGCGGCGCTTACGCCGGGAGATCCTTTCTGCTTTTCAACAGCGAAATAAGATACACCGCTGCACCGAGCGCCGCCAAAGCGCCGCCCGCGATCCAGTAGACAAGCGTCAGCGGATTCGTCGTGCCGTAGATCTCGAGCGCGCCGGAGACGAGGCTTCCGACGGTCAGCGCCGCGATCCCCGCATGGTATACGCTGCGGGCAAAGCGATTCGGGTACGGCGCGCGCAGCATCGTAATGAGCAGCAGCGGCAGCACGCCGAGCACGAGCGGGAATGCAAAGGCATAGAGCATGCCGTAGGCGTATACGCCGTGGCTGAAGATCTCATAGACCGCACCGAACGCCGCGCAGAACAGGGAAACGACCAGATCGATCAGAATCAGCTTTTGCTGCGGATTCAATTTACGCGCCGTAACCGATGTAGACAATGTCGCTCACGCTCCTTTCGCCGGATCTTCTGCCGTTTACGGGGTTGTTGACAAGGTTCCCGAGAAACACCATCGACGACGAGCCGCCGCCGTCGAGATTATAGGCGGTCTCTACGCCGAGCGATTCCATAAACGTCGCAAGCTCATGGAGGGAAAGCCCGTCGCTGTCGCTTGTTCTGCCGTCCGCCACAACGAACACATAGTGCAGATCATCGATCACGCCGATCGCCGTGCGCGGATTGCTCGCCATCGCCCTGCCGACCTCATCGTTTTCCGAAACTGCGATTTCGCCGTTTTCCACAAGTGCCGGACCGAAGCTGAGCACGTTCCATGCGCCGGACGCAAGCAGCTCCTCCGCCGTGATCTCGTCCTCGTCGATGATGCCGAACGAGCCGTCCCGATAGATCACAAGGTCCTCGCCGCCGCTCGGCGTGTTCCGGTACAGCACGCCGCCGCGGATCACATAGCCGCTGCGCTGCGCGCCGTAATAATCGCCGTTGATCGCAAGGATTGCGTTGACCGAAGACGCCGTCGCCGAGGTTTTGGCGGTGACGTTGCGTCCGTAGCTGTTCTCGGCAAACGCCGTCCGAAGATAGTCCGCCGAGGAGAGCTGTACGTCCGCAACGTAGACCGTCGTTTCATGAAGCCGGTATGTCGAAAGCTGTATGGAAATGTTTTCGTCCGAATAGGTCGTGTCGGTCGTGACCGGCTCCGCCGCCTGCGCGGCTTCGGTCGGTTCCGGTTCCTCCGCAAATGCTTCGGCAGATTCCTCCGCGATGATTGTGATCTCGTCCTCGTCCCCCGCCGTCTGTATCACGGCAGTCTGCGCCGCAGGTTCCTCCGCCGCAGCCGAATAGACGCGTTTGATCAGAAATGTATCCGCCAAAAGATATCCGGTGAACAGCAGCAGCGCAAGCCCGAACAGGACCGCAAAACCGTACTTGGGTATCTTCATGTTCTTCACCTCTCTTTTTCTTGCTTTGATCATACAGCGTCAACCCTAAACGAACCTAAATCCGAACAAAGTTTTTGATGCTTTTTCCGGAAATATATGATATGATTGAAAAAACAGCTTCGGAGGAGCGGTATGCGCCTTTTATTTGCGGAGGATGAAAAATCCCTGTCGCGCGCGGTGTGCGCGATCCTAAAGAAGAACAACTATTCCGTCGACGCGGTCTATAACGGCGCGGACGCTCTGGATTACCTCGCGACCGAAAACTACGACGGCGTGATCCTCGACGTCATGATGCCGAAGGTCGACGGGTTCACGGTCTTAAAGCGCATGCGCGAGACGGGCAACAAAACGCCGGTGCTGATGCTGACCGCGCGTTCGGAGATCGACGACAGGGTCTTCGGGCTCGATTCCGGCGCAAACGATTATCTCACGAAGCCCTTTGATACGAAGGAGCTTTTGGCGCGCATCCGTGTGATGACGCGGCAGACCGCGGTGCAGGCGGACACAAAGCTTTCCGTCGGAAATCTGACGCTGGACGTCGCAGCGTACGAGCTGAAAGGTCCGGGCGGGCAGTTTAAGCTTGCCGGCAAGGAGTTTCAGATGCTGGAGATGCTGATGCGAAGCCCGAAACGGCTGATCTCGACCGATGCGTTCATGGACCGCATCTGGGGGTATGAGAGCGAAGCCGAGCTGAACGTTGTCTGGGTGTATATCTCATATCTCAGAAAGAAGCTGGAAGCCGTCGGCGCGAATGTGAAGATCAAGGCGCAGCGCGGCGTCGGGTATTATCTGGAGGTGTCGGAATGATCCGGAAGCTGAAACGGAAATTCATACTGGCGGCGATGCTGTCGCTGTTGCTCGTGCTCGGGCTTTTGATCGGACTGATCAACATTCTGAATTACCGTTCGCTTGTAAACGATGCAGACGGGACGCTTTCCATGCTTTCGGAGCTCAACGGCAATTCCCCCGGCACGTTCACGTTCGATGACAAGGTAAATCCGGAGGAACGTGACAAAACAGGGCACAGACAGCGGCGCGAATGGAACGGCGAACGCCCGTATCAGGCGCGCTATTTCTCGGTCACGCTGACGGATGCGGGCGAATTGATCTCCGTCGATCTTCGGAATATCGTCACGATCAATGAAAGCGGCGCTGCAGATATGGCGAAATCCGCGGCGGCGAGAGGTCTCGAAAAAGGGTTCTCAGGCGATTACCGGTATCTCGGCGTGCCCGCCGATTCCGGTACGCGCTGGATCTTTCTGAATCGTGAAGTCGAGCTTGCCACCTTCCGCGCGTTCCTTTGGACAAGCGTCGGCATTTCCGCGGCGGGTTTTTTGATGGTGTTTCTGCTGCTGATGCTCCTGTCCGCGCGGATCGTGCGTCCGATCGCCCTGAGCTACGAAAAGCAAAAACAGTTCATCACCGACGCCGGACACGAGCTCAAGACGCCGATCACGATCATCCGGGCGGACGCGGATGTGCTTGAAGAGGATCTTCCCGAAAGCGAATGGATCGCGGATATCCGTTCGCAGACGGACCGTCTTTCCTCGCTGACCAACGACCTCGTTTACCTTTCGCGCATGGAAGAGGAAAGCGCAAAGCCGCAGATGCTGGAGTTTCCGCTCTCCGACGTCGTTTCGGACACGGCACAGCCGTACCGGGCGGTCGCTCTGACGCAAAGCAAGACGTTCACGACGGACATTCAGCCGATGCTCTCCCTGCACGGCGATGAAAAATCGATCCGCAAGCTCATATCGATCCTTTTGGACAACGCGATGAAGTATTCGCCGGAGGGCGGTACGATCTCGCTTTCCCTGAAAAAGACCGGCAGACAGCTTCTGCTCTCCGTGACGAATACCGCCGCGCATATGGAAAAGGGCAGTCAGGACCGCCTGTTCGACCGGTTCTATCGCGCCGACGCCTCGCGCAGCTCCGAGACCGGCGGGTTCGGGCTTGGACTTGCGATCGCGAAAGCGGTCGTCGAATCGCACAAGGGCAAAATCCATGCCTTCTCGGACGGTGAATCTCTGACCGTGGAAGCGGCGTTTGCAGAATAAAACGATATAAGCAAAAAGCAGCTCCGTTCTTTTCGGAGCTGCTTTTCTATTTGCCGTTTATCGCCTGCCGTGTCCGCCTCCGTGACCGCCGAAGCCGCCGAAACCGCCGAACCCGTAATTGCCCGCGTCGCCTTCCGTTTGAGACGACTGCGTCCAGGAGAGGAACGCTGCGCCGTCCTTCTCCACCGTGTACGAGCCGTTCAAGGCGAACGCGTCCGACGCGATCCAACAGGAGGAAAAGGATTCGTTCAGATTGAACGAGAAGATCGTATCGCCGTTTGCGTTCGTGATGCGGTAATCCCCGGCGGAAAAGCTCGTGCCGTTCGATACATAGGTGTTGACCGAGCCGCTTTGCGGAAACTGACAGATGCCTCCGAGCGCGACGATCGTGCCGCCGGTCACGGTGACCGTGCCGTCCGCATCCACTGAGCCCGCCATGCCGCCCATCTGCGCGCCGCCGAGCACCAGCACCGTGCCGCCGGTCATCTGGATGCTGCCGTTTGAGTCGATCGCGTCCGTATCGCCGGAGGGCGTGCGGATCTCTGCATATCCGCCGTTGATATACACCATCGGCGTCGCCGCGCCTTTGCAGGCGTTCAGTCCGTCGTCGTCGGCGTCAACACAGATCGTGCCGCCGTTCAGCGTAACTGTGTTCGCCTCAAGGCCTTCGTGTGATTCAACAATATCGACCGTCCCGCCGTTGACCGTCAGCGCATTGTCCGCATGCATACCGTCGTCTGCCGACGTCACCGTTACGGAGCCGCCGTTCACCGTGATGTTTCCGAGACCTTCCGCGCCGTTTTCCAGCGCAGTGCCGGCGTTTGCGTGCAGACCGTCGTCTCCCGCAAAGACCGTGACCGTGCCCGCGCTGACGATGATCTCGTTCTCCGCTTTGATCCCTTTCGAGGAATATGTCGTTTTGGACGAATTGCCGCCGCTTGTGATGCCGACCCAGTCGCCGGACATCGTTCCGCCGGAAATGGAGGTCAGAAGGTATCCGTTCATTGCGGTGTTGACGGTCTCGCCGGTCGTGCTTGCCTTGAAGTTTTCGCCGTCCGGCGCCGCGCCGCTTTCCACCATGTGGAACAGAATGTTCCGGTATCCGTCCGGGATGCGGAACGCAAGTCCGTAATACCCGGTCCGTCCGCTGTACACCATCGTTTCATAGACACACTGCACGAACGTGCCCGCCGCTTCGTCATCGTTATAGAAATACGCGTAATAGTCGCAGGCGTCGCTGTACAGCGCCGTCGGCACGATCAGATACGCTTCCGCGCCTGCCGCCGTCGCTTCGGCATTCGCGTGGGAAGCGGTGTAGATATTGACAACGCACGTTTCCTCTTCGGAAATTTCAACGTTGTACGCCGCGGAAATGCCGTCGCAGGCAGCGTAGATATCGACCTGTCCGCCCGTGATCGACACGGTGCCGCGCTGCTTTCCTTTCGATGAGACATCCGTGTTTTCGGTCTTAACGCCGTCGCTCGCGGTGGAGATCAGAATAAGACTGCCGGATTTGATCGAAACCGAATCGTTGCCCTTCAGCGCGTTGCCCGCTGCGGTCACCTTGAGCGTCATGTTCTTGACAGAAAGATCGTCCTTCGATTTCACGCCGTTATCAAACGACGTTTCAACGATCAGCGTTCCGCTGCCGGTAAGTTTAAGATCGCAGGTCGTGTAGATCGCGGCGTCCTCCTCAATACCGTCCACGCTGCCGGTGCGGAGATCGGCAACGGTATTGTACGTATTCTTTTCTGCTTTCACCGTCGCTTCTGCAGCGTTCTTTACAAGGATCGGCGCGCCGAAATCGCAGGAGATCGAAGCGTTATTGAGGATCAGCTTCACTTCATCTTCGTCGCCCGCGTCCACCACGATCTGCCCATTTCCGAGCGCGCCGGAAAGCGTATACTCCCCCGCCGCCGTGATCATATAGACCGAGCCGTTCTGTGAGACCGCGCCGGTATCGGATGTGATCGTGAAATCGTCCGTCGTTGTCTTCGCATCATCGGTCGGATCTGTCAGCGTTTCACTGCCGACCGGCGCGGCGGTCTCCTGTGCCGCCATCGGAGCAGCCGTGCTGTTCACCGGAGTGATCTCCGTCGCTTCCGACGACGCGACAGCATTGGTCTGCGCCGTTCCTCCGCATGCGATGCATAGAAGCGCAAAAAGTATGATACATGCAAATAAGCGTTTCATTTCTCTTGTTTCCTTTCTGTTGACAGTGTACAGGTTGTGATTCCGTTTGACAACCGTTTTATAACTGCGCCTGCTGCTCGCTGTACGGCAGCAGCGCGATTTCCAGATTCCCGTTCCTTGTGCGCAGCTCGTCGATAAACGCCTTCTCCTCCTTCGGGTCCCTCATGCGGATGAGGAACGAGAGCCGGAACATGGAGCCCATGCCGGTCGTTTTGACGCCGAGACGCTCAACGCTCTTCAGATACTGCTTGAAAGGCTCGTCGAACAGTTCGGTATATTCCAGCGATTCCGGCACGGTCACCTTCAAAAGCCGCTCCTCCTGCATCGGCTTGCTGTCAAAGAGGTGCAACGACGCAAAGAGGAAGTACAAAAGCGCAAGCGTCAAAAGGATGATGACGCCGTACGCAAGATAGCCCATGCCGAACGCGATGCCCGCGCCCATGGCGATCAGGATCGCGGCGATCTCGTCCGCAGTGCCCTGCGCCGAGCGGAAGCGGATCAAGCTGAACGCGCCGCCGATCGCAACGCCCGCGCCGATGTTGCCGTTCACGAAGGTGATGACCGCGCCGACGACAAACGGGATCAGCGCCGTGACGATGAAAAAGCGCTTCGTGGCGCGTACCCGCCGCGACATGCCCCATGCAAACAACAATCCGGAGAGGATCGCAACGCCCGCCATCAGAAAAAACTCCGATGCGGTGACTGAGGAAGAATAAATCGAATCAAACATTTGAAAATTCCTTTCATCTGCGGACCGGCATTGAGCGCCGATACGCTTCGCCGTATTTGCTGATGCTGCCGCGCTTGATCTGCCCTTCGGACAGAATGCGGACGAGCCACAGCGGGATCGTGTCCTGCACCTTGATTTCGAGAATCGTATCGCCGGGGTTTATAAGCGGGATCCCGACCGGCGCGTGATCGAAGGACAGCGCATCGATGCGGTAACGCGGGTTGCGGTCGATCGTAAGCCGCAGATCGCCGTCCGGCTCATAATACGCGGTTCGGTCGTAGAGGATCATGCACGCAGGCTCGAGCTTTTGGTAGAAATCGCGGAAATAGGTGATCTCGCGGTCGATCTGCCCCGTTTCGTCGAGGTTCAGTTCTCCGGCGAAGAACCGCTCCGCCTCCGGGACCGTCGTCTGCACACGGCGCTTGTAAACGATCCCGAACGCCTTGCGCTTGAGCTCCAAAAAGACCGGCGATTCGTTCGTCACGCGACCGTATGCGCGGAGCCGGATCTTTTCCTTGAACGCCGGCTTTTCGATCGAGGTCCGGACAAGCCGTTTGTCCGGCGTATCGTAATAGAGCGATTGGATCGTGGTCAGCCCGTACGCGTCCGGCTCCATGTGTCCCTTTAACCGTTCGCAGAAAAAGTCCGTCTGTTCTGCATTTAGGATGTATTTCCATTCGACCCGCTGCATCACGGTGATCGGCGCCTGTACGCTTTCCATATGCGTGTCCTCGCTTTCTTTGATGGTACCATCATACAGGCGTTTCCTAAAATGAAATTAAAACCCGAAAAACTTTTTGCAATATAAAAGTGCGCATTGAAACATGCACACTGACTTATCTGCGGATCGGGATCACATTCCTTTCCGCCGAACGAACCGCGTGATACGCGATGCCTCTGCGCGCGGGATCTGTCGGGTTCAGGAGCCTTTCAGGATCCTTTTGATCGTCCGCACATAGTCTTCCGGATGATTGATCGAAAACTCGCCGTGATACAGGTTGGGGATCACGGTCTTTTTGCTTCCCGGAACGGCGTTGTTTATCGTGTCCAGAGAGCGCAGGATCCGGCGATTTTCCTTCGCCCCCGCAAAGAGATGCAGCTGCGCCGTCGTCTCCGAGATCGCAGGCTTTAAGGAATACGCCGTGTTTGCTTTTAAGAAGGCGATCATATCGGACTTTTCGATCGCGCAGGTATCGCAGTAATAGTCCTCAAACAGCGACGGCTTCAGATGCAGCGAACGGAACTGCAGCTTTGCAAAGGATCTCCTGCGAATCAGTCCGTAACTCGATCCGAACGTCGGATCGATCAGCGCGTTGATGATCCCGGACGGGATGACCGCGGCGCTTTCCGCGATCGCGTACCTGCAAATGTCCCTGCGTTGGGAAAGCATTTCCAAAAGCACCTGCCCGCCGAGGGAAAGCCCTCCGATCAGCAGAACGCTGCCTCCTGAATGCGCATCGATAAAAGTGATGATCTCTGCGGCATTGTCCTCGATGGAGGTAAACTGCCGGTCGCTCCCCGCGTGTCCGTCCAGGATCGGCAGGACGATATGGTATTTGGATTGAAGAAGCTCGGCTTCCTCCCGGTAATTCCACACGGAAAGTCCCCCGCCGTGCAGCAGAAGGATCGTTTCCGGATTCTCCGCTCCATACTCCCGATAATGCATAGGACCTCCTCAATCCCGCTTGTCCGCAAAATATCGCTCGTAGGATTTTTTGCAGTAGCGTCCGAGCCTTGCGGATCCCGGATCGCGGGTAAAATCATAGGGACCGTTGACGCGCATGAAGTCGATCATCCCGATCTTTATCGCGTCAGTCTGGCAGTTGAACGAGCAGCGCACGCAGCCGATGCAGTTTTTGCCGAAGCGGAATCTGCCGTCCTCAAACGTGATGTTCTTTGTCGGGCAGTTTTTCACGCATTTCAGACAGCGGACGCACTTTTTCGGATCGACGCGGAACAGTCTGCCGTTTCTCGGATAGAACCAATGCTCGACGCGGCAGAGCGCGGAAACGAGTTTTGCGGAAAGCGGCGCGGCAATCGACGTTTCCTCCCCGTCTGCGATCCTTTTTGCGGCGTCGGAGATCCGTTTCTCCGCCGTCTCAAGCATCAACGACGCCAGCGCGTCCGTGTGCCGGAAGACTATGTTGTAGGGCATGATATAGTGAAACTCGCCCTTGATCGCATAGCCTTTCTTTTGCAGAATGCGGATCATCTCCGCGGAGGAATTGTCGTTTAAGCGCAGCGGCTCGCCGGAGGTTTTCAAAAACCATACGTTCCCGCCGCCCGTAAGATTGCGGCAGAAGGGTTTCATCACGCGCGGCATATTGAAGCCGTAGATCGGATAGCAGATCACAAGATCGCGCTCCGACGCCGTCTCCGTCCCGTCCGCAATCTCATGAAGTTTGACCGAAATGCCCCGTTCCGTCAGCGCCGCTTCCAATGCCTTCGCGCATTTTAAAGTGTTTCCCGTGCCGGAAAACACACAGATCCCGATCCGCTTTGCCGTTTGCGCCATTGCCCCGCTGTCCTTCTGTCCCCTTGATGCCATCAGTTTACCACATCCCGCCCGCCGATGCAAGAAAAGAGCCGAAGCGCGCTGCTTCGGCTTTCAGGATCATGATCGTTTATTCTGCACGGATTACTCCTGCTTGTGTTCTGCCGGCGGTTGGCTTTCCGGCTTGCGTCTTGCCTCCAGCCAGGGCATGAAATACTCCTGATACAGCATGTCCAGGATCGCGACGCCCGGGATCGCAAGGAGGATGCCGACGATCCCGAACATCCTGCCGCCGATCACGATGCCGACCAGTATCCACAGACCCGGAACGCCGAGGGAGTCCCCGAACAGCTTGGGCTTGATGAGATAGGCGTCGATGCACTGCAGAACGACCGTGAAGATCAGAAACGCAATCGCGTACCACGGCTTGACCAGAACAAGCACAAATCCGCCGATGCCGGCGCCGATGACCGGTCCGAAGGTCGGGATCAGATTGGTAACCGCGACCACGAAGGACACGAGCCCGACGTACGGCATGCCGAGGACCGTCATAAAGAGCGCGTTCACGCAGCCGATGATCAGACTGTCCAGCAGATTGAACGCGATATAACGGTTGAAGATCTTGTGGCTCTTTGCGAAGAAATCCTTGATCTTCTCATATCTGCTTTCGCTGACGGACGCTCTGAGCAGCCGCTTTCCGCCGTCCTTCAGGCGGCGCTTTGAACTGAGCAGATAGATCGACAGCAGAAACGCGATCACAAACAGCAGCACTTCCTTTCCGGCGCTGACCGACATGCTGAGGATCGTGTTGAGATTGTTTTTGATGTAATCCGTTACCGTCTCAAGAATCGCTTCGGAGGAGCTGATCACATGGTCCAGATTCAATGTCGAAGCGGAAACGCCGATCCGGTTGAGCACGTCGTTGACCGTCTCCGCGTAGGTATCCAGATTTGCAACGAACATGCTGATGCTTTCGATCAGCTGCGGGATCAGGATCAGCATCAGAAGCGCAAGGAACAGGACCACCGTAATAAACGCAAGCACCGTGGACAGGGCTTCCCTGGTTTTTTCCTTTTTGATGCGGCGAAATACGCTGCGCTCGTACAGCTTTGACAGCGGATTGATGAGATACGCGATCACACAGCCGAGGATCACCGGTCTGAAATAGCCGAGGAACGTCCTGATCCCCTCCCGGAAGCCCGGAAGATGCGTCAATACGACATACAGAATGACGGCGATGCATGCGGCGACCGCGTAATTGAACCATGGTTTTTCCTTCAAGCGTTTCATCTGACCGCCTCCCCGACGTTGTTCCGTATAATGATTATACACCCGCTGCGTCCGCGCATCAAGAAGAAATCTTGTATCATGCGCATACAGTGCGATTATACATCCAGTTCCGTGACTTCCTTCGGGTACTCGCGCAGCTCGTCCGGCTCATGCAGCGGGTCCCAGACCTGCGCAAAGAACGGATCGACCTTGGCGCGCGCGCCGTAGTTCCAGCTCTTGCGCTCGCATTCCGGGCACCAGTGACCGCCCTCCAGCACGAGCCGCGGGCTTGCTTCAAATTCATGACCGAACGCGCAGCAAAAACGCAGCTTGGTTTTCCAATCGCCCTTTTGCATCGATTCGGAAAGCAGCTTGCCGCCGCGGAAGGTCGCCGCGCCCTGCATATCCTCAAAGGACAGCTCGCTTTCCGGCTTTGATTCGTCGTAGCCGTGGTCGATATGCACGACCGTGTCCCAATCGGTGAAATGCTGCATTTCGGAGGTCTTCTCCGGAAGCGCTTCCCATGCCTTGCGGCTGCCCCAGTACGCCTCGATATGATCCTCCATGTTCGTGTCGAGCCAATGCTTTGTGCCGTGCTCGCCGTTCAAAAGCTTTTTGAACGTGCCCTTGATGATGGAGCCCATCAAGCGCTGCCCGCCGGGGAGCTTGCAGATGATCCTGCCGAACGGCTTTGCCGTGCCGAGTTCTTTGAGGTACGCGTCGTAGAAATACTGCATGCTGTCGGAGCGGAAGTGCAGATAGTTCTCGAGCTTGTCCGAATCGAGATAGTACTGCCCGTGGAAGTTGCGCGTGGCGTTGACCTTCGGGTCGATGACGTAATCGATGTTCTTGATGCCGATCTCGCCGTACATGAGCTTGTACATCGTCAGCGTATCGACACGGCAGGTTTCTCCGCCGCCGATGTTGTAGATGTGCCCCCAGAACGCGCCGTCGAGCGTGCCGTCCGCTTCAAACGCGCAGAGGTTTCGCATCAGTCTGCCGCTGTCGCGATCGGAGGCGTATTCCAGCACGTTGTCGAGGCAGTTGTGGAACTGGATCGCGTCGCGGATCTTCGCCATCGCGGGACCGATGATACCGGTCTGACGGAGGCTCACCCAATATTTGAGTCCGCTTTCGATCACATACCGCTCCGCGGCGACCTTGGACACGGCATAATAGTCGAACATGCTCGGCTTGATCGGATCGCCGACCCTGCCCCAGTGGATCGGAGGCATGCGGTCGCCGGTCTCCGCGACGGTGCCGATGTAGACAAACTTACAGGTGTTCGCTTTGCCCGTTTCATAAATCGCTTCGATAAGGTTCCGCGTCGAGCCGTAGTTGTTCTGCATCGCCTTCTTCGGGAAATAGTCCGCCTGCGGGGACACGAACGCAGCGATGTGCAGCACAATATCCGATTGCTCAATGCACTTGCGCACATCGTCCTTGTTCAGAAGATCGCCCCAGACGATAGTCAAGCCCTTCTGCTCCGCATACGGCATGAACAGATTCCGGTTCTTTTCGCTGTCGCGCACGAGAACCACAAGGTTATAAAGTGTATCGAGATCGGAAAGCATCGCCTTGAAGCTCTCAAAGCCCATGCCGCCGCCCGCGCCGGTCATAAATACGGTCTGCATCTTATTCTCCCTTCATGCCGAGCACAGCGGTTTTCTTTTCGATGACGTCCTTGCAGAGCAGGATCGAATCGCCGATCGCCGCGTCGATGTCGTCGTCGGTCACGCCGAGCGCGTCACAGCCCTCGGACTTATCGATAAACAGGTTCGAGCACATGATGTCGGTGAACTTCACCATATGAAGACCGCCCTGAACGTTGTGCTTTTTCTGCTCCTTCATGATCTTTCTGCCGCCGATCGCATACATCCAGTTCGGGATCGTGACGATCTTCTTGTCCGGGCAGCCGAGGTACTTGTGGACGATTTTCAATAGCTCCACCCACGTCAGGTTATAGTAGCCGATCGGGTAGCAATTGCCGCCGCGGTTCCGCTCGATCGCGCCTGCGATCGCCTGTCCGACCTGATGCACGGTCACCATCGTCGAGCCGCCCTTCGGATACATCGTGACCTTCTTCATGCTCATGACGTTTTCGACGAGGAACACCCACACCGGCTTTCTGCCCGGCTGCGTGCCGAAGATGTACGGAAGCTCCAGCACCGCAACGTCCATATCGGCGGCAAACGCCATTGCCGCTTCCTCCTGGTCGATGCGGCTTTTGATATACGGATGCCACTTCGTCAATTCCTTCTCGGGCCATTTCTTGGCGGCATAGGAGAAATACGAACCGCAGATCGCGACGTGCTTCACGCCGCACTCCCGGCAGAGCGATAAAAGCCGCTTCACGGGATCGATGTTGTATTTCTTATAAAGATCATAAATCGGCGCGGGACCTTCCACGCGCTCGTCCACGCCCGCCGCAAATACAAAGCCCTCGCAGCCCATAAGATGCTTTTTGAGCTCTTCGTCGCTCATCTCCAGATAATTGCCGAACTCCAGCTTCATTTCGGGCGGAAGCACCGCGCCCCGGGGCAGCGGCGGCAGCGCCAGAGACGATACCTCGTGCCCTCTTCGGATCAGTTCCTTTGCCGCTTCCGAGCCCAAAAGCCCCGTTCCGCCGATCATAAATACCTTCATGCTGCGTACCTCCTGTATGGTATTGACATTTTGTCCTGTTTCGCCTATTATTATATCGACACCGTGTTGAAATAACAATCAGCAGATGTTTTTAGGGATGTCGCAACATCGACATTCGGATCGGATTTGTTGAAATCCAGACGATTATGCAAAAATTGACGGGAGGATCATATGGCGGTCAAGAACAACCGGCGTGCGCAGATGACGCGCCTGCTTTTAAGAACGGCGCTTGTAGAGCTGATGCAGAAAAAGCCGTTCAACGAGATCACGATCAAAGAGATCTGCGAACAGGCGGATCTCAACCGAACGACCTTCTATCTGCACTATACCGACCAGTTCGCCCTGCTGTCGGACGTGGAAAACGAGGTGTATCTGAAAACGCTCGAATACCTGCAGAACGTCAGACCGACCGCGGACGCGCCGGGCATGATCGAAGCGTTTCTGCAATACATCAAGGACAACGCGTCCCTGTTCCGCATCCTGTTTTTCGACGCAGGGAGCGAACAGTTCCGCAGTCATTTTATCGAATACACACTGAAAAGTCTCCGCGTCAACATTCCCCTCTCCTGCGCCGCCGCGGAGGAGCCGTACATCCTTTGCTTTCTCATGCAGGGCAGTGTGCACATGATTATGGAATGGATCCGCCGCGGCTTCGACATGGAACCCAAGCAGCTTGCGCTGCTGATCTTCCGCGCCTGCAATCGCGTCGCGCCGTAACACGCCGTAAAAACGGATTCTGCGCCGGTTCGATGGTAAACAGCGCCCGCGCGGGTCCTGCCGTCGGGTTTTATAACAAGATAAGAGCGTCTTTTCCGTAAAGACGCTCTTTTTGCCGTATCGTATTTGGTTCAGTTCAGATATCCGTCCCTGGCTTTGACGCCGAAGTGCTTCTCCAGCTCGTGCATCTGTTCGTCGGTGATCGTATTGACGCGCGGAAGATGCGCGATCTTCATGTAGATCTCCGCAGCCTTCTCTGCGGTCTCGATAAGCCCGAAGGTCTCGTCGAGGTCCTTGCCCGCGCCGTAGACGCCGTGCTGTGCCCACACGACAAGCCTTGCGGTCTCCATCTTCTTTGCGGTGGCTTCGCCGATCTCGTTGGTGCCGCAGAGCATCCACGGCAGCACGTTCACGCCGTCCGGGAACACCACGATGCATTCGGTGCACATCTGCCAAAGCGTGCGCGTAAAGGCGCGTTCGTCGAGGTCGTGCACATAGGTCATAGCAAGCAGATTTGCCGGATGGCAGTGCATGACGACGCAGTTTTCGGGATCAACGCGCATGCGTGCAATGTGGCTCATCATATGCGCCGGAAACTCCGATGTGAACCTGCCCTTGTCCGAAAAGCCCCAAAGGACCTCGGCTTCCGCGCCGTTTTTCGCAAGGCGGACGATGCCGAGATTCTTTGCCGGATCGTACTGTACGTTCTTGAAATACTTGCCGGTGCCGGTGACGAGAAAGATCTTCCCATTCAATTCGGGCGCTTCAAAGCCCGTCGGGATCGTGCGGACGATCGCGGGGATCCTGAGGTATTTCCGTACCTCCGCTTCGTCCAGCAGCATGGAGATATTGCCGCCGTTGCGCTCGTCCCAGCCGTGGGCGTACATGTTTGTCGTGGTGCGGATCATTTCCGTAAGAAACGGTGCGTTCAAAATATCTTTCATCATTCTATTCCTTTCATGACGCCTGCGGCGTTAATTCATGTCCTTGGACAATTCATGGCGAAGCCAATTCATGCGCGTCAGCGCAATTCATTTATCCGCGAAAAGCTCTGCGCTTTTCTGCGTGTTCTCCTCATCCGTCGCCTTCGGCGACACCTTCCCCAAGTCATGGGGAAGGCTTTTGGTACGAGGTGGTCTTGCCTCCCCTGTGCAAGGGGAGGTGGGTGAACATGGTGAACCCGGAGGGGTTGTTCATGACGCCTGCGGCGTCAATTCATGTCCTTGGACAATTCATGGCGAAGCCAATTCTTGCGCGCCAGCGCAATTCATTGACAACCCTTCCGTCAGCCTTGCTCCGCTTCGGCTGCCGCCTCTCCTTACACAGGGGAGGCATATGTGCGACCGTCAAGCGCGTTTTGTCAAAACGCGCTTTTCGTAGCGCTCGATCTCCGAATACCATGCGCCGTCGATCGGTCGATCACAGCGGCGGCAATACTCGTTCCAGACCTCGCCGAACGGTAGGGTTTTGAGCTCCTCCTGCGTCGCCATGAGCTTACTGAAATTACCGGCATTCTGCAGGGCTTTCAAGTCGTCGTTCGGCTGCAGCAGCGCAAACAGCAGGGCTTTTTGCACATTGCGGAAGCCCGTGACCCACGCCGAAATGCGGTTGATCGAGGCGTCGAAATAGTCCAGCGCGATATGCACGCGGTCGATCCCGCAGCGCACGATCTCGCGCGCGATCTCACGGGTCTCGTCGTCGAACAGCACCACATGATCGGAATCCCAACGGATCGGGCGCGTGACATGCAGCGCGATCTCCGGGAAGAACGCTAAAAGCGCGGGGATCTTGTCACTGACCACCTCGGTCGGATGATAGTGTCCGTTGTCCATCAGCGGAATGCACTTATCGCGGTTCATCGCGGCATAGGAGAGCGCGAACTCGCCGGAACCCACCGTGTATGCCTCGACGCCGATACCGAACACCTTCGATTCGATGCACGGCTTGACCTTTATAAAATCATACGGCTCAGAAAGGATTTCGTCAATACTTTCCCGATAGCGCACGCGCGGTCCCATACGGTCGGCGGGAATGTCCTTGAAGCCGTCGCCGGTCCAGATGTTCATGACGCACGGCTCGCCCAATTCTTCCGCAAGGTAGCTTGAAATACGGATGCACGCTTTTCCGTGCTCGATCCAGAAGCGGCGGGTCTCCGCGTTCGGACTCGAAAGCGTCAGCGGATCGCAGTTCGGATGGGAAAAGAACGTCGGGTTGAAATCGCAGCCCAAACCACGTTCTTTGCAGAACCGCACCCATTTTTCAAAATGCTTCGGCTCCAGCTTGTCGCGGTCCGCCCACGCGCCATCCTCAAAGATCGCGTAGCTTGCGTGCAGATTCATCTTGGGCTTGCCGGGGATCAGTGAGAGGACCTTATCGAGATCCTGCATCAGCTCGTCGGGCGTTCTTGCCCGCCCCGGATAGTTGCCGGTCGTCTGAATGCCGCCGGTCAGCGGCTTCGATGGATCGGTGTCGAAGCCGCGCACGTCGTCGCCCTGCCAGCAATGCAGAGAGACCGGCACGGTCATAAGGCGTTCGATCGCCTGTTCGACGTCCACGCCGTACGTGGCGTATGCTGCTTTTGCTTCCGTAAAACTCATATTCCTTCCTCCGTTTTGATATTTCACGACGCCGCAGGCGTCAATTCCTGTCCTTCGGACAATTCATGCGCGTCATCGCAATTCATTCATCCGCGAAAAGCTCTGCGCTTTTCTGCGCATCCACCTCATCCACCGCAAGCGGTCCCCCTTCCCCTCGAAGGGGAAGGCTATTTGTGTACGCTGCCCATCGATTGGATGAGAAACACAAGTTTCGCAGAAACCAAGGCTTCCCCCCCTCGTAGAGGGTGGAGAAGCTGTCACCGTCAGGTGACTGAGGGGTTGTCTGCCTCTATCTGTATGTTCAAATTCCCGAGCGCCGTTGCCTCGATCGGCAGGGCGATCACCTGTTTGCCGGTCGCCTGTTCGGTCAGGCGGTTCAGAAAGCCGTTCTTTGCCCCGCCGCCGACAATATAGAGCTTGTCGTAAGTCCTTCCGGTATTGCGTTCCAGTTCCTCGATCGCTTGCCGGTAGGAGAGCGCCAGAGACCGGTATGCGCAGCGAAAGTAGTCCCCCGCGGTCTGCGGCTTCTGTTCAAGCGCGGCGTCGAATGCCGCCTGCATGGATTCCGGCGCAAGAAATGCCGCAGCGTTGGCGTCGACCGTCTCGTAAAAGCGGCTTTGTTCCGCTTCCGCCGTGATTTCGCTCCACGGTTTTTCCGGGCAAAGCTCCGCACGCAGGCGGTTCACAAGCCACATGCCCATGATGTTCTTTTGATAGCGATTATAGCCCACGCCGCCCTCGTTGGACCAGTTGGCACGTTCGCTTGCTTCGTCGGTGATCGGTTTTTCCGTCTTGACGCCGAGCAGCGACCATGTGCCGGAGGAAATGTACGGCTCGTTCCCCTCCATCGGGATCCCCTCGACCGCGCTGCCGGTGTCGTGCGTGGCGCAGAGGACGACCTTGACGCCCTCATACAAACCGATCGCCGTGCCCGGCTGCTGCAGTTGATGGAACAACTGTTTCGGCAGGTCCAACGCTTCTATGATCCCGGGATCATACTCCCCCGTCTCGGCGTTCACCATGCCGGTCGTGGTGGCGTTGGTGTACTCGTGGCTTTTTACGCCCGAGAGCCGGTATATCAGGTATTCGGGGATCATCAGAAAACCGGTCGCCGCTTCGAGCCGCCCCGCCTTCTTGTCCGCATAGAGCTGATAGACCGTATTGAACGGCTGAAACTGGATGCCGGTGCGGCGATAGAGCGCGGAAAACGGCATCTTTTCATGCACCTTTTCGATCACCGCTTCCGTGCGGTGGTCGCGGTAGGCATAGACCGGATAGACGGTCTCGTCCCCGTTCAGCAGCACATAGTCCACGCCCCAGGTGTCGATCGAAAGGCTTTCGATTTCGTACCGTTCCCGGGCGATCGCAATGCCTGCTTTGACATGCTCTAAAAGCGCGTCGATGTCCCAGACAAGATGTCCGTCCCGTTCAACAACGCCGTTTTCAAAGCGGTAGACCTCATCGGTCCGCCACTGCCCGTTTTCGATCCAGCCCACGATATGCCGTCCGCTTGACGCGCCGATGTCGATCGCAAGAACCCGTTTCATGCTTCCTCCGTGTAAAAATGCAGTCCCGCGCCGACCGTTTCCGTTCTGCCGGAGGGGAGTTTGATCTCCGCTTCACAGTTTGCAGGCACATCGATCGTATAGGTCGTTTTGCCGTCCTTCCTTTCCCAGCCGCTCCTGACGCGTCCGAACACGCTGTTGTAGGACGCTTCGGCGTGCGTGAAATGTCCGCCCGGCTGCGGCGCGACCGTGAAGCGATTCTCGCCTTCCACGCGGATGCCGCACATCGTTGTAAACAGCCATTCCACAACGGCGCCCTTGGAATAATGGTTCAGGCTTCCGATGCCGCCCTTCGCGCCTGCGGGACCTTCCCACGCTTCCCAGATCGTTGTTGCGCCGCCCTTCGGCATCGAAAGCCAGCCCGGGATCTGTTCGTTTTCGAGAAGCGTATACGCCGCTTCGACGTCGTACGACGCGAGCACATACAGGATCAGCGGCGTGGACAGAAAGCCCGTGCCGAGCCGCCAGTTGTAATGCTTCAGCGCTTCGACCAGACGTTTCTTTGCAAACGCGGTCTGCTCCTCATCCAAAAGGTCGAAATACAGCGGACGGACAAGCTGCGCCTGCCGATCGGTGTCGAGCGAGTACGCGTCGGTTTTGACAAGCGCGCGATACGCTTCCTTGCAGCCGTCGCTGTAGCTTTGAAACTCCGCCGCGTCCGCGTCATGCCCGAGCCGCTTTGCGATCTTTGCCATCAAGCCGAGCACATAACAGGTATACGCGGTGGAAACCTCCGGATGCGGTGCGACAAAGTCCTGCCAATGGAATCCGCCGTCGACGTCGTCAGGCTCCGCCCACTCGCCGTAGCTCTGCCCGCGGTTGACAAAATACTTCTTCGCTTCCTTCGGCAGATCGTAGCGTTTGGAAAACAGCGGCATGTTCTTGCCGCAGCGCTTCTCCATAAAGCGGGCATAGCGCGCCATGCCGTCATAAAAGAGCTTCAGGATCGAATCGTCCCGATTGATCTCGCTGTACCGCCACGGGATCAGAACGCCGACGTCCGACCAGCCGACCGAACCGTTCATCGTCCACATGTAAAAATCCGCGCCGCCGTCCGGCGCAATGTGCGGAAGGCATCCGTTTCTGCGCTGCCAGTCGAATACGTCGTGCAGATACTTTTTCGCAAACGGCGCGAAATCGAAGAGGTACGACGCCGTCGTAAAGAACAGCTGCGCGTCGCCGGTCCAGCCGTGACGCTCGCGCGTCGGGCAGTCGGTCGGAATGTCGAGATGATTGCCCTTCGCAGACCACAGCGTTGCGTCGAACAGCCGGTTCACAAGCGGATTCGAGGAGGAAAAATCCCCCGTCCGTTCAAGATCGGAATAGACCGCGATCGCTTCGATGTCAAATGGATCGAGCGCGGCATCCGTTTCGACCTCGGCATATTGGAACCCGAACACCGCAAAGGTCGTCTTGTATTCGTTCCGTCCCTCGCCCAGAGTGACGTCGATCCGCTGCAACGGGGTCGTCATCCTCTTGTTGGAAAGCTGGATGTTCTTCTGCGTCAGATTGCCGGCTTCGTCGAGCATCTCGCCGAAGCGCCAGATCATGCGCTGTCCGACATGCGCGTTCACGGAAAAACGCACATAGCCCGCGATATTCTGCCCGAAGTCCAACAGTTTTTTCCCGTTCGGTGCGGTCGTGATCGTCGGATGAAACCGTTCGTGCTCAGTCACCGGCACGTTGTTCGATGCGCTCGGGATCACATTGTGGCTCGTTTCCTTCGCATGCCCCGTATACATCGGCGTGCGGAACGCCTCGACGATCTCGCCGTCCTTGTTGTCCGCAAAGCGGATCGGACCGTCGTTCGACCATTGCCACGTTTTGTCGGTTGCGATCGTTTCCTTTGTACCGTCTTGATAGACGATCTCAAGCTGCAGGAGAAGCTTCGTTTCCGTGCCGTACTGGTTTTTGCGTCCCCACGCGCCGCAGCTTCCGCGATACCATCCGTCGGCAAGCTGACAGGTCAGCGCATTCTCGCCTTCAAGCAGCAGCTCCGTAACGTCGTAGGATTGATACTGAACGCGCTTCCGATAATCCGTATACCCCGGCGCAAAGCAGAAATCGCCGATCTTTTTTTCGTTGAGCTGCGCTTCATAGAGTCCGCACGCCGTGGCGTACAGCCGTGCCGATGCGACCGGCTTCTGAATCGTGACGACCTTTTTGAAGCAGTCGACCGGATAACGCTCCTTCCTGTTCGGCACATAATCGCCCGTGATCCACTTTGCCTGCCAGTCGGACGCGTTCAAAAGCCCCGTCTCGAAGAACGCTTCGCTCCACCCGCCGGATTCGCCGTTCTCATCGTAGAGGCGGATCCGCCAGTTCACGCGCTCGCGCGACGCAAGCGCTTTCGGATATTCTGCGTGCATCGCGTCGGTTTCGACCTTGCCGCTGTTCCATTGCTCGCACACGATCTCATAGGCGGTCTGCTTGATCCCGCCCTCGCAGTTCCACGAAAGGCGCGGGTGCTGTATATCGATCCCCAAGGGATCAAACAGGTGTTCGGTTTTCAGACGGATCGCTTTCATTTTTGTTCCTCCCAGAATGATACTGCATGATCGAACCACGGTTCGGCGTTCGTGCCTCTTGCGAGGCCCACGCCGTGTCCGACGCCTTCAAATTCCTCGTGCCGGTACAAAACGCCCGCTTGATCGAGCGCTTTTGTAAGCATCCGGCTGTTCAGGGGATCGACCGACTTGTCCGCCGTGCCGTTCCAGACGTACGTCGGCGGGAAGTCCTTCGTGATATGGCGCTCGACGGAAAGCTGCGCGATCTTCTCCGGATCGGGATCCCTGCCGAGCAAGTTCTCCCGGCTTTCCGCATGCGTCTCCTTCCCCATCGTCACGACGGGATACACGAGGATCAGCGCGTTCGGCTTCGGCACATTCCGGCGCTCCGTAAAGATGCTTGCGGCAAGGTGTCCGCCCGCCGAGCTGCCCCAAAGGGACCAGTTTTGCGTGTCGAGGTTCCATTCCGCCGCATGCGAAAAGATCTCGCGGAACGCCCGTTCCAGATCATCCTGCGGCGCGGGGTACTTTGCCTTCTTTCCGATGCGATAGTATGCGACGATCGCGTGATAGCCCCTTGCGTTCAGCGCCTTTGCAAACGGAAGTCCCTCCACATACGAGCAGACCATGCGGTACGCGCCGCCGGGCACGATCACGGCGATCGGATGCTTTTTGCCGTCCTTCAAAAGATACGGCTTCAATCCGTACCGGTTCGGACGCCAGAAATCATACGCCGCCTGCAGATTTTCGGAGAACGTCCTCATTCCGCGATCTCCGCCGCTTCCGCGTTCTTCGCCTCGTGACGCGCCTTGATCTCCGCCTGCTTCTTCGGCAGGTCCTTTTCGACGTTCAGGAAGAACAGGATCACGGCAAGCCCAATGCCGGTGAAGACCTCCAGTCCGACGAACGCGAACGAGATCATCCAGCTGACGCTTTCAGACTGCGCAAGCGCAACGGTCAGCACGCCGTCCGCCGCGGGCTTGATCGCGTCAAGCGCGATCTGCGACGCCCAGCCGTTTGCCGCAAGCACGGAGGACGCTTCCCCGATGCTGTTTGCCGTGAACGGCGCAATATAGCCCGAAGCGCTCAGCATCCAGTTGAACACGCCGGTCATGATACCGACCATGGCGACCGCAATGATGTTGTAGATCGACATCGCCGCGCCGTCCAGACGGACGTCCGTCTTCCACTCGACGTGGTCGAGACAGTCCGCAAACAGCGCCATAAAGACGTACGCGCACGGAAGTCCGCCGATGTTTTTGATGAACTGACCGATCAGCACCATGACAAGATTGGTGCTGAAGATCCAGCAGATCAGCGACCCTACCGCGTACAGAATAAAGCCGACCATCGTGACGTTGCGCTTGCCGAACTTCTTGGCAAGCGGCCAGACCGCAAAGATGCCGATGCCCATCGGAATGCCGCCGATGACCGAGACCAGCATCTGCGTGACACCGTCGTTGTAGGTGCCTAAAACGTAGTTGCAGTAGTAGACGAGACCGATGTTCTTGAGCGTCATGCCGACCGTATAGAGGAGGAAATACGCGTACATGAGGATCATGTATTTGTCGGTAAACAGGATCTTCATCTGCTTGAGAAACGGCAGCTTGGTCTCCTCGCCCGCCTGCGTCGTCTCCTCGGTGACGCGCTCCTTTGTGAAGAAATACTCGAGGAGCGTCAGCGGCAGCGCGACGATCGAAATGATGCTCATCAACGTGATCCACTTGCCCTTGTCAACGCCGATCGCAGGCATGATGAGCATCGGGAAGATCAGCGCGACCAGGATGCCGCTCATCATGATCGTGGTGATCTGGTTGAACACCGAGAGCCCGCCGCGCTCCGTCGAGTTGCGGGTCGAAAGCGGCACCATCAGCCCGTGGCTCATGTTGAAGATCGTATACGCGAACGAATAGAACAGGTTGTAGGAGATCATGATCCAGATCGCCTTGACCGTGTCGTTCGATTCGGGCACGGTGAACAGCAGGATACCGGTGATCGGAACGAGGAACGCCGATAAAAACAGCCACGGACGCGCCTTGCCCTCTTTGGTGCGCGTGCGGTCGATGACCTGTCCCATGACGACGTTGGTGATCGCGTCGATCACCTTGGAGATCATCGGGAAGATGACAATGAAAGCGCCTGTCAGCTTCAGCACGTCGGTGTAGTAGACGTTCAGATACGTCGCAAGCACCGCATTCAAAAGCAGCGCGCCGGCGGGTCCCAAAAGGTAGCCCAGCCATTTTTCACGCTTTGTTACGTTCGGCGAATTGACAAGACTTCTCGGCAGTTTCATGCGTTACGCTCCTCCTTCGGCAGTTTCGGTACTTTGATCTTTGCCATAAAACAGCGGATCCCCTTGAAGAGATGTCCGTTGGTCAGTTCCGCAAAGCCCTGCGCAAAATTGTACGGCATTTGATTTCCGGCGCACATCGACAGCGACCGCGGCGAATTGCTGTCCATGATGCGCTTCATAAAGTACGCGCCCTTCACAGCATTGTCGCGCTCCGGTCCCTCGGGCAGCTTCTGTGCCTGCTTCATTTGCTTCTTGACCACCGACAGCACGGCGTTATAGAGGATGCGGCCCATAAAGCTCTGGTTGAGATCGGTGAAGCGCGATTCGACCGTCACCGGGAAGCGCGGCTTCTCCTCCGGAACGACGTATTCGTCGGCGTACGCCGTTTTCGGCTCATCCTCGACTGTGATCGTGACCGTCTTGCTTTCGCCGGGCTCCAGATAGACCTTCTGAAAGCCTTTGAGCTCGCCGTCAAGAAACAGCTGCGCCACCTCGCCGCCGAAACGGTCGCCGGTGTTGGTGATCGTCTGCGTGTACACATTCCCGTTCTTCTCCCATTCGGAATGTGCAAACGTCGTGTAGGAGAGCCCGAAGCCGAACGGGAACCGCACCGGGATATTGTGCTTGTTGTAATAGCGATAGCCGACCTCGGTCCCCTCGGCGTAGATCTCGTTCAGTCCCTTGCCGAAGGTCTCGTGATTCGGCACGTCCTCGTAGCGCATCGGCCACGTCTCCGCAAGCTTGCCGGATGGGTTTTTCAAGCCGAACAGCAGATCGTAAACCGCCGTGCCGCCGTTTTGTCCCGGCAGATACATATGCAGGATCGCGTCGACCTTATCGCAGAACGGAACCTCAAACGGCGATCCGCCGAACAGCACGACGACGATCCTCTTCCCGCTTTCCGCGAGCGTGTCGATCAATCGGAGATGCGTCTCCGGCAGCCGCATGTTCTCGCGGTCGCAGCCCTCGGATTCGTATTCGTCCGTCAGTCCTGCAAAGACCAGCACCGTATCGCTCTCCTCAAGCGCGACACTCTTCACGCCGTGCGCGTCGAACGCGTCCTTCGGCGTCGTGACCTTCGTCGGATGGATCATGGAGCTGCCCGCGCCCTGGTAGCGCATGTTTTCAAAGAGCTCGCCTGCAATGTGCAGCTTTTCCGTACCGGAAAGCGGCAGCACGCCGTTGTTTTTCAGAAGGACCGCAGAGTCCGCGGCGATCTCGCCCGCAAGCGCGTGATGCGCGTCCCAGTCCACCGGCGCCGGATCGGCAGGCTTGGCATACCGATCGATCCAGTTGAGAATGTTCCGGCAGGCTTTGTCGAGATCCTCCGCAGGGAGCGTTCCGTTCGCGATCCCGTCAAGGATCCATCTCCGGCAGATCGCCGTGTCGCCCGGCATTTCAAGATCCATCCCCGCCGAAAGCCCTGCGACACGGTCGTGCACCGCGCCCCAGTCGCTCATCACGACGCCCGAAAAGTCCCATTCGTTTCGGAGCACGTCACTGAGCAGCCATTTGTTCTCGGAGCAGAACGTGCCGTTGACCTGGTTGTACGCGCACATGACCGTCGCGGGATGCGCCTGCTTCACGATGTACTCGAACGGCTTCAGATAGATCTCGCGCATCGTTTTTTCGGACGCAACGGAATTGCCCATAAAGCGGAAGTTTTCGGAATTGTTCAGCGCAAAATGCTTGACCGAAACGCCGACGCCCTTCGATTGAACGCCCATCACCTCCGCCGCGCCCATTCTGCCTGCAAGGAGCGGATCCTCGGAAAAATACTCAAAGTTTCTGCCGCAAAGCGGATTGCGCTTGATGTTGACGCCCGGACCCAAAAGCGTATTGACGCCGTAATACCGGCATTCCCCGGCGATCGCTTCGCCCATTCTGCGCGTGTTCTCGGGGTTCCAGCTTGACGCCGTTGTCGCCGCGGTCGGAAACGACGTCGCGGGTTCGCTTTCGCTCACGCCGTTGTCGCCGCCCTCCTTCTGGATCCGCAGTCCGTGCGGTCCGTCCGACATACGCAGCGAGGGAATCTCCAACCGCGGGATCGGATTGGTATACATGAAGTCCGTTCCCGAAACCAGCGCCGCTTTCTCCTCGACTGTCATCCGGCTGATGATGTTTTCAATGTCCATAAAGCGCTCCTTTTGCCTTGATGATGTTATTATAGTACGTTCTTGTCAATTTGTATTGCATTATTGTAATGTATTGCGTATAATTGTAATGGATCGGAGGAAAAGCACATGCTTGATCTCAAGTACATCACACAATCCATGAGCGCGCTGTCCGGCGTTCCGGTGCGGCTCTTTGAAAACGGCGTTCAGACGTTCGCCTGCTTTCCCGCAAAGCTTCCGAAGGATCCGTTTACCCTGTACCGAAACGAGGTATTTTCGATCACCGCGCATGTCGGCTATTATGTCACGCCGCTGTTTCATTGTTACGGGATCGTCAATCTGAAAAACGCGTCGATCGTGATCGGCCCGACCTCGCAGATCATGGCAAACGAACAAAGCCTCCGGGAGCTGGCTTTCCGGCTTGACGCGGCAAAGGAGGACGTGCCCGCATTCATCGCGGGCATGAACGGGATCATGCGGCTTCCGGTGGAAACGCTTCTGCAGATGCTCTGTACGATGAATCATTTTCTGAATGGCGGCGAAACGCTCGCCATTTCCGACGTCGCGATTTACGGCGATGAGCAGCAGACGATCAAGACAAGACTGGAAAAACAGCGAACGGCACGCGTCTATGAGGAAGCGCCGCCTCCGCGCGAAACGCACAACGCGCTTGCAATCGAGGAAGCGCTGATGGAGATCGTGCGCAGAGGAGACACCGCGGCGCTGAAGCAATGGATGGCGTCGGCGCCTGCCGTGCGCGGCGGCACGATCGCGCCGGATCAGCTGCGGCAGCTCAAGAATACGTTCATCGTGTCCGTGACGCTGGCGTCGCGCGCCGCGATCCGCGGCGGCATGCGCGAGGAGGACGCGTTCACGCTGTCCGACGGGTATATCCGGCACATTGAGCTTTTGTCGGATCAAAGCAAGATCCTGAATCTGCAATACCACATGATCCTCGAATTTACCGAACAGGTGGAAAAGCTGCATTTGGGGCATCACCCCACCAAGCTCGCGACGGACGTTGCGAACTATGTGCGTCATCATCTGTCCGAACCGATCAGTACGGAAAAAATGGCGAGCAAGTTTTATCTGAGCCGCCCGTATCTTTCCGCGAAGTTCAGGCAGGAGACCGGCGAGACCCTGACCGATTTCATCCTTCGCGAAAAAACGGAGGAAGCCAAACGCCTCCTCCGCTATTCCGACAAGAGCGCTTCCGCGATCGGGTCCTATCTCGGCTTCTCCTCCCACGGGCATTTCATTCGAGTCTTTAAAAAGTACGCCGGCATAACGCCGAATGAATACAGAACACTTCCGTAACGTCTGACAGAAAAACAGAGACCGGCGCAGTGCCGGTCTCTGTTTCGTTCGTACTGTCAGTTGATTACCGTGGTGTAGGTCGTGGTTTCGGTCACGTTCCCCAGCTTCCAGAAGCAGATGTCCGGATTCGCCGAGCGGGCGATCGCGAAATAATTCTTCGCGGTGCTGAAGCCGAGGTGCGACAGCTTCGTGCTCGCCGCGTTCGTGGCGTCCACGGCACCGTCGGCGATCGCAAACGTCCAGCGGTCATAGCTTGCCGTATCGGTCTTGTAGCTGTAGAGGTAGCCGCCGCGGCTTGCAAGGTACGTTCCGGTCGTGGCGTTCTTTATCGTGAACTTGCCGTCTGCCGCCGCGATCGTGAAGATGTAGTCGTTCGCCACGTTCGCCAGCGTCTCGCCGTTCAGCGTCATGCCGGTCGTATTGAATGCGGCGCAGCCGCCCGCCGTTGCGGTCTCGAGCTTCTTGGTGCCGGCAACGCCCTTCAGCACCTTCATCGCATTGGTCTTGCCGAACGTGATGACGTAGCTGCCCGCCCAGTCGGACGGCGCTTCGGTCACCAGCTCAAAGGCTGCCGCAGAGGTATCGGTGTGCGAGAACAGCGCCTTCAGCGTGACGTCCGCAGTCGCGGAGTAGCTGCCGGTCAGAACCTCAGGCAGCGTTGCGACATTCACAACGTCCTCCGTGACCCAGCCGAGGAAGGTGTATCCTGCCGGCGCGGTGACGGTCGGGAGCGTGATGGACGCGCCTGCCTGACAGTTCATGGCAGCGGGCGCGGTGACGCCTGCGGGCACGGAGAAGGTCACCGTGTAGCCCAAAGCGTCGGTGTAGCTGTCGACGAAGCTGTAACCGCAGACGGTGCAGGTATGCGTCGTGTAGCCCTGTTCGGTCTGCGTCGGCGCAGTCACGACGTCGTTATAGGTGCAGTTTTCGGTGACGATGTCGCCGCACTCCGAGCAGGTGTGGCTGTGCGTGCCGTCGTTGTTCGAGGTCCAATCGCCGTAGGTGTGCGTATGCGGTGCGACCGGGTTGGTGGTGTAGTAGGTCAGGTTGCCGCCGTTCTCTCTCCAGAAGCGGACGTTCTTTGCGGCAGACGCGCCGCTTGATGTGCTGCCGGACCAGAAGTACCCGCTGCCGGAGCTGAAGCCGAGGAGCGGATAGCTGCCGTTGTTGGCGTGAGTCGCGCTGCTGGCGTTGTCCAGCGTGCCGGGCGTCCAGTCGCAGTTGCCGGACGTATAGCTCGTGTAACCCGCCAGATACGAGGAGGAGTCCTCGCCTACGTACGCGTTTGTCGACGCGCTCTGGATGGAATAGTAACTGCCGTGCTTCGCAAGCTTGAAGATGTAGCTGTTCGCGACGTTTGTAAGGACAGAGCCCGAAAGCGAAACGCCTGCGTTCGCATAGGTGGTTGCGTTGGCGGCGCTTTCGATCTGCGCGCCGTTGGAGCTCGGCGTGACGCCCGTCATCACATACATGCCCGTATCGGTGCCGTAGGTGATGACGTAGTTGCCGGTCCAGTCGGTCGGCGCATTGGAAACCAGCTCATAGCCGACGTCTCCTGCGCCCTCTTCCACGCGGGTATAGAGCGCGTACAGCGTCGTGTTTGCAGTAACGGTGTAGCTTGCACCGGGTGTAAGGAAACCGGGCTTCAGCGTCGTTTCGTTCGGAACCTCCGTGTCCGTCCAGCCGGAGAACGTCCAGCCCTCCGCGTTGACGCTGACGGAGCTCGGCAGCGTGATCGCGTCGCCGTCAAAGGCGGTCTGGCTGCCTTCGTTGCTGCCGGCAGCGACGAAGCTCACGGTATAGCTGGGCTTTGCCGCAAAGATGACGCGGATCATGCAGTCGCTCGAAGGCGTGACGGTGATGATATTTCCGCTGACCGTCGCGGTCGCGGTGCCGCTTATGACCTCATAGCCGGAGACGTAGTAGCCGGTTGCGGGCGTTGCGGTGATCTTGATGCCGTCAACGGAGACCGTGCCCCACGCCTCGTTGTTCGAGACCGCGGTGACCGTATACGGAGAAGCGAGCTTGATGCCGATATACTTCAGGTTGGAGCTTGCGCCGGACGGCGGATTGTAGACGCCGTTCACCGGCTTGACCGTGATCGCGCCGCCGCCCTTGATGGAGCAGGACGTACCGGTAAAGATGACCGGTCCCAGAAGGCTCCACGGATTTTCGACGTTGTTGTACTGGGTCGGATCGTAGCCGTCCTGCACCTTAAAGCCGTAGATGCCGTTATACTGGTTCTGCGCGGCGTTGGCGGTCACCGCGACGCGGAAATCACGGACCAGATCCGCGCAGTTCACGCCGGTCGCGCTGGTGATGGCGGACGTTTCGCTGCTGCTGTATTTGTTCGAGATCTGCTTATAGATCGTGTTGCCGAAGCGGGTAAAGAGGTACTGGGCAAAGAAGGAGACCTGCGAGTACAGCGCAAGGATCGCGTTGTTGTCAAGATTGTTGTCCCAGTTGTACATCGAAAAGCCCGTGTGGAGGCTGTTCGCGGAATCATACATGAACTCTTTCGGCGGATTCAGCCAGTCGTTGTTGTCGGAATAGTAATATTCCTCCCAGGACTGGATGCGGCCCACGACCGAGCTTCCGGGATAACAGATCTCTTCCGCCGCGGCGGAGAAGCACTCGTTGAGCCAGGTGCTCATGCTGCTGGTGTTGGAATAGTTGATCAGATGCTGATACTCATGGACCATGGTGTTGTAAGTATCGTCCATCCGCTTGTATTCGGTACCGGCGGAATTCTTGTAGTAGACGCCCGGGTAGGTGTCGATGTTCAAAATTGGGAGACCGTTGTTGGTGATATCCACCTGATAGAAGAAGCCGGCAACATAGCCCTGACCGGGCTGCCATCCGTCGTTGATGTTGTAATACAGCATGTGCAGCTTGCCGTCGCCGGAGGAGCCGTTGGTGTGGTTCCCGAAGGAGGATTGCATCAGATCGAACTTGGAGTCGAACTCGTCCGCAGCCAACTTGGCATAGGTGGAGTCGATCTCATCCAAAGGATAGGTGTTGTTGGAGGAAGAGACCGGCGTCCAGATGTAGCAGTGCTGGCCGACATAAAGGCATTCAAACGACACGCTGGAGCTGCCGGTCGGAGAATACTGCTGGAGGATCTTGAAGGTTTTGGTTTCGCCGACGCTGTAGGACGCCTTGACCGGGTCCTGCGGCGTGACCGACTGTACTTCGGACTGCGCCTGCGTCTTCAATGCGGAGTCGATGTCGATCTTGTACATTGGCTTTTCCGGATTCATCACGCTCTGGATCGGGAACGTGCTGGCGTTCGCCTCGATGGTTGTCTCGATGAGCCCGGTCATCGTGCCGGTGGAGTAGGAAGTCGAAGAGGACGTCGCAGGATTGTAGATGACGACGTAGTCGCCCTCGTAACCGCCGGTCGCGTCGGTGTCGATGATGATGCTGTTCTGGATGCCGCGGACGTTTGCGGGTTCCCGATCGTTCTTATCCGCGAACGCCGGGAGCGCCGGGAGTGCAAGAAGCAGAACGAGCAGCAGGGATAGAATCGATTTGAGTGCTTTCATGAAGGTCTCCTTTCCATGTTTCCGGAAATCTGTTCCATAGCCGACCGTTATCCGATCAACCTTTCATATTTTATCATAGGATTCCTCCGATGTCCATATGAAACGACAAATTTGTTCAGTGAAAAAGTATTATTTTGAGCAGGCTAACCGATCTCGCCGCGCTCCCCGATCCCTTCGCCGACACATTCGATCTGCACGCAAAACGGCGCCCGGATCGGATCCGTGGCGCCGTCGTGAATATCTTTGTATTATACGAACGGTTTACGCTTTTTTCGTCTTCCGTTCAAAGAGTCTGCCGGTCAGCTTGAAGAGCATGGGATAGACCCCGATCACGACAAAGATGACCACGGCATAGCGCAGCAGGCGGAACAGCTGCGGAATGATGTCGTTCGCTTCCGCAAGCTTCGCCATAAAGGGCAGTCCCAGCACAGCGTTGAACACGAGCTTCAGCCCGGTTTCCAGACCGAAGTACAGAAGCCCGCCGCCGATCGTGCGCAGGATGCAGCGGAGGATGTTGGAGGTGTTCTCGAATTTCACGAATTTCTCTTCAAACGGCTCGGCAAGGACAAAGCCCAAAAGCATGCCGAACGAGCTGAAAAAGTCGTTGCTCTTGCAGTAGAAGAAGCCGGGCAGGGAGGACAGCAGCAGAATGCCGTAGAACACCCAGCGGTTTTTGATCGTCCGTTTGAGCCACGGGACCAGCGTGATGACGATGATGCCCAAGATCCAGCCGCCGAGCACGTCCGTCGGATAATGCACGCCGACGAACACGCGCGAAAAGCCGACGAGGATCGGCAGTAGAACGGCAAGCGCCCAAAGGAGCTTCCGTTTCTTCTCGTGTATCGCCAATGATCCGTAAGCCGTTACGGCGTTGGAAGAGTGCCCGCTCGGGAACGAGTATCCCTGCGCGGCGACGTCCATGGCGTCCGCACTTCCGTCTACAAGCCGAAGCGGCTTGATGGTATCGGTCACCATGTACGGCCGCAAACGCAGAACGACGTTTTTGATCATCGGATTCCAGACGTTGACCATCAGCACATTGAGACCGACGTATTTGCCGAACTCCTTGTTGAGTCCCCAATAGAGAAAGCCCATGATCGCCACGAGCAGAAGCTGCTCGCCGAACGCGGACAGATTAGAAAGCAGCCAGAACAGAAATCCGCTGTTGCCGATATGGGACTGCAGCCATTCCATCAGCTGCACTTCCCAGCCAAAGCCGAAAGCGTTGCCGACCGTTAATTCCATATACAAACCTCCCTGTTTATATCCTGTTGCAGATTATACCGTTTTTCGATCCGATTTGCAAGAAATGTCTGACGAAAAGATCCTGCCAAAACCGTTGAATCGGGAGCCGATTCGTAGTATGATACAGAAAAGACCGGTTTTTTCGGAGAAAACAATGCTTGCAAATTACCATACGCACACCGCGCGCTGCGGTCACGCCGTCGGAACGGACCGCGCTTATGTGGAAACCGCGATCGCGTGCGGGCTTCATACGCTCGGATTCTCGGATCATGTGCCCATGCCTTTTTCGGACGGTCACGAATCGCGCTTTCGCGTTCCGCTGCGACTGCTTGACGATTATGTCATGAGCGTGCTTTCGCTGAAGCGGGAATACGCAAACGAGATCGAGATCCGGCTCGGGTTCGAGGCGGAATATTACCCGGACCTCTTCCCCGCCATGCTCGACCTGCTGAAGCCGTATCCGGTGGACTATCTGCTGCTTGCGCAGCACTTCGTCGACAGCAGCGAACGCGTCTACAACACCAATCCGCAGGCCGATGAAACGTCCCTTGTGTGGTACGTTGACCGCTGTCTTGCGGGCATGCGGACCGGCGCGTTCTCCTGCCTTGCGCATCCGGATCTGTTTCACTTCACCGGCAAACCCGCCGTCTACCGTCGCGAGATGACGCGTCTGTGCGCCGGCGCAAAGGAGCTCGGCATTCCGCTGGAGATCAACCTTTTGGGTCTGCGCGAGCATAAAAACTATCCCTGCGCGGCGTTCTGGAAGATCGCGGGCGCGCTGCAGTGCCTGACGGTCCTCGGCTGCGACGCGCATACGCCGGAGAATCTTGCCGATCCGAAGAACCTCAGAAAAGCCGAGGCGTTCGCAAAGCGGTACGGCATCGTTCCGCTTCCGGACATTTCTTTGCGGAATCCCTTCCGCGCATAAGCGTATTCTACTTGCAAACCGTGCCGTTTTCGGAAACATAAATCAGAAACACCAAGGAGGTCTCCCATGAGCGAACAGCATCCCGTTCCCGGCAAGGACGGCGACCGGTATATCCCGTTTGAACAGCGGACCGGCGAACGCTCCGTCGTATACTTCACCCGTGATCTTTCGGAGGAAGGGCTTCGGAAACTCTATGATAAGATCGGCTCGGTGCTCTGCGGCAGGGTCGCGATCAAGCTGCACACCGGCGAAGCGGAGGGTCCGAACATCGTCCCCCGCCCGTGGGTCAAGGCGCTGATCGATACGCGGCTCCCGGACGCGGCGATCATCGAAACGAACACCTATTACGAGGGCAGCCGCTACACGACCGAGGAACACCGCAAAACGCTGGAGATCAACGGCTGGACGTTCTGTCCGGTCGACATCACCGACGCGGACGGCGTCGCCGAGCTTCCGGTGCGCGGCGGCAAGTGGTTCGACGTCATGCACGTCGGCAAAAACATACTGCACTACGATTCGCTGCTGGTGCTCACGCATTTCAAGGGTCACATCATGGGCGGCTTCGGCGGTTCCAACAAGAACATCGGCATCGGCTGCGCGGACGGCAGGATCGGCAAAAAGGAGATCCATACCGCGACCGGAAGCGACAACATGTGGAGCATCGCCCAGGAAGAGCTGATGGAGCGCATGACCGAAAGCACCAAGGCGACGGTCGATCACTTCGCGCCGCACGTCTGCTTCATCAACGTGATGCGGAACATGTCGGTCTCCTGCGACTGCGAAGGCGCCGAGGCGGAGCCGGTCGTGACGCCGGACGTCGGCATCGTCGCTTCTTTGGACATCCTTGCCGCGGACGCCGCGTGCGTCGACCTCGTCTATGCGCTGCCGAACTTCGGCGGCAAGGCGCTCACCGAACGCATCGAAACGCGGCACGGGCTCAGGCAGCTCAGCTATATGAAGGAGCTCGGCATGGGCAGCGACCGCTATACGCTGATCGACGTCGACCGCGGCGACGCGCTCATCACCGCCGAGGAAGCGGTCAAAGACATCGGTCCCGTCTGGACGCCCGACCGGTTCAATACCTTCCCTGGCCGCAACAAACGGAGATTTTCATAACGCACAAGCGCGCAAAGCCGCCGGAAACGCCCGGCGGCTTCTTCTTGCGGAAAACGGATTATTTGTAGGTGTCGACGGTGATGCTGTCCAGATCGACGTCCTTGGTCTCCTTGACCTTGAGCATCAGAAGCAGCAGCGAGACCGCCATGAACGGCACGCAGATCAGAAGGAACAGCAGATCCATCGAAATGAAATTCTGCAGCACGATGAACAGGATCCTTCCGACAAACATCCCTGCGCCGATCATGACCGAGATCGTTCCCATAACGGATGCACGCATGCCGGACGGCGAGGATTCCGCGGGCATCGTGAGGATCAGCGTATCGGACATCGACCAAAGTCCGCCGATGGAGCAGCCGTATGCGATCCCGGCGGCGACCGGTCCCCAGTTGAGACGGCACGCTAGGACGAACAGAAGCAGTCCCAAAAGTGCAAGTCCGCCGAGGATCAGGCAGGCTTTTTTGCGTCCGAGCTTGTCGGAGAAAAAGCCGCTGACGATGGTGACGACGCCGTTGACGAGCGGATAGATGATCAGCACGACCGATACAAGCGCTGTGGTCATTGCTCCCTCCAGCACCGTGGAGTAATACGAGGTATAAAAGGTCGTCGCAAAGAACAGGAACCCCGCGATGAAGATCCAGCGCAGCTGACGGTTCTTGAAGATGAACCGGATCGCGCGGAACACGCCGCCCTGTTCAGCGGTACCGCTCTTTTTATCCTCCTCCGCCTTTTTCCTGCGCTCCTCCGGCGAAAGTGAAAGGAAGCTCCGCCGCTGTTCGACAAACACCGGCGTTTCCCGTACAAGGAAGAACGAAACAGCGCCGACGGTGATCGCGACAACGACCGGAATGAGATAGACCATACGCCAGCTGGAGGGCACGTCCTCCTTCAGGAACATCCGGGACAGCACGCCGATCAGCGAGACCGAAATCAGCGCGATACCCTTTGCAATGAAGCTGTAGGTCGCGCGTTTTTCCTTCGGCGCGGTCTCCATGATATACAGCACCTGCATATCGTTCGGCGTAAAGAACATCATGAACAGCATGCCGAGGATGTACTGCACAACGCTGTGCGCGGTCATGACGATCAGCATCCCGACGCCCATGCCGACAGTGTTGATCATCAAAAACAGCCTTCTGCCGAACCGGTCGGACAGAGCCTTATAGAACGGCGTGATGATCAGAAACAGATTGGCAGCGGTAGACCACGGCTCGACCGTATTGATCGCGCCTTTATACACCGCAGAATTGACGTCGCGCGACGCGATCCTAAAGAGATCGAACAGCGCATACGGCTGCATGGACGAGTTCATGTTGGACGTGATCTCGTCGACGATGTAGATGACCGTCAGCACGATCATCAGAAACAACAGATAATATGCGCCCTTCGGACGCTGCGCTTCCCGGTTGAGCCGCGCAAGCTCCCTCTGCTCCCGGGAAGGATCGACGGTTTTCAAAGCATTTCCTCCTCTGTCCCCTATGATTTTTGCTCCGCATCCTGCGGAAAGATCCTTGTAAAGAACGCGCGTGTGATCCGTTCGTAGCGCGGGTGGTCCATAAGAAAACTCAGCCCGTGCCCCGCATTCGGAAATGTGTGCAGCTCGATCCGCTCCGGCGCCGCTGAAGCGATCTCGTGTCCCATTTCACACGGCACAAAGCGGTCGTCCTCGCCGTGGATCAGAAGGATCGGGACCTTTGCGCGCTTTACCGCTTCCGAAGCATCGGCAGCCGAAGGATCGAATCCGCCGAAGATCCGCGCGCCGAGCCACGTCAACGGCCAGACGATCCAAAGCGGCAGCTTCCTGTCCCGGATGACCTTTGTGATGATCGCCTTCGGGCTTGTAAACGGCGCGTCGGCAAGGATGCCCCGGACGTTTCCCGGGAGGTCAAGCCCGGACGCCATCAGCACCGTCGCCGCACCCATGGAGATCCCGCAAAGCAGGATCTTCGTCTGTTCGCCGAAGCGCTCCCTTGCGTAATCGATCCATTTCATGCAGTCACGGCGCTCTTTGACGCCGAATGTGATCACATGTCCCTCGCTCGTGCAGTGCGCGCGCTGTTCGATCAGAAGCAGGTTGAACCCCGCGACGCGGTACGACTGTATCCCGCCGGAAAAGTCCCGCGCGGGCGTTCCGCGGTAGCCGTGGAACAGGATCGCCAGCGGTGCGCCGTCCCGCTGATGATAATACCGTCCGTTCAGCCGGAGCCCGTCGAATGAGGTCGTGCAGACCGGCTCGTACGGGATCGCCCGTGCCGCCCGGATCATTTCGGTGATCTCATCCCGCAGCGCGTCCGTCTGCTCCCCGCCCGCCAGATGGAAATCGTCGTTCTGCATTCTGTCCGGCGATCGGAAGATGATGCGGAATACGGCGTACGCGGCGCAAAGCACGACCGCCGCAAGCCCCAAAGCGACGTATAAAACGACCATACCCGCATCCTCCGAACCGACGATCTTTTTTCCCGTTCAGTATACCACCGAAACGCTTCCCATGTCACGCTTTTTCGGCAAACCGATCGAAAAGGGGGCAAAGCGTACGCCCTGCCTCCTTGGTTTTGGTTCTTACTCCTGTTCGGTCGGATAGTCCGACTTGCCGGTGATCTTGCGCTTGATGATCTTGCCCATGCGCTTCAGCGCGTACGGACCGACGAGCTTCATCATCTCCTCCGCGGTGTGCATTTCGCTCGCGGCGGGCAGATCGCGGGAAAGATGGATCGCGTCGAACTCGCAGCGAGTGGTGCACAGCCCGCAGCCGATGCACTGGTTCAGATCGACCGTCGTCGCGCCGCAGCCGAGGCAGCGGTTCGCCTCGACCTTGACCTGCTCTTCGGTCAGCGGCAGGCGAAGATCGTGGAACGTCGCTCGCGCGTCGCCGGGCATAAACCCCGGACGCTGACGCGGGGAGTTGTCGAACGAATCGGGTCGCGTGATATCCTCGCGGTCGAACTCGATGAACTTCCGAAGGTCCCTTCCGATCGTCAGCGACTGACCCGGATGCACGAAGCGGTTGATCGAGACCATGCCCTCTCTGCCGTCCGCGATCGCGTCGATCGCAAACTTCGCGCCGTGGAAGATGTCGCCGCCGACAAACACGTCGGGCTCGGCGGTCTGATACGTTGTCGGATCGGCGACCGCCGTGCCGTTTCTGCGGACCTCGACCTTGCTGCCTTCGAGCAGGCTTCCCCACTCGGCGCTCTGCCCGATCGCCATCAGCACGTTTTCGCACGGGACCGTCATCGTGTCGTTTTCGTCGTAGACCGGGCTGAACCGGTGCTCCTCATCGTAGACACGCGTGCAGCGCTTGAACACGACAGCCGTGACCTTGCCGGCTTCGTCTCGCAAAACCTCCTTCGGTCCCCAGCCGTTTTCGATCGCGATGCCCTCTTCAAGCACCTCTTCGATCTCGTCCTTTGCCGCGGGCATCTCGTCCCGCTGTTCAAGGCACAGCATCGTGACCTTGCCCTTCGTTGCGCGCAGCGCCGTTCTTGCGACGTCCGCCGCGACGTTGCCGCCGCCGACGATCACGACGTCGCCCGAAAGCGTTTCGTTTCCGTTTTGGTTCACGCGCTTCAAAAACGCGACGCCGGATTCAACGCCTTCGCCGTCCTCGCCCGGCACGCCGGCGGTCCTGCCGCCCTGCAGACCGATCGCGACATAGAACGCCTTATAGCCCTGTCTTCTCAGCTCGTCGAGCGTGATGTCCTTACCGACCTCGACGCCGCAGACGATCTTTGCGCCCATCTTTTCGACGATCGAGATCTCCTTTTCGAGCACGTCCTTTTCGAGGCGGAAGCTCGGAATACCGTTCAAGAGCATGCCGCCCGGACGGCTTTCCTTTTCAAACACGGTGACCGGATAGCCCTCTTTGCGCAGATAATACGCCGCGGAAAGTCCCGCGGGACCCGCGCCGATCACTGCGATCGGGTAATCCGTCCACTGCTTGCCCTCGCCGTTTTCGCAGATCTCGGTGAAGTGCTCGGGATGTTCAAGCTCCCACTTTGCGAGGAACTTCTTGATCTCGTCGATCGCGACCGGCTTGTCGATCGTGCCGCGCGTGCAGCGGTCCTCGCAGCGGCGGTTGCAGACCGCGCCGCAGACCGCCGGGAACGGATTGTCCTGCCGGATCAGCCTGACGGCTTCGGCATATCTGCCCTCCGACGCCATCTTGATATAGCCCTGCACCGCGATATGCGCCGGGCACGCCGTTTTGCACGGGGACGTGCCGGTATCGTAGCAGTTTTCCTTATTGTGATCGCGATAGTCGCGGTCCCACTTGTCCTCGCCCCAGACGTGGTCGTCCGGCAGCTCGTGCATCGGGTACTTCACCCGCGAGCCGTCCGCTTTGCAGAGCTTCTGCCCCAGCTTCGCCGCGCCTGCAGGACAGACCTCGACGCACTTGCCGCAGGCGACGCACTTCGACTTATCGACATGCGCGCGGTATGCGGAGCGCGACATGTTCGGCGTGTTGAAGAGCTGCGAGGTGCGAAGCCCGTAGCAGCTGCCCGGCGAGCAGTTGCAGATGCCCACGATGCGGTTCGGGCCGTCCAAGTTCGTGATCTGATGCACATAGCCCTTGCGCTCGGCGCGTTCGATGATCTCCATCGCCTCTTCGCGCGTGATGTAGCGCGCGTCCTTGCCGGTCTCGACCAGAAACTCCGCGATATCGCCGACGCCGATGCACATATGTCCTTCGATGTCGCCGACGCCCTCGCCGCGAATGCGCTGCGCCTTGCGGCATGCGCAGACCATGGTGCAGAACTTGTCGTACTTCTGCAGCCAGTGCGAAAGATGCTCAACGGAAACGCTCTGCGAGCCTGCGTCGATCGCCTTTTCGACCGGAATGACGTGCATGCCGATGCCCGCGCCGCCCGGCGGAACGAGCTTTGCGGCAAGCTCCAGCGGCTCCTGCGGCGCAAGGTTGAACATCGTTGCGACCTCCGGATGCTCGTCCGGCAGCGTCTTGTGCTCGACCATGTATTCGCCCGAGCCCACGACCCACTTCGGGATCATGTACTGAATGTGCTGATCGGCGTTATCGCGGTTCTGTTCAAGGATGCCGATCCAGATGAGATGGTCGATGACCTTCTGCGCCTCTGCCTCGGTCATGCCGTTGCGCGCGGCGATCTCTTTGGTCGTCAGCCCCACGCGGCGTTTCTTGAAGCTCAGCATGAATTTGACCTCGTCCCTCGTCAAAAGACGGTCGAGGATCCAGAAATCCATGTGATTTTCCTTCATGCCGCCGGGAAGCTTGCGCGGGATGTTGTCCGTGATGAGAAGCGCAAGCTTTTTCACAAGCTTTGCCTTCTCGGGATCGTCGCAATGATGTCCCTCGATCGGATAATCCTTCTCGTTGACGTGGATCTTCGGATTGACTTCTTTGACCATGATATCTCCTTACTCGATCGGGATCTTGATCGTCATGTCGGAAAGCGGATACGCCGCGCAGGCGTGGACGTAGTTGAAATCCCTGTCCGCCGCGCGTCTGCCGTCGTTTTCGGGGCAAACATAGTATTCGCCCGAAAGCACCTTCGTGCGGCAGAAGCCGCATTCGCCGCTGCGGCACGCCGTTTCGATGCGGATGCCCGCGCGTTCGAGCGCGACGACGAGCGATTCCGTCGTCTTTGCGGGGATCTCATCTTTATGGATGCCGCGCACGACCGTGACGGTATAGGTCTCGTCCTTCTGTTCGACCGGGTAGCCCGCAAACGTCGTGATGTCCTTCGCCTGTCCGAAAACCTCGAAGCGCACGCGCCGCGCCGGCACGTCGAGCTTTTTGATCTCTTCGCGCAGGAATTTGTACATGACCTGCGGACCGCAGATGAAGTAGGACGTGTCGCCCTTACTGTACTTTTTGATCAGCTCCGCGGAAAGGAAGCCGCGCTCGCCCGTCCAGTCGGGTTCGTCGCCCGAGAGCACGTTTACGACGTGCACACGATCGCTTTCCAAAGCAGCAAGCTCGTCCTTTAGGATGATGTCGTTCGACGCCACAGAGCCGTACAGGATCGTCAGCTCCGCGTCTATCGTGCCGTTTGCGATCTCCTTTGCCATCGACGCAAACGGCGTGATGCCGACGCCGCCCGCCAGCGCCATGATGTGATGCGCATCGCGAAGCGGCTCAAAATAGAACTGTCCGAGCCCGATGTTGCCCTTGATAACCGTTCCGACGGTCAGCCCGTCGTTGACAAAGTCCGCAATGAAGCCGTCGCCCTTGCTCCTGCGCACGGTGATCTCGATATAGCCCGGGTCCTTGCGCGCCTCGAACGGCGCCGAGGAGATCGAGTACGGTCTCGAAACGATCTTGCCGTCGATCTCGAAATCGAGCGCAACGAACTGTCCCGCATAGAACGGGGGCAGCTTGCCGCCGCCGACCTTTTCAAAGCGGACGGTCTTTGCCGTGGGGCTTGCGGTGCGGATCTCTTTGACGACGAGATCGAGCTTGCCCGGATGCCATTCCCTTGCGACATTGCCGATCGGGTCAACGGTCTCCGGCGTTTCGGAAGCGGACTGAAATGCGTGAAGACGCGCTTTGGTGACGCGCGACGCGCCGCCGACGTCCTTTAAGAATCCCTTGACCTTCATTTTGCCGCCTCCTTCTTTTTCATATCGTCCAGCACGTTCTTTGCCGCCTTTCTGCCGTTCGTCACCGCCGGTCCCATGCCGTCGCCGGAGATCTGGTGCGCGCCGGCGAACTCAAGCCCTTCGATGAACTTTTCCTGCTCCGCGGTCTGCAGTCTTGCGACGATGTGATCCTCCATCGTGTGCGCGTAGCCGTAGATGCAGCCGTTCCACATGCCGGTATAGTGCGCGACGGTCATCGGCGTTTCAATGACGATCTCCAGAACGTGATCCAAAAAGTTTACGCCGTAGTACTTACTCATATCGTCGATCATCTGCTTTGCGACCTCATGCTTGACGCGGTCGTAATCGTCGGCGGAAACCGTCTTCCAGCCGTCCACGCGCGGCAGCGTCGTGATCGAGAACGAGCAGGTGCCCGCGGGCGTCGCGTCCGGATTCGCGTAGTTATGGCAGATGCAGGTCAGATAGCGGTACGGTCCGAGCCCTGCAAGATCGGCATACAGCGCTTCGGTGTCCATCGTGTCGCCGCGGAAGATGCTGTAATCGTGAATGCCGAGCTCCTCGGCGGGCTTGTCGAGGATCATGATGACCGAAAACGCGGTGAGGCTCAGGCGTCTCCCGTTGACCATCTTGATCGCTTCCTTCGGGACCTCGGAGAGCGGTTCAATCATCGAGGTATAGACCTTGTTCGGATACGCGGCACTGATGACATAATCCGCGTGGATCTCGTCGCCGCGCGCGGTGCGCACGCCGTAGACCTTGCCGTCACGAACGAGGATCTTTTCAACGTGCTGCTTATATTCGATCTGCACGCCCATCTGTTCGGCGCGCTCCGCCATTTTAAGGCTCATCTCGTGGCTGAACTTATGCGGGATGTACGAGCCGTAGCCGATGTAGTCCGCCATCAGCACCGAGAAGATCGTAAACGGCAGCGTCCGGAAGCCTGTGCCGACGTAGATCCAGTACGGCGCCAGAAGGTCCTGCGCCTTCTGCGGCAGGTCGAACGTATCGATGACCTCCTGCGTGGAATAGCCAGCGGTCTTGACGAATGCTTCGTGCTTTAAGAGCATCTGCACCTTGCTCATCGGGTGGATCGAAAGCTCGTTGACGGAATCGAACACCGTGTGGCAGAGGTTCAGAAGCTTCAGCACCTTGTCATAGGTGCCGGGGACGGCGGCGTCCACTTCCTTCGCGAACGTTTCAAGCCCCGGATGCAGCGTGACCTCAAGCCCCGGCAGCGAAGCGTGATACGCCTCGGGGACCTTGAGCCAGTCGATCTTTACCCCCATGTCCTCCAAAAACTTTCCGACCTTTAAGCGGTTGCCCTCGGGACCGATGCTCATCATCTCGTGCAGCGCGGCTTCGATCTCAATGCCGCCGCGGACGAAGCTGGTCGCGATGCCGCCGGGCAGGTTGTGGCGTTCGAGCACCAGCACGTCCTTGCCCTTTTCGGCGAGCATCAGCGCGGATGACAGTCCCGCCAAAGCGCCGCCGATGACGATGACGTCATAATGATCTTTGTAGAATTTCATAGCATTCTCCTTATGCAAAGATGAGGCTGCCGCAGCCGGGATTTATGCGTCAATCCCCCCTGTCTCCTGCAACTGCGTTGCAGTTCGACATCCCCCCTTTACACAAAGGGGGCTTTTTGTCGCTCTTCCTGCCTCTCTTGTGCAAAGGGAGGCGGCTTTTGCGAAGCAAAAGACGGAGGGATTGTTGCCTAAGCCTTCTTGCAGCAACCTCTGCGAATCATTCTCAGAAGAACCGTTCGACGAGCTCGCGGGAGTATTCCGCGGTCTCATCCATATCGCCGAAGCTCATGATCTCGCCGGCATAGAACGTGTCGTACTTGCCCTGCATCGCCTCGACCTTGTCATACCAGCCCGCGGCATAGTCCTCGGAGAAGACATGCGGGAAGTAATAGACGCTCCACTCGTTGACGACGTTGCTCGCCGGATTCTTCATGATCTTGAGATCTTCGAGCACCGTCTTTTTGCACGCCTCGTACGGGATCTCCGGGGTGCCCTTGTGCTTTCTCAAAGCATAGGTGGTGATGACCTGATCCTTGGTGTCCTTCCAGCGGCGATAGTAGACCATCAGATGTCCCATCGTTTCCGGCGTCATGTTCTCGAACACATAGTAGGAGATCTCCGGATGATCCTCCGGCTTGGTCTCGACCGCCAGCACGTCGTAGCGCTCGTAGTCGATCTTGCTGAACAGCGCCTTTTCGTCCTCGCGTGCGTCGAAGTAATCGACCATGCCGACCTGCCCGTCCGTGCGCTTGTTCGGGATGTAGAGCGGCGCGGTGACAATGATCTTGTCGTACTCCTCGACGGCGCCGTTGACCGTGACAAACACCTTGCCGTCTTTACGCTCGACCTTTTCGATCTTGGAGTTCAGTCTTGCCGGATGCTTCAGATGATCGTTCAGCTGTTCCCAGATGTACTGCGTGCCGTTCTTCCACGTCCAGAGATTGATCTTGACGAAGTTCATGCAGGTCTGGAAATCCAGATACTTCAAAACGTACGCCGCCGGGATCTCGTCGAAGTAGCCGTAGCCGAAGGAGGTAAACGGCCCGATCCAGATATCCTGGATGAGATCGACGCCGTTCAGCTTGCAGAACTCCTTGAACGGCAGGCAGAGATCCTTGAGGTTCGGGTTCTCGCCCTTGACCGGCTCGCGCTTTGCGCTTGCCTGCGAAAAGCCCTCGTAGCGGCCTTCCGCAACGCCGCGGTGACCGTTCAGGTCGTAGCCCTTATACTTGGTCTCCAGAAGCTCGCCGAGCTTTTTCACCTGCTTCTTCATTCGGAGAAGACGCGGGATCTTGAGAATGTTCTTTTTCGGCTCGAAGGGCTCGATGACCTTGCCCTCTTTATTCTTGTAGTTGCGGTTGAGTTTCGGACCGTCATGCGTGATGCCGCAGAACTCCTCGACGTCGTGGACGGCGTAGTAGCTCGGCACGCCCATGATCGCGCCCATCTCGTATCGGCGTCCGTTGTAGGTCGGGGACCAGCATTTGCCGCCGACGCGGTCGAGCCGTTCGAGGATCGTATAGTTTTCATACCCCTTCTGTTCGAGATACATACCGGCGGAAAGCCCCGCGGGACCGCCGCCGACGATGCAGATGCGTACGTTCTTATCCATTTCTCTGTCCTCCGTGTAATTTGTGATACTTCACAGCAGAATTATTATACAACACTTCCTTATAAAATGCACGCGTTTTTTTCGCTTTTTCCCCGCGTTTTTATTAAATTGTTCAAACAATGGAATTTGCGGAAAATCACGGCGCGTTTTTCGGAAAAATCTTTTCTTTGTCGGTGAAATGTGCTACAATGAATGTTACGGAGGTGATCCCATGCGTTTTTCCGGTTTTTCCGAATTGCTGAACCATTTTGCAGAGCAATCGCCCGACGCGCCCGCGCTGCGCTATGCGCAAAACGGCGCGATCAAAACCTGCACCTATGCCGAGCTGTCCGCCCGCGTCGAAAAGCGCGCCGTGTTTCTCAAAGCGTCGCAAAAGCAGGCGTACGGCATTCTTGCGAACGGCTCATTCGACTGTGTGATCGAGATCTTCGCCTCCGTGCTTTCCGGACGCCGCACCGTCCTTTTGAATGAAAACGCCGCGGACGAGGTGCTTTCGGAGCAGGTCAGAGAAGCCGGGCTCGACGCGCTTTGGGGCGATCCGGATCTCAAAGAGTACTTAATGCCTTTGCTTGTCGATTCCGCCGAGGGCGGCGCGGGCAGGCTTCTGTTCTTCACCTCCGGCACCACGAGCCGCGCAAAGGCGGTCGTGCTCTCCGACGCGTCTCTGATGAGCTCCGCCTATAACGGCGGCGCGCTTCTGCCGCTTTCCCCCGCCGACACGCTTCTTTGCATACTGCCGCTCGATCACGTCTTCGGTTTTGTGTGCGGACTTCTGTGGGGACTTTCGTGCGGCGCGTGCGTCGCGCTTTCCCGCGGGGCGCGTCATTATCACGAGGACTGCATCTTCTTCCGCCCGACCGCGCTGTCCGCCGTGCCGTCGCTTTTGGGCTTCCTGCTGAAATACCGCGCGCTGAATCCGGAATTGAAAACGATCCTGATCGGCGCAGGCGGGTGTCCGCCGGAGATTCTGCGCGCGGCGCAGACGACCGACGCGCGCGTCTGCTTCGGCTATGGGCTCACGGAAACGAGCTCCGGCGTTGCGCTGTCTTTGGGCGAGGGCGATCCGTACGCGATGACGGTCTGTCCGGACGACACGGTCACGATCGCGGACGACGGCGAGGTGCTGATCACCGCCGCCACCTGCATGATGCAGGGCTACTGGCATAAGCCGGAGGACACGGCGGCGGTCCTCAGAGACGGCGTGCTGTATACCGGCGACCTCGGTACGCTCGACGAAACAGGCAAGCTCCGGCTCACCGGACGCAAAAAAGAGATGCTCGTGCTCAGTGACGGGACCAAGCTGTACCTTCCGGAATACGAGCAGGCGCTTTCAAACGCGCTCGGCGGCGAAGCGGTCTGCGTGCTGCTCATCGGGGATCTGCCGATCCTTGTTCTGGAGGGCGACATGCGCGATCCCGCGCCGATCTGGGCAAAGATCCGTCCCGTGCTCGACGCGCGTGCGCGCAACCAGCAGATCAAGCGGATCGAGTTTTATGAAAATCCGTTCCCCCGGACGGCAAGCGGAAAGATCATGCGTTGGGCGATCCAACGGGAAAGAGAGGGGTTATGACCCGCAGAGAAGAGATCCTGAACAAAACGAGAGAGATCATCGTCGAATCGCTGCCCGAGCTGGAAGGCAGGGAGTTCAACGAGGACACCGTCATCAACACGGACACCGGCGTCGATTCCATGGGCTTTACGCTGATCATCTGCCGTCTTGAAGCGGCGTTCGACGTACGCATCCCGAACCGGCAATGGCAGAAGCTGTCCACCGTAAAGGACGTCGTCGACGCGATCGAAAAGCGGATGCCGAAGGCATAAGCATGTATCGGATCGATTATACCGTACTGAGCTCCGACACGGACGCGAACCGCAGACTGCGCCTATCGCGTCTTTTTACCATGCTCCAGGAGGCGTCGATCGCGCATACGACCGAACTCGGCATGGGTCGTGAAATGACGCTCGACCGCGGGCTATTGTGGATCGTCACGCTGCAGCAGGCAAAGATTGCGCGGATGCCGGAATACGACGAGCGCATCCGGCTCGTTTCCTGGCCCGGCAGGATGATGCACCTGCTGTTCCCCCGCTATTACCGCATCGAGGACGAGCGTGGCAATGCGCTCGTCGAGGCGAGCGCGCTCTGGGCGCTGATGGATCAAAAGACGCGCCGCATCGTGTTCCCGGAGCTGTACGGCGTCAAGATCCGCGGCGTGCACACCGGCAGGGAGATCCCGCTGCCCGTCGCGCCGAAGATGCCGGCGAACGCGAAGGAAAGCGCGTTTACCGTGCCTTACAGCTTTGTCGATCTCAACGGGCATATGAACAACACGCGCTACTTCGATCTTGCCGAGGACCGCATGCCGAAAGCGCTGCGCGAACGACCTCTTTCCGGCGTGCAGACGGAATACGCCAAGGAAGCGAAGGAAGGCGAAACGATCCTTCTGAGAAGCGAAGTCAGACACGACGCCTATCTGCTGTCCGGCGAGCAGGACGGCGCAAAGCTGTTCCGCCTGTCGCTGACCTTCGGCGAAACACGGTGATCCTCTATGAACGGTTACACGGAACAAAAACGCGTTAAGATTTACGGAACGCTCGGTCCCGCCTGCCGGGAGCCGGCGCTTCTTGCGGCAATGCTCGCGGAGGGGCTCGACGGCATGCGGCTGAATCTGTCCCACGCGACGCTTGCGGAATCGGCGGACGTCATCGAAGCGTTTCATCATGCCGCCGAAGGATACGGCATGCACCCGGAGCTTCTCATCGATCTGATGGGACCGGAGCTGCGGGTCGGCAGGCTTTCGGAGCCGCTGTCCCTGCGCACGGGCGAAGCGATCGACGCGGACGCGCTGCCGTTTCCGGACGTGGTCCGGCGCATCCTGCGCGCTTCCGTTCCCGATCGCGACATCCTTTTGGACGACGGCAAGATCCTTCTGCGCACGGAGGTCGATCACCGTCTGCGCGTTGTGCGCGGCGGCGTTCTGGAAAGCAGAAAGAGCGTCGCGCTTCCGGGATATTCGATCCCTTCCCCCGCGCTGACAAAGGCCGACAAAGAAAATCTCAAACAGGCGCGCAGCTTCGGCGTGACCGGCGTGATGCAGCCGTTCGTCCGCAGCGCCAAGGACCTGCTTGCGGTGCGCGAGGCGATCGGAACCGGCGGTACGCCGCTCCGGCTGTTTGCAAAGATCGAAAACGCGGATGGGATCGCGCATCTTTTTGAGCTCATCCCGCACTGCGACGAGATCATCATCGCGCGCGGCGACCTCGGCAACGCCATGCCGCTCTGGAAGCTGCCCGCGGCGCAGAAGCACACTGCAGAGACCTGCAAAAAGGCGGGCAGGGAGTTTATGGTGGTCACGCAGATGCTCGACTCCATGACGCACCGCGCCGTTCCGACGCGCGCGGAGGTATCCGACATCTTCAACGCCGTGCTCGACGGCGCTTCGTCCGTGATGCTGACCGGCGAGACCGCATCCGGCGACTACCCGCTGGAGGCGGTCCGGTATCTGGTCCGCACGGTGCGCGAAGCGGAAGCGTACCGGGACGCGCATTCATGAAAACACACACAAAGCTCACAAAAGAAACGCTGCGGGAAAACAAAACGCCCAGCGCGATCCTTCTGAACATGCTGATCGCGGCGGTCAGTCTGTTTCTGAACGGCTTCGGGCTGTATCTGACGATCCACGCAAACATCGGCGCAGCGCCGTGGGACGTGCTGAACCTCGGCATTTCGCACACCTTCGGCATCCTGTACGGAACCGCGTCCATTCTCGTTTCCTGCACGATCCTGCTCATCGACATCCTCATGAAGGAGCCGGTCGGGATCGCCATGTTCATTGATGCGATCGTCGTCGGAAAGGCGGTCGATTTCTTCAACTGGCTCGATCCCGTCCCGCCCTGCACCTCGCTCTGGACCTCGATCCCGCTGCTGCTCGCCGGGCTTGTCATCCTTGCCTATACGCAGTACGCGTACATGATCGCGTCCCTCGGCTGCGGTCCGCGCGACACGCTGATGGTGGGGATCAAAAAGCGCGTCCGGCGCATCCCGATCGGCGTGGTGAGCATCATCATTCTGAGCACGGCGACGCTCATCGGCTGGCTTTTGGGCGGTCCCGTCGGGATCGGCACGCTGATCTGCGCGTTCGGAGCGGGTCCGATCATGCAGCTTGCCTTCCGCACGGTGCGCTTCGACGCCGCCGCGATCCGCCACCAGCGCCTGTCCGAATCGTTCCGCGTGTTCCTTTCCGCGGCAAAGCGTTCCTGAACCAAAAAAGCAAACAGCGAAGGAGCAAGCTCCCTCGCTGTTTTCATCTTCGCGTATCAGAATTGATTGTTGCAGGACGCGAAAAACGTATCATCAAAGAATGCGTGCGTATCGCCGACCATCACATAGATATCCGTTACGCCGAACCGTTCGATCACGTCCGATACGGATCCGATCTTGTTCTTCGTATAGAAGCGCGGGTCGTAGAGGACCACGCGATCGTACGCCTCCGCAAAGAACGGCACGGTGCAGAGCCCGTAGGAATCCGCCAGCACGAAACAGGTCTTGTTTTCGCCGCTTCCGCCGTCCGTGCGTTCGATCACGGTCAGGTTGCCCGGACCGCCGAGATAGATCGTGTACCGGTCGCGCGGGTTGGCGTTCCGGTCGAGCAGCGGGATCTCCTGATACTGCTCCGCGGTCTCGTACCGAAGGACGCGGACGGGATGGATCGTCGTCAGAATATCCAGCGTGTCCGGATTGTCCTTCATCTGCTTGGTCGGATTGTCACGATAGATCGTTCCGAGGAACGGATATTCCTGCTCCTTCGGGAACGCGTCATAGGGCGGAAGCGTTTCCCCCGCTTCCTCCATCATGCGGGAAATGACGAGGTATGCGCCGTACACCGTCCAGTGCATGTCGGAGCGATAGAACACATATTCGCCGTTCAGCAGCGGCTCGCCGAGCAGCTCGACCGCACAGAACGCCGAGACGTTGTTTGCGGTGATCGCCTGAATAAACGGCTCGACCTCGGAGGAAAAGCCCTGCGGATCCTTATAGGTCAGCAGCCGGTTCGCCCGCGAGCTGTAAGGAATGATCGTAAACGCCACCACGCCGTCCTCGGGCAGCAGCGACGCGTATGCGTCGAGCAGCGCGCCGATCTTCATCAGAAGCGGTTTCTCGCCCTTATAGACGGTCCGGACGTCCTCGCCGCTCAGCATCCGGCAAACCAGGTTTGCGGGATAATCCGCCGGATCGACCGGCGCCTTGGTCGGTCTCGGCGTCGGCGTCGGTTCGGGCGTCGGCGTCGGTTCCGGCGTCTCGGCGGGCGTTTCGGCTGCCGCAGGCGCGCTCTCGGTCGGCGCCTGGGTGGGCTCCGGCGTCTCGGGCGTCGGTTCGGGCGTACGTGTCGGACGCGGCGTTACGATTGGCTCCGAATCGGAGATCTCCTCCTGATACTGCATATCGGCGACGTTGTTTTCGGCAACACGCATATAATCGTCGAAGGACGCAAGATTGCCGATCTGCCGAAGGCTCTGCGTTGCGCCGATGATCCCGGCGCGCAGCGGGAAGCGGTCGGAAAGAAAGCTCTCCGCTTCGTCCGAAAACGATCTGTCAAAGAAACCGGAGAACGTAAAGGCGGGCCGTTCCGCCAGCATGCGGTTCTCCGTTTCCGAAAAAGCGGGACCGCCGGGCGTCAGGAACAGCTCGTATACCCCGACAAAGAGAAGCAGCAGCATGGCAAGGATCGCCGCAGCGGGCAAGATATATTTTCGCATCGTACCCTCCTCTCAGAACCGGAAATACAAAAACGGGTTGAAGCTCTGTCCCACCAGGAACATCAGCGACACGCCCAGGATCGACAGTGCCAGCGCCGCTTTGATATAGGGACGAAGCACGTTCTTTTTGCCGCGCTTTTTACGCTCCTTGAACTTCTTCACCGCCCACTTCCGAAGCGGCAGCGAGCAGACGACGCATGCCAGCAGCAGCGGCAGATTGCTCTTGAGCGCATAGACCGCGTAAGGATCCGAAACCGGGACCGTCCACGGCGCAAACATGGCACGAAGATGCGCGCCGATCGCGGCGAACGAATCGTTCCGGAACAGAACAAAGCCGACGATCGCGATCAAAATCACCAGAATGTGCCGGATCGCGGCGGGCGTCTTATCCATCGCACGCTTGAAAACGAGCCGCTCCAGAATGATGAAGCATCCGAAATACAGGCCCCACAAAAGGAAGTTCCAGTCCGCGCCGTGCCAGATGCCCGTCAGCGCCCAGACCACGATCATATTGAAGATCCAGCGCCCCGTTTTGACGCGGTTCCCGCCCAGCGGGATATACACATATTCCCGGAAAAACGTACCGAGCGAAATATGCCAGCGGCGCCAGAACTCCGAAACGCTCTTGGAAATGAACGGCGCGTCGAAGTTCTCCGCAAACCGGAAGCCGAGCATTCGCCCGAGCCCGATCGCCATTTCGGAATAGCCGGAAAAGTCGAAGAACAGCTGCAGAAGGAACAGGATCGCCGCAAGCCATCCGGAAAAGAAGGACATGTCCGCGCCGGTCGGAAGCGTCGCAAGCACCTCGCCGCAAAGATTCGCCAGCAGCACCTTTTTGCCGAGCCCGAGGCAGAAGCGGAAAAAGCCTTCTCCGAAGCCCGCCCGCGTGACCTTGCGGTCCCCGATCGCCTCCGCAACGTCCCGGTACCGCACGATCGGTCCCGCAATCAGCTGCGGGAACAGCGAAACATACAGAAGCAGCCAGAACGGATTCTTCTGCAGACGCGCTTCGCCGCGGTAGACGTCCACGGTATAGGTGATGATCTGGAACGTATAGAAGGAGATGCCGATCGGAAGCTTCGGCGCCGCCATCCGGAAGCTGCTGCCGAACAGCGTGCAGATGTTGTTCACGAGAAATGCCGAATACTTGAAGAAAAACAGTGAGGAAAGACTGATCACAACGCCGATGATCAGCGCAGCTTTGGACGCCCTCTGCGACCGCGCGTTTGCGATCGCCCTTGCGCTTATATAATTGACGAGCGTGGTCAGGATCATGGCGACGATCCAGACCGGCTCGCCCCATGCGTAAAACAGCAAAGAGGCGATGAGTAGGATCACATTTCTGGCGAACGTGTTTTTCACCAGCGTATGCAGTCCGATCACCACCGGCAGAAATATGCAGAGAAACGTCAGCGAAGAAAAAACCATACTGTCGAAAACCTAACTGATTTTTTGGTATTTTATCATCTCGCGGTACGCTTGTCAATGAAGCCGGCGGGACGATCGGAAAGGGTCTTGAAAATCCGTCTCCGTTCCTGTATCATAGGGAACGAGGTCTGTCAGCACATGACAGCATGGATAAGGGGTATTGATGAAAAAGGGGATTTTCGGGACGGTCGTAACCGTCGTCGTTGTTTCGGCACTGCTTGTTTTGAGCATCGTATTCGGAAGCGCCGCGCTTTCCGCCGCGCAGATCCAAACGCTCAAGATCCTGCTGATCGTCTGCGGATGCAGCGTCGCGTACTGTTTCGTTGTCGGTGAGCTGACGCAGAATTTTTCGCAGATGGACAAGCTTTGGAGCATCCTGCCGATCGCATACGTGTGGATCGTTGCGATCCGAAACGGGTGCGATCTCCGCACGCTCGTCTACGCGCTGATCGTCACCGCCTGGGGCATTCGTCTCACCGTCAATTTCGCGCGGAAAGGCGCGTACCGGCTGAAGTTCTGGACCGGCGAAGAGGACTATCGCTGGTCGATCGTGCGGCAGAACCCGATCTTCCGGCACAAATTTGCCTGGACGCTGTTCGATCTCTTCTTCATCAGTCTGTATCAGAACGCACTTGTGCTCGCGATCACGCTGCCCGCGCTCGCCTGCATGGGCTCGAACGCGCCGTTTGGCGTATGGGATATTCTCGGCACGGTGTTTGCCGTCGGTTTCCTCGCGCTCGAGACCGTCGCCGACGAATACCAGTGGAACTTCCACAAAACAAAAAAGGCACTGCTTCGGGACGGCGGCACGCCCGAAACGCTCAAAAAGCCCTACGATCTCGGCTTCAACACGACCGGTCCGTGGTCGCGGATGCGGCATCCGAACTACCTCGGCGAGCAGGGGATCTGGCTTTCCCTGTACCTGCTTGCGGTCGGCGCGGGCGCGGCGCACGGCATATTCCATTGGACGATGGCGGGACCGCTGCTGCTTGTGCTGCTGTTCATGGGCAGCTCGAAGCTCGGTGAAAAGATCTCGTCCGGAAAATACCCGCGCTACCGGGACTATATCGCGCAGGTGTACAAATACCTGCCCCTCAAAAAGTTCGATCCGGATCAGCGCTGAATCGAAAAGGGCTGTAAAAACAGTCCCTTTTTTATTCCTTTCGGTAAAACGTATAGTGATAGGTTTTTCGGAACCCGAGCGCTTCATAGAACGGCAGATCCGAGATGACATACGCCTTCTTCGCGCCAAGCCGCGCCGCGCGGTTCAATCCCTCGTAAACAAGCGCCTTCGCGATCCCCTTTCCGCGCTGCTGCGGGATCGTACACAGCGGCTCGACGTACGCGTAATCCGTACCCTCCTGCATCCAAAGGCAGACGAATCCGGCGTACTCGCCGTTCGGACAGACCGCGCAGAGGTTCAGCTCGCGGCGAAAATGCTTCCGTTTCTGCGGGATCGGCGCCTCCTCCCGCTCAAACTGCGCCCGGTCCTCGCCGTGGTCGAAGCCCTGCCATATCGCCCACTGCACCGCGCGAAAATCCGTGTCCGGATCGGGTTCGTAGAGCCGGAAGCCGTCCGGCAGCTTTGCAGGAAGCGGCGCATCAAGGTCGATCTCCATGATCGTCTCGGACGCTTCGACCGGCGCAAAGCCCGCTTTTTCCGCCGTTTCGATCTCGGAACGGTTTTCATCGCAGATTGCGATCGCAAGCCCGGAATCGTCCTTCAGCGCGTGATAAGCGCATCTGAGAACGTCCGGATACAGCGACGCATATTCCGGCAGCACGCCCGTAAACGCCTCGCCGAAATACATGTCGTAGATCGCCGCGCCGACGATCCGATCGCCGTCGAACCACAGTCCGATCGCGTCCCGCATATCCTTGGCAAAGTACGGATGCTCATACATCCACTCGAACCGCGCCCAGTTCCAGTTGACGTGCGACCTGTCCGCACGGTTCAGCTCGATCAGAAAGCCGCAGACCGTCTCATAATCCGCATCGGTATAATGTCTGAACTCCATTTTTATCTCCGTTCTCTGTAAAACCAGTCGTCCAGATACCGCAGTTCTTCTTCGGTATGGAACCAGTGCTCGCCGTCCGGCATCACGGTGAGGCTTGCATCGTGTTCCTCGGCAAACGATTCGATCGTCTCCCGCGGCTGAAGATCGTCGTGCTCCCCGTACAGGATCGCGGTCGGCGCATTCCATTCGACCGGATGCGTGCGGACAAAGTCGAGGTATTCCCACGACAGCGCAATGCCGCCTTCGAGCGGGATCCTGCCCGCCGTCTTCAGGTCCTCCTCCGTCACCCGCTCCTGCGCCATCAGCGCAAGGATGATCGCTTCCATGTCCGCGATCGGCGAAATGAAATACGCCTTTTTGAGCAGTCCGTCGACGCTCGCGTGCATGGCAAGATACGCGCCGATGCTGTACCCGATGAGACTCACGCTCCGATACTCGCCGAACAGCTCCAGCACCGCGTCAAAGATCTCCTGCCCCGCTTCCCACGGTTCGATCCCGCGATAGTCGAGCCCGATGACCTCGCAGTCCGGAAACAGTCTGCGATAGTATTCCGCCTCCGCCGCGCTGCCGCCCAGCCCGTGCAGAAACAGCACCGCGTCCTTCTGCTTGTTCGCGCGATCGTCCAGCACGAGCCGCATGTCCACAAGCGCCTGCCAGCCGGTCAGCCTGGAGCGGAAGCCCATCGGATTCCGCCCGTATTCGGTAAAGCCGAAGCTCTCATAGAGCGCGATCGCCTGCGCGTTGTCGGCGACGACGGAAAGCTCGACCTGCGCGTAGCCCGCCGCCTTGGCGCATTCGATACATGCTTCGGTAAGCGCGCGCCCGATCCCGAGCCTCCAATACGCCTCGTCGACGCTGATGCCGAACTCGGCGCGGTGGCGCGTCTTTTCCCGCGGACGGACGCAACTGATCCCCGCAAGCCCGACCGCTTTTCCTTCGATCTCGGCAAGGATCTCGATCGCGTTTTCGCTCTCCGTCTGGTTTTTCAGAAAAACCGCCTCGCCCTCGACGGTGAGCGTGCTTTCCTCCGGATAGGACCCTAAAAAATCGGTCTGTTCATGCGTGAGATTGAACACGTCCAGCACGGCTTTTGCGTCCGCTTCCGTGCCGTTGCGCAGCACGCATTCCCTGCCGTCCTTCAGCTTGACCGTTCTCCGATACTGCATGGCGTTCGCCTCCTTTTGCTTTATCATAACAAAAACGCGGGATAAGTGCAACCTATCCCGCGTTGATCAATCTGTTCAGAACGCGATCAGCCAGATCGTACGGCTCACGATGTGCAGCAAAAGATGCGAAAGCATCGCGTACTGGATGCCGTATTTACGGTACAGCCTGCCGAACAGCAGCCCGAACGCGCCGTTTAAGAGGAAGCAGCGCAGCAGCAGAAGCGGCGTAAGCGCGCCAAAGGTCATTCGCGTTGCCGGAATGTGTCCCGCCGCAAACAGCAGCGCCGCGGCGACGTTCGCCGCGATCAGAACGCCGGTCGGAACGGTTTCGCGCTTTTTGAAGAAGATCTTCCATACGAGGAAGGCGATCAGGCTCATGAAGAAGAGCCGCATCATGACCTCCTCGATGATCCCGCCGTACAGGATCGAAGCGATCCAGGTGTCGGCGTCGAACATGCCCGTCGCCGCGTACGACGCGCCGACCTTTTGGATCCACCGCCCGAACGTCCATGCGTCGAGGCTCAAAACCGCGCCGCCGATCAGCGATACGGCAAGCGTCATGCAAAGCGGCTTTTTCGCAAAGCGGAACGGACGCACAAGACCGATCCGATCGGACAGGAGATAGCCCAAAAACCCGCAGACGAGCGCATACAGGACCGTCTGCACCACGGTGATCGCAAGCAGCGCCATTTCGCCGCCGAGCTGTTCGACCGCCTGATTCAGAAGCGCGGGGTCGACGAGCTTCAACGTATACCGCGCGGCAAAGAAGCCCGCGACGAGCGCGACCGGCAGCAGCGCCAGCGTAAAGAGAAGCGCTCTCTTCGTTCGGCTCATGCCTCGTCGCCTCCCCAGACCTCCACGCAGAAGCCCTTATGTCCGCACGACGTGCAGGTGAACCGGCGCGTTTTCGGCGTATGCGATGCAAAGAACATCTCGCGGAACGTCGGACGGAAGACGGTATGGCATTCCGGGCAAACGTAGGCGACGTGCCTGTAATAGTACCGCGAAAACACGATCGCGAACGGGATCGCCAGCGCCGCCCAGAGGACGAATACCCACCAGATCCCCTCGAGCGCCCAGAGCAGGACCCCCGCGATTTGCAGCGCAACAAGCGGCAGACCGAGCAGGAACGCCATAAGATACATGCGGTTCAGTTTTTTCTTGTTTGTCACGGTGATCGCGATATCGCCGATGGATTCCACAGTGAAATGCTTCGCGTCCGCGACGGTTTTTTGAAGCTCTGCGAGCTTTTCGAGCTTTGCGTCCAGCGCGCCGCGCTCCGTTCTGAGCTCCTGCTCCTGCTGCTCCAAAAGGACCTCGATCACGTTCTCCGGATGCTCCTCCGAAAAAAGCTGTCCGATGACGTCGATCGAAAGACCGATCTCGCGCAGAAAGCAGATGATCTTGAGCTTTTGAAGATCGCCGTCGTCGTAGAGCCGCCGTCCGCCCTCGCTCAGCGCGCTCGGCGTCAGGATCCCGCGCGTATCGTAATACTGCACGGTCCGCACCGTCACGCCGCACGCCTTCGCCATCTCACCGGTTGTGTATTGCGACATCGTTTTCGCCTCCTTTCACCGCCGTTATAGCACATGACGCAGCGTCATGAGCAATACCTTACGTTAGGTATTTTTTCGGAAAAACACGGTTTTTTTGCAAAAATCATGCTTTCGGCGCGATCCGAAGCGAAATATCCCCGGTCGTGGTCGTGATCTCGCATTTGCCGCCCGCAACGGAATCCGGCACGCGGATATCGCCCGTGGACGAATGCACCTCGAAGATCTTGTCCGTCAAAAGCGTGCCCGTCACGTCGCCGGTGCTTGTTTTCACCTTGATCTCCGCGGCGTCGCTGTTCCGGAACGTTACTTCGCCGGTGCTCCGTTCCACAGAGAGCGTCCCGTCGATCAGAACATCCTCAAGCACGATGTCGCCCGTGCTGCCGCCGGAGGTAAAGCTTGCGGCGGTCAGTCCGTTCAGGATCGTCTCGCCGGTGCTCACCTTGACGGATACGTCGCCGCGGCAGACGGCGTTCGTCATCCGGACGTCGCCGGTCGTCGCCGTGCAGGCGATCGCCTCTGCCGACACGCCGTTCAGGGAAATGTCCCCGGTGCTTGTTTCGATCGAAAGCGTGTGATCGGCCTTCGCGTCAAAGCGCACGTCCGCAGTGCTTCCGTGGATCACGGCGCTTCCGAACGTCAGCCAGTCCGGCACCTCCGCGTCGCCCGTTTGCGTTTCGATCGAAAGCATTTCATAGGCGTCGTTCGGCAGATACACCGTGATCAGTTCCTTTTCAAACGAGATATCGATGAAACTGTGCCTTCCGGTCGCTTCCTCGGAGATGATCTTCAGCGTCCCGTCCTCCGCCTTGACGGTGTGCGTGTTCCGTTTCGTCTCCCGGCACAGAACGTGCGCCGTGCCGTCAGAAGATTGTGCAAACTGAATGATCTCCGTGTTCCCGTGGATCTCGATGCGGTGGAATTCCCCCTCGACCGGGTAATCCTTCATCTCCGACGGTACGGTCTCAAACATATGGTAATCGAATTTTGCCGACGCAAGCGCGACGACGCCGATGATAATTCCCGCTATAAGCAGGATCGCCGCAATGATCAAAGCTGCTTTTTTCATTTGGTACGCTCCTTTCCGACGAACAGGTTCTTAATGCCGATCACGATCTTCTTCGCAAGCAGGACCGTTCCCTTGCTTGCTGCGACGCAGCCGAAGAACAGAAAGATCGAAAGTGCCGCAAGGATCAGCGCCGCGCCGAGCGCAAAGAGCCCGGTCGTGCCGTGTCCCGAAACAAAGAGCACGATCGCCCCGCAAAGCAGCGCAACGGCGGAAACGATGAACGCGATCTCGATCGCCCACAGTGCGATCACCAGCGACCACAGCGTAACGTACAGCGCCAGCACGATCGCCCCCGCCGCGACGAGCAGCGGAAACCACAGCGGAAAGCCGAGGATCAGCAATACGATCTCCCACGCGCGCATCCTGCGCTTCGGCTTGATCTTCTCCTTCACGATCTTGGTCAAAGGCGTTTCCGCCACGATCTGCTGCACGACCTCGTCGACCGTTCCGATCTCTTTGACCGCTTCCTCCTCCGTACGTCCTTCCTCGATCCGATCGTCGATCATCTCGCCGTAGAACGTCAGCCGTTCTTCAATATCCTTCTCGGGAAGCCCTTTGAGCCCCTCCTTCAGCGCGTTCAGAAATTCCTGTTTAAGCATGTTCTTCCTCCCCCTTGGTTACAAACTGATAGATGGAAATGACTTCCTTCCACTCCCTCTTGAACTCCTCGATCCGCCGGTGTCCGGCGTCGGTGATGCGGTAATACTTCCGAAGCCTGCCGTCGTGCTCCGCGGTCCGCGTCGTCAGCATGGACGCCGCTTCGAGCCTTTTTAAGATCGTGTACAGTGTCGATTCCGAAAGCTCGACGTACGGCTTCAGATCCTTGATGATCTTATAGCCGTAGGAATCCTCATCCTTGATCGCCGCCAGCACGCACACGTCCAGCATTCCTCGCTTCAACTGGATATCCATCGAATACCTCCTTTCGTGTAATACTCCTCTTTGCGTAATACATCGTAACACGAGGTATATGTTTTGTCAACCCCTTTTTTGCCAAAAAATAAAAAATACGAGCGTATGCGCTCAGTCTGCCAAAGCCGTTCAGCGCGTCCGGTTTTCAGCGGGCCAAAAAGCGCCGAAAGCCGGCTCCTTATTGCAGAATTTACAACTCTGTGACATCCCGGTCATGCTTTTGTGACAAATCGGACGCATTTACAGGGTATCATGAAAGGCGAAAAGGAACTGCAACCTTTTTCGCGGTTCCGGCGTCTTAATAATAGAGAGACAAAACGGACCGTATCGCAAAGGAGGCTTTTGTATGAGAAAATGGATGGCACTGGCGCTTTCCGTTATGCTGCTCTTTGCAGCGCTGCCCGCTGCAGCGATCGCAGAGGGAGACGGCGCGCAGAGCGTCGCGTCGGAGGAATCTCGCGCCGCAGGGCAGAAGGGCACGATCGTCAACTGCAAAACGGAGGTCAACGTCCGGGAGAAGGCTACGAGCAAATCGAAGCTTTTGGGCAAGGCGAAGAAGGGCGAGACGTACGACGTTTTGGGAAGATCCGGCAACTGGGTCAAGATCGACTTTGACGGCGAGGACGGTTTTGTGTTCAAGAGCTACATCCGTGTTACGGGAACGGCGGAGGATACGCCGGTCGAAGGCAAGAACGGCAGGATCGTCAACTGCAAGACGGCGGCGAACGTACGCGAAAAGGCGACGAGCAAGTCCAAACTGCTCGGCACGGTAAAGCGCGGCGAGACCTATAAGGTGCTTGCAACGGCGGGCAGCTGGGTCAAGATCCGCTACAGCGGCAGCACCGACGGGTATGTGTACAAAACGTATATCAAGCTTTACAGCGAGGGATCGGAGCCCGCGCCTTCCGGCAAAACGGCAATGATCGTCAACTGTAAGGTCGCGGCGAACGTGCGGGCAAAGGCGACGAGCAAATCAAAGCTCCTGGGCACCGCGGCAAGGGGCGCGATCTATGACGTGCTCGGACGCTCCGGCAACTGGATCAAGATCGACTATGACGACGGTCAGGCAGGGTATGTATTCCATCGCTATGTGAAGCTTTCGGACGGCGAACAGGAGCCGATCGAGGGCAAGACCGGCACGATCAGATGCCGGAACCACGTCAATATCCGCGCAAAAGCAACGAAGTACTCGACGCTTTTGGGCACGGCGAAGAACGGCGAGACCTTCACGGTCGAGGGACGCTCCGGCAACTGGATCGCGATCGATTTTAACGGCAAGACCGGCTACGTCTACAAGTCCTATATCCGGATCGGCTGAGTCCGAATGCGAATAAAGCGGGGCGATTTGCCCCGCTTTTTGCGTGGATCAGTTTTATTCGACGGTTACGCTCTTCGCAAGATTGCGCGGCTTGTCGACGTCGAGCCCCTTGGCAACGCTTGTATAGTATGCCAGCAGCTGCAGCGGAATGATCGCGATGCTGCCGATGAAATGCGAGTCGGCGTTCGGAACGTAGACGGTGAAATTCGCGGCTTCCTCGACGTTGTAGTTGCCGCAGCCGGTCAGCCCCATGAGGTACGCGCCGCGCGCTTTGCACTCCGCCATATTGCTGACGGTCTTTTCGATGCGGTCTTGCTGCGTGAGGACGCCGATGATCAGCGTGCCGTTTTCGACGAGGGAGATTGTGCCGTGCTTCAGCTCGCCCGCGGCGTACGCTTCGCTGTGGATGTAGGAGATCTCCTTCATTTTAAGGCTTCCCTCAAGGCAGATCGCGTAGTCGAGCCCGCGCCCGATGAAGAAGATGTCCCGCGCGTTGGCGTGCTTCGATGCAAACCACTGGATGCGTTCCTTGTCTTCGAGCGCGCGCGCCATCTTGTCCGGCAGTGCGGAAAGCTCTAAAAGGTACGCGTCGTACTGTGCGGCTTCGAGCTTAAAGCGTACGTTCGCAAGCTCGATCGCGAGCGCGTACATCACGGCGAGCTGCGCGCTGTACGCCTTGGTCGTGGCGACGGCGATCTCTGGCCCCGCAAGCGTATACAGCACATGATCCGCTTCCCGCGCGATCGTCGAGCCGACGACGTTCACGATCGCGAGCGTCGGGACCCCCTTCGCTTTTGCCGCACGCAGCGCGGCAAGGCTGTCCGCGGTCTCGCCGGACTGCGAGACCACGATCACAAGCGCGCCGGGAGAAAACAGCGTTTTCCGGTAGCGGAACTCCGACGCAAGCTCGACGCGCACCGGAATCTCCGCAAGGTCCTCGATCACATACTGCGCGAGCATGCCGACATGCCATGCCGAGCCGCAGGCGACGATGTGGATGCCGTCGACCCGTTCGAGAAAGGCTTTGTCGACGCCTGCCGCCGAAAGATCGATCCTGCCGCCCTTGATGATGCTGTTCAGCGTGTCGCGGACCGCCTTCGGCTGTTCATGGATTTCCTTGATCATGAAATGCTCGTAGCCGCCCTTTTCCGCGGCTTCGGCGTCCCAGGTGATACGGGTCAGCGGCAGCGTGATCTCGTCGCCGTTCAGATCGAAGAAATGCGCTTCGCCCGGCAGCAGCCTTGCGGACTGCAGGTTGTCGATGTAATAAACGTCGCGCGTGTGCTTGAGGATCGCGGGGACGTCGGAGGCAAGGAAGCTTTCGCCGTCGGCGACGCCGATGATCAGCGGGCTGTCCTTCCGGGCGCAGTAGAGCTCGCCGGGGAAATCCTTGAACATCAGCGCAAGGGCATAGCTGCCGCGCACGCGGACCATCATGCGGTTGATCGCGTCGATCGGTCCGATCTTGTATTTTTTGTAATAGTAATCGACGAGCTTGATCACGACCTCGGTGTCTGTGCCGCTGTAAAAGCGGTAGCCGTTGTTCAGAAGCTTTTGCTTGAGCTCCTCGAAATTCTCGATGATCCCGTTGTGTACGCCGACCACGTCCGATTCGACCGGACCGGAGCCGGAGCCCGTGGCGTTGCCGGAAACGTGCGGATGCGCGTTCGCGCGGCTCGGCTCGCCGTGCGTTGCCCAGCGCGTGTGTCCGATCCCGCAGAAGCCCGGCAGCGTTCGCCCGTCATCGGTCATCTCGATCAGATTCCTGAGCTTTCCGGGCGCTTTCACGACCTCGGCAGGCGCATCGCCGCTGCGCACTGCAAGCCCCGCGGAGTCATAGCCGCGGTATTCAAGCTTCTTCAGTCCCTCCAAAAGGATCGGCGCAGCCGGCTTTGTTCCGGTGTATCCGACAATTCCACACATAAATGATACTCCCTTCCGATACGGTATCCGTATATACTATACTCTTTTTTTGAAAAATGTCAAAAGCCTTCCTGCGGCTTCCTCCGTGTCTTCTCTGCTGCCGAAGCAGGAGAGGCGCACATGCCCTTCCCCGCCTTCTCCGAAGCCCTCGCCGGGCGTCACGACGATCTGCGCCTCCTCCAGCAGGCGGTCGAAGAAGGTCCATCCGCTCTGACCGTCCGGGCACGGAAGCCAAAGGTAAGGGGCGTTGCGTCCGCCGGTGAACCGCACGCCGGCTTTTCGGAGCGTTTCGGAGAGGATGCGCCCGTTCTCCTGAAAATCGGCGATCCTCTCGCGGCTGAAGCGCAGACCTTCCGGGGACAGCGCCGCTTCGCCCGCACGCTGCAGCATATAGGAGACGCCGTTGGTCCGTGTGGTCCGGTCCCGCGTCCACATGTCCCGCAGGGAACAGCCGTCCCGCACCAGCGCCTCCGGAACTGCGGTATAGCCCAGTCGCATGCCGGTGAAGCCCGCCGTCTTGGACAGAGAGGAGATCTCGATCGCGCAGGCTTTTGCGCCCGGGAGCTCGTAGATGCTGTGGGGGACCTCCGCGTCCCGGATGAAGGCTTCGTACGCCGCGTCAAACAGAATGACCGCCTGCCGCGCGTTCGCCCAGTCGACCCACTTCCTAAGCTGCGACCGGGTATACGCCGCGCCGGTCGGGTTGTTCGGAGAACAGAGAAAGACAAGGTCGGCGTCCGTATCCGCCGTCGGCAGGGGCAGAAAACCGTTTTCCCGATTTCCCGCAAGATGCAGGATCGGTCTTCCCGCCATGCGGCTGACGTCCGCGTATGCGGGATAGGCGGGTTCGGTCACCAGCACCCGCGCGTCTGCGGAGAACAGGTTTCCGATCGCCCCGAGGTCGTCCGCCGCGCCGCAGGAGATGAAGATCTCGCCGGCGGAAAGGGTCACGTTCCTTTGCCGGTAGTAAGCCGCTACAGCCGCTTTCAGAAAGTCCGTGCCGGTCTCCGGCTGATAGCCGTGAAAGGTTTCCGGGCGGCTCTGCTCCTCTGCGGCGCGGTGCAAGGCTTCGATGACCGCAGGCGCCAGAGGACCTTTGACGTCGCCCACGCCCAGCCGCAGCAGCCGCCGGTCCGGATGGTTTTCGGCATAGCGCGAAACGGCGTCTGTCAGACGGGAAAAGAAGAAGGCGGGCGGCAGCTGTGTATAGGCGGAACGGATCATATCGCGACCTCCCCCTCGAAGACCGTCGCCGCAGGGCCCTCCATGGTGACGCGGTCGTCTGCGTTGACCGTGACGAACAGGCTTCCCCCGTCCAGAACGACCTCGATGCGCCGTTCTGCGGGGCAAAGTCCCTGCTTGACTGCCGCAAAGGCGGAAGCGCATGCCCCCGTGCCGCAGGCGGGCGTAACGCCGCAGCCGCGTTCCCAGACCCGCATCCGAAGCTTCGTGTCGGACAGAACACGGACAAATTCCGCATTGATCCCGCCGGGAAAGCGCGGATCGTGTTCGATCGCGGGTCCGAGGACGGAAAGCGGCAGGTCCTCGGCCGCATCGGAAAAGATCACCAGATGCGGATTTCCGACCGAGACCGGTATCCCCGTCCCCATGCCGTCCGGCAGCGTCACAGGCGCCTGTTCCAAGCGGACGCGCCCCATGTCCGCGGCGACGCCTGCGACCTGCCCGTGTTCGATCCGTAAGCGTAAGGTCCGGACGCCGGATTGCGTTTCCACGGTCAGACAGTCCTTCTGCAGCATTCCTTTTTCATAAAGGAACTTGCCGACGCAGCGGATGCCGTTGCCGCACATGCCGGCTTCGCTGCCGTCGGCGTTGAAGATGTTCATCCTGCAGTCCGTCGTTTGTGAGCGTGAGACAAAGATCACCCCGTCCGCGCCGACGCCGAGGCGCCGATCGCACAGCGCCGCGCAAAGATGCGCCGCGTTTTCGGGGACGGGACCTGCGATCAGCAGAAAATCGTTGCCAAGTCCGTGCATCTTCGTGAACTTCATAACGGCTTCCTCCTGTCCGATCCGGTCGGGCTCAATAGACCAGCATGTATTTTTTTAGTTCCCAGTCGGTCACGCGCGTGCGGTATTCGTCCCACTCGCGGCGTTTGCCCTCGGTGTAATGCGTAAAGACGTGCTCGCCGAGCGTGTCTACGATCAGCGGATCGGCGGAAAGGCATTCGACCGCCTCCAAGAGGTTCCCCGGCAGGCTGGCGATGCCGTGCGCCTTGCGCTCCGTGTCGGTCATCAGGTAGATGTTTTCGGTGATCTCCGCAGGCGGCGTCATGCCCTTTTCGATGCCGTCCAGCCCCGCGGCAAGGCAGACCGCGATCGCCAGATACGGGTTGCAGGCGGGGTCCGGGCAGCGGAGCTCGACGCGCGTGGAGCTGCCGCGCGCGGCGGGGATGCGGATCAATGCCGAGCGATTCGACGCGCTCCAGGCAAGATAGCACGGCGCTTCATAGCCGGGGACGAGGCGCTTGTAGGAATTGACGAGCGGATTGGTGATCGCCGCCATGCCGCGCACATGCGTCAGTACGCCCGCGATAAAGCTGTACGCATCTTTACTGAGCTGCTTCTCGCCGTTCGGATCGAAGAACGTGTTCTTTCCGTCGCGGAACAGCGACATGTTCACATGCATGCCGCTGCCGTTGATGCCAAACACGGGCTTCGGCATGAACGTGGCGTGCAGACCGTAGTTCTGACTGATCGTCTTGACCGCCATGCGGAACGTCAGGATGTTGTCGGCGGCGGTCAGCGCATCCTCGTACTTGAAGTCGATCTCGTGCTGTCCCTCGGCGACCTCGTGATGGCTCGCTTCGATCTCAAAGCCCATCTCTTCGAGCATCAGACAGATCTCGCGGCGCACGTTGCCGCCGTGGTCGATCGGCGCCATGTCGAAATAGCCCGCCGCGTCCGCGGTGCGCGACGTCGGCAGTCCCTTGTCGTCCGCTTCAAAGAGGAAGAACTCCATCTCGGGACCGACGTTGAAGGTGTAGCCCAGCTCCTCCGCGCGGCGGAGCGTCCGCTTCAGAACATAGCGCGGATCGCCGACGAACGGCGTGCCGTCCGGGTTATAGACGTCGCAGATCAGCCGCGCCGTCTTGTGCATGGCGGGCTGCCACGGCAGGATCGCAAAGGTGTTGAGATCGGGTCTCAGGTACTGGTCGGATTCGTGGATGCGGGTAAAGCCCTCGATCGAGCTGCCGTCGATCATGATCTTGTTGTCCACGACCTTTTCGATCTGCGAGCGCGTGACTGCCACGTTCTTCATCTGTCCGAAAATATCGGAAAACTGCAGGCGGATAAATTCGATGTCTTCTTCGTTGACGATGCGGACAATGTCCTCTTTAGTATAATGCTTCATGATTTTTCTCCTTGTAATTGATGATTTTGTGCCGCCTCGATGAATCCGAGGAACAGCGGGTGGGGTTTGTTCGGTCGGCTCTTAAACTCCGGATGATACTGCACGCCGATATGGAACGGCGCTTCTTTGATCTCTGCCGCTTCGATCAGGCGCCCGTCCGGGGAAACGCCCGAAAACGTCAGACCTGCTTCCTGAAGTCGCTGTCGGAATTCGTTGTTGAGCTCATAGCGGTGTCTGTGGCGCTCCGCGATCGCGTCAAGCGCATAGCAGCGGGAGAGCGTCGTGCCCGGCTGTACGATGCACGGATAGCTTCCGAGCCGCAGCGTGCCGCCCTTGTCGACCTCATCGCTCTGTCCAGGCATGAAGTCGATGACCTTGTGACGGCTCTCCGGATCGAACTCACCGGAGTTCGCGTCCGCCCAGCCGAGGACGTTCCGCGCAAATTCGATGCACAGGATCTGCATGCCAAGGCAGATGCCGAAATACGGAAGTCCGTGCGTTCTCGCATAGCCCGCCGCTTGGATCATGCCCTCGATCCCTCGGCTGCCGAAGCCGCCTGGGACCAGGATCCCGTCGACGTCCTTCACATCGTCCGGCGTGAACGTCTCCGAATCGATCCATTTGAGCTCGACCGAAACGCCGCGCGCGTAGCCCGCATGCTTCAGCGCTTCGACGATCGAAAGATAGGCGTCGTGCAGCTGCGTGTATTTTCCGGCGATCGCGACCGAAACGGCGCCCTTCGGATGCTTGACGCGCTCGACCATTTCCCGCCATTCCGAAAGGTCCGGTTCGGGTGCCGAAAGATGCAGCTTGCGAAGCACGATGTCGGAGAAATGCGCCTGCTCAAGGTACAGCGGCGCTTCATACAGCGTGTCGAGCGTTAGGTTTTCGATCACGCAGTCGCGGTCGACGTTGCAGAAATGTGCGATCTTCTCGAAGATTCCGTCGTCCGTGATCGGCTCGTCGCAGCGCAGCACGAGGACGTCCGGCGTAATGCCCATGCCCAGAAGCTCCTTCACGGAATGCTGCGTCGGCTTCGATTTGTGCTCGCCGCTCGCCTTGAGATATGGGACGAGCGTGACGTGGATATAGATCGCATTTTCGCGTCCGACCTCGCGTCCGACCTGCCGGATCGCTTCAAGGAACGGCTGTCCCTCGATGTCGCCGATCGTGCCGCCTACCTCTGTGATCACGACGTCCGCGTCCGTTTTCTCGCCGACGCGGTAGATGAAGTGCTTGATCTCGTCCGTGATGTGCGGGATCGTCTGCACCGTCTTGCCGAGGTATCCGCCCTGCCGCTCGCGGGCGAGCACGTTCGCGTAGACCTTGCCGGTCGTCAGGTTCGAGTACCGGTTCAGATCCTCGTCGATGAAGCGCTCATAGTGCCCGAGGTCCAGGTCGGTCTCCGCGCCGTCCTCGGTGACGTAGACCTCGCCGTGCTGATAGGGGCTCATCGTGCCCGGATCGACGTTGATGTACGGGTCGAGCTTCTGCGCCGCGACCTTGAACCCGCGCGCCTTCAAAAGCCTTCCGAGCGACGCCGCCGTAATGCCCTTGCCAAGACCGGAGACCACGCCGCCGGTCACAAAAATGTACTTTTTCACAGCCATTCCTTCAGTCCTCATTTCTTGATTTCCTCATTCCTCTATTTCATTTCTTCTTTTCTTCATTCCTTCATTTCTTCATTTGAAAAGCGTCCGCCCGAGGGGAGTTGTCCCCGCGGATGGACGCCTGACGTTCATCTTTCACTGCATCTTTGCTCGAATGCGTATTCGGTTCGGTTCGCCTCGCGGTTCGCGTCAGCGATATATCATATACAAAAAACACGAGAGTCATTATACGACGGCAAAAGCAAAATGTCAAGTATTTTTTGCGCTGTTCGGTATGTCGAAAAAGACGGCGGATCGATGCGTGAAATGCCGCAAAAAAGGCGGGCTTGACGGTCCTGCGGGATTCCCGTATACTGAAGAAGAACCGACAAATATCCGGGGCGGAGGGACGCGTATGGAGGAAACGATGACGGTCTGCGGAACGGAATACCGCATCAAACGCCTGCTAGGACACGGAAAAGGCGGGTATTCGTATCTTGCCGAGCGGGACGGGCGCGAGTTCGTGCTGAAGCAGATCCACCACGAGCCCTGCAGCTATTATACCTTCGGCAACAAGCTCGAAGCCGAACGGCACGATTACGGGCGTCTCAAAGCAGCCGGGATCCGCATTCCGGAGCTGCTTGCGATCGATCCGGAGACCGAGCGCATCGTGAAGGAATACATCGCGGGCGAGACCGTTTTTGAGATCGTAAAAAGCGGACGCAGCGCAAAGCCGTACCTTGCGGACGTCCGGGATATGGCGGCAAAGGCGAAGGCGGCGGGGCTGAACATCGATTATTATCCGACGAACTTCGTTGTAAAAGACGGGCTTCTGTGGTACGTCGATTACGAATGCAACGCGTATTCGGACGAATGGAGCTTTGAGACCTGGGGGATCCGATACTGGCTGAACGCGCCGGAGCAGTGACGGAGGGACATATGGAACGATTGACGATCCGCAAAGCGGAGGAACGGGACTGCGGGCTGATCCTGCATTTTATCAAAGAGCTTGCAGCCTATGAAAAGATGTCGGACGAGGTCGTCGCGACCGAAGAACTGCTCAAAGAATGGCTTTTTGAGAAGCACGCCGCCGAAGTACTCTTTGCCTGCGAAAACGGGAAGGAGGTTGGCTTTGCGCTGTTCTTCCATAACTTCTCGACCTTTGTGGGCAGGGCTGGGCTGTACCTCGAAGACCTCTATGTGCTGCCCGAATACCGCGGCAAAGGCTGCGGAAAGGCGATTCTCAAGCGGCTTGCCGCGATCGCGGTCGAACGCGGCTGCGGACGCATGGAATGGGTCTGCCTCGACTGGAACAAGCCGAGCATGGACTTCTACCGCTCCCTCGGCGCGCGTCCGATGGACGAATGGACGATCTGGCGCGTCGCGGGCGAGACGCTCCAATCGCTCGCAAAGGACTGAGCGCAAAGAATAGGCGCCCCTGCTTCGGCGTACTGTATTTCGGTATCATCCCGCAAAAAAGACTCCCGAGGATCTCCCCCGAGAGTCTTTGCCATTTCCTGCGGGACTTTCCGAAAGCCCCTTTATCATGTTTATCTCACCTTGCAGCTTCGCACATTCGACCACTCGCCGAAGTAACTGACGCCCTCGAAGATGTGGTAGGAACGGACACAGACATAGTATGTCTTGCCGCTCTGCAGTGATTTGATCGTCGTCTGCCCCGTTCTCCAATTGCTGATCCAGGTCGTTTTCACATTGCTCTTGAAATTCGCATCGGTCGAATACTTGATCTGATAGCCCGTAAACAGCTTGGAAGTATCCCAATTCGCGGTAAAGCTCCGGCTGCCCGCAGTCAGACTGCTCAGCGTGCGCGTGGTGATGCGGACCGTCGTCTTCAGCGGACCGACCATGCCGAGGTTATAGTTGTCGCCGACGTTGCCGCCGAACATCGCGCCGGTCACCCGATCCATACGCCGGTTGAAGTACGCCTTGACGCCGTACTGATAGCGTGTGCCCGCATAGACCGTCTTGTCCGTCCAGGTCGTTCCGGTCGTGTTGTTCCAGCGTTCGAAGGTCGTCCAGCCTGCGCTTTGCTGATTCCACGCGCGGCGGTAGATGACATAGCCGTCCGCGCCCGGAACCGGCTTCCAGCTCAGCTTAATGCCGTCCTTGATGTTCCAGATGGACATCTCCGTCGTGGCGGGCAGATAGATCTTGAAGAACAGGCGCATCGTGCCCGTGTAGCCTTCCGTAAACGTCACGAAGATATACGCCGTGCCCGCGTTGACGTTCTCGCGGTATTCGACGGTATACGTCGCGGGATCGACCGTCTCGCCGTCCGCGGTTTTCAGCGTAAAGCCAGGCGTCAGCGGATTTCCGGTGCAGATCATATACGGCGTCGTGCCCTTGAACTGCACGTCGTTCGGGTCGATCGCCACGGAGAACGAATCGTCCGCGATCACGATCTCCGGACTTGTGACGTAAGTGTAGCAGTAAGCAAATCCCGTGGCAACGGAATAGTCCACCGTCCATTCCTTGCCGTCGACGATGACCGTCGAACCGTCCGCGAGCACGTAATCTTCGCCGCCGTCGTCACTGCGGAGCTGGCAGCGGAATCTCCATACGCCCGGTGTGAACGTAGCAGTGTAGCCGAGGTATTGCCATTCGTCGCCGACCTTCCGTTCCCAGTTGCCCATCCAGGGATGGAAATAGGCAGGCGCGCCCTCCGTGACCGTGAACGCCGGTTCCTCGAGCGTGTTGCCTGCGACCGCCATTTCCGCCATGTTGCTCGTCGCGACGACCTTCGTGATCCGGATCTTATCCTCCTGTTTTCTGGCCGTCTTGGATACGTAGAGTTCGATCTCCGCATAGCTGCCCGTGTCGTCGGTCACGCGCACGACAAGAGCCTCGTTCTCTCCGGACTGATACGGCGTGCCGGAGATCGTGCCGTCCGAAGCGACCGTGATCCAGTCGGGACCGGAGGTCTTGCTGAACGTATAGGGCGCAGTCCCTCCGTCGACGCCGCCTGCAACGGAGAAGGAGGGGATCGGCTCGTTCACGTAGCTGTTGCCGATATCGTACTCGTCGAACTTATTGAAGATCAGTTCGCCGCTGCCCGAGACCGTGAAGACGGGACTCGTGATCCACGTATAGCTATACGTATCATAAACCTGTGCTCCGTCGGAAACGTCCCATTCCGCGCCGTCGACCGTGCACGTCGGCCTGTTGGAAAACGCGTACGTGTCGCCGCCGTCGTCGATTCGGATCTGACATCCGTACCGCCATTCGCCCGCGGTGAACCTGCCGCTGCGGACTCTTGTCCACTCGCCGTCGATCAGCGTATCCCAACCGCCCATGCCGGTATTGAAATACGCCGGCTCGCCTGCGGTCACGGTAAACACGGGATGCACGATCGCATTCCCGTAGGCAAGGAGTTCGCCGATGTCCGAAGTCGCTTCGAGCGTGTCGATGACCTCGTGCGGATGGTCACTGTCGAAGATCCGGAAGCTGCGGTAAATCTTGCCGGTGTAATTGCCGACGCCGGTGATTGTGACAGTAGCATAGCCCGGATTCACGTTGTTCTCATAGCTCACGACGTAATGCTGGCCTTCGATCAGCGTTTCGCCGTCGCACACGATCTTCATCTTGGGCTGCGTCTGCGCGGAACCGTTGTAGTTTTTCGGCTCGATGCCGTAGACCTCCGCTTCGGAGAGGTCCTCTTTGCTGAGGATCATATACGTTACGATGTAATGATCGTTGCCCTGATCGTCCGTGTAATCGGAGACGGTTACGTCGGCGCTGCCGTTGACGGTGAATGCCTGATCGGTATTCCACTTGCAGCCCGGTGCAAGCGCAACGTCAAAGGAAAGCCAGTACGGCTCCTGCGGGATCAGCAGATTTTCGCTGTCTTTCAGAGGGGAGGGATCGCCGGGATCGTCCGTGAGCCCCGTCCATTCGGAGGAGGTGTCGACAAACCAGCCGTCGACGTCGTATCCGCCGTGATCCGGATCGTAATAGGACGAGCCGTGGCGGGAACGGATTGAATTCATAAAGAGCTGATGCGCCTGCCTGCCGGTCATTT
>JAEESS010000095.1 GCA_016286445.1 Bacillota bacterium
TCTCGGTGGGCAGGGGGATCGGGCCGGAAACCTGTGCGCCCGTTCTCTTGGCGGTGTCGACGATCTTTTCGGCGCTCTGGTCGATCAGACTGTGTTCATAGGCCTTGAGCTTGATACGAATTCTTTGATTTGCCATACTTTTTTCTTTCCTCCTAAAATTGTTGTCGGGCAGTACACAGAGCCGTGTGTTTCCCTCTCATTTTTTTACACAGCCTTTCGGCTGTGGTCGGCGGGACGGCACGGGAAACTGCTATTTTTGCCCCGTCCGTTCGGACGTCGGATATGCGCGAAATTACCCGGAATGGCAACCGGCAACCTCCGCTGCACTCCTGCGCCGCATGATGAAAGACACCTGAGCGGCGCGAACATTTGAACTATACACTATCCGTTCGTAAAATGCAAGCATTATTTTTTATTTTTTCAAAATATATTTTTGTCAAAAAAACGTCTCTGTACGGTTGAAAAACGCGTACGGGTATGATATATTATAAACGAAGAAAAATCGGAGGTAATTCAACATGGATGAAAAGATTCGTCGCATCGGTATTCTGACAAGCGGCGGCGACGCGCCCGGCATGAACGCTGCCGTTCGCGCAGCGGTGCGCACCTGTCTTTTGAACAAGGTCATCCCCGTCGGCATCCGCCGCGGGTATCAGGGTCTGATCCACGCGGACGTCATGGAAATGAACGCGCGCAGCGTCAACGGCATCATCCACCGCGGTGGCACGATCCTCTACACCGCGCGCAGCGATGATTTCATGACCGAAGCCGGTCAGCACCGTGCGGCGCAGACCTGCCGGTATCTCGGTCTGGACGCGGTCGTCTGCATCGGCGGCGACGGCACGTTCCGCGGTGCGCTTGCGCTATCCAAGCAGGGCGTCAAGGTCATGGGCATCCCGGCAACGATCGACAACGACATCGGCTGCAGCCACTATACGATCGGCTTCGACACGGCGGCGAACACCGCTGTGGAAGCGATCGACAAGCTCGCCGACACGATGCAATCGCACGAACGTGTTTCCGTCGTTGAGGTCATGGGCCGTCACGCCGGTCACCTTGCGGTCTATGTCGGCGTCGCGGTCGGCGCAACATCGATCATCATCCCCGAATTCGAATACAGTTTCGAACGCGACGTCATCGAGAAGATCCGCGAGGGTCGCATGCACGACAAGCATCACCACCTCATCATCGTGGCAGAGGGCGTCGGCAAATGCGACGAGATCTGCCACCGCATCACCGAAGAGACCGGTCTTGAAGCGCGCGTCTCGATCCTCGGCTACATCCAGCGCGGCGGCGCGCCGACCGCGCGCGACCGCGTCATGGCTTCGCGCATGGGACACTATGCGGTCGAACAGCTCCTTGCGGGCAACACGAACCAGGTCGTCTGCTACCGCGATTCGCACATTCTTCTCACGCCGATCGAGGAAGCGCTCGAGATGAAGAAGAACCTCGACGCATACATGTACCGCGTCGCGGGCGACATCGCTCTTTGAGGCTGTCATATAAGGAGCCGGACCGTTTGCGGCGATGAAAAGAAAAGAATACTGATATGTAGAAAAGGCGAAAACATTCGCCTTTTCTTTTATTGTTTCGCCGCAAACTGTTCGCGTTCTTCGCCCTCTCGCAGTACAACCGTACAGCTTCGGGGCGAAAAACGCAAATTCTCTCACCCTTCCCGACAGTCCAAGGAAGCTTGTCAAACAAGTTTGACTAGCAAAGACGCCCGCAGATCGCGGGCGTCTTTCTTCCTATATATATGGTATCTCACAGAAGCGTTATTTACTATATCTTGCGAGTCGGTCACGCACGTTCGTCCTCGTAACGGAATCGGTAATCGAGTTCCTTTTCGTCGATCACATCCAGCTCGTACATGGCAAGCGCGAACTCCTGCTGTTTTCTGCGGGTATTCGCACCGTCCTTCAGATACTTCGCCAGCATGACGAGCCCGACCCCGGCAACGATGAAGACGCCCAGCACGATCAGGTCCTCCCAGACAGGCGCCATCGTGTGTATCGTCGGCTTTGTAAGCTTGTTCGCGATATCCGCCCAGGTCGTAAAGCCCAGCAGGACGCTTGCGGCGATCTGCGGAATCATCTTGAACGACTGTCTGAAAACGGCAACCGGCACCGTCAGCATCACTGCGGTCGAAGCGACGTGAAAGATACGTGCAAGATCCGTTTTTACACCGCTCTGCATCCCGCGATACACGCCGAAGAGACAGCAGAGCGCAAGTACACCCGTGATCACCGCCGCAACGACCGTCAGGACCGTACCCGTCCGGCTGCGTTTCCGGTTCCGGACGTCCGTCTCCGTATCGATCAAACGGTCCCGATACGCGGCAATCTCCGACTCGCGTTCCGGCTGTGCGACCCTTCGCACACGGCGAAGCGCTTTCTTAAGCTCCTGCGGATACATCCGGTAAAACATCTCGCTGCCGATCACAGCGTGCAGGCGGCGCTGCTTGATTGGGATGAAGACGAGCCCCTTCACCGCAAAGAACAGCGCGAAATATACCAGCAGCAGCGGAAACCACCACGGTCCGAGCCGATCCATATACACCAGGATCAGGCAAACAGGCGTAACGCTCACCACCGTCGCAAGCCCCATTGCAAATGCGCCCAGCATCGTTTTTGCTACAACTCCGAAATCTTTCTCTCGACCCGTCATACAATCATCCCCCTATTCTGTCGGTTCCCGCACATTGATCCCCATTAACGCGCATTGTTCCGTGTTCCAGTCCGCCCAGTTGTGATAGAGCTCGGAAAACGGTTTGCCGAACGCCTCCTCCATTTCCGGAAGGGACGTATTCCAGTTCCGATACACCATATCGCGGCCGTATGTTTCGATCAGATACGCCAGAAGGCATGACGCCTCGCAGTACATGAGATCCAGCCGCTGCGGGTCATCCCGGAACCCCTGCGTGCGGACGACGGTCTTCTGCCCCACCGTGAAGTAAGAGAACCCGACCATGTCCCCGTTCGCAAAGCTCTGCGCATACATGAACTCGACCTTTTTGTGATCGACACGGTTTTCCTCTTCGTTCCAGACGCCCAACTGCTTTGCCTGTGTTTCGGCGTCCTGTGCATTCGGATTCATGCCGCTGTAAAACAGATCCGCCGTACGGTTTCTGCAGACGATATTCGCAACGTATTGCGCAACGCTTTCCCGCCAGAAATCTCCGCCGGTCGAGCGGACCGTGCAGCCCATGGTCAGATAGTGCACGTATTCGTGAAGCAGGACGTCCGAAACCCTCATCCAGTTTTGATACAGCGAAATCGAACCGTTGAGAAAAGCGCCGTAGGTCGGCAGATTCGAATACGCCTCATGCCCGCAGAAATCCGTGTGGATGCCGACCGGAAGGACCTCCTCATTGATGTATCCTTTCAGCGCCTCGCGCGCATCGGCAAAGTCCTCCTCCGCATGCTCCAGCACGGCATACAGTCCGTCGTAAAACGCTTCCTCACCGAGCAACTCGATATCCTCCCCGGCAAGATACCAGACCGCCGATTCCGTCCGGACGAGATACGGATAGACGTCAGGCTTAAACGCCGTATTCTCCTCGATCGGATACCGTTCCCGCACCGTCGGTTCGGGCGTCTCCGTTGCGGGAACCTCCGTAGCGGGCGGCGTCATCGGGATTTCCGTTGGCGGGAGCTGCGTTGTGGACGGCTCCGCATGGATCGTTTCCGGGCCAGCCTGTCCGCACGCGATCGCGCATACGGCAAGTATCAATGCTAAAATGGCTGCTGTGATCCGCTTTGACATCATATTCTCCCTTTTACGGTTATTTTTCCATCCGGTACGCCAATTCCTTTTCGTCGATCACGCCGAGCTCGTACAGATCAAGATCGAACTCCTTTTTTTCTCTGTACGTGCGTACGTCTTCACTCAATCGGTTTGCAATGCCCGTGACGCCGAACGCGGCGATTAGGAACACCGCCAAGATCACGGCGCTTTCAATGATCGGGGCGACGGTATATGTTGCGGGTTTTTGCAGCAGATTCACGATATCGGACCACAGCTTCACAAGCAGCAGGATCGCCGCAATCGCGCCGGGCAGCTTAAAGCGTATCTTCCGCGCCGTGATCATGCCCGTGAGCACCATCATGCTGAGCGATAAGAGGCGCACCGCCAGGATCAGACTAAGCTTGATCCCGTTCTGCCATTCCGTAAACAGGCCGTACAAGCCGTAGACGACCAGCGCGAAAATGATCGCTGCAGCGATCGAATACAGGATCCCATGCAGGCGTCTGCGCTCCCCGTACTCGATCTCCTGCTCGGTCCAATCGGTCGCTTCCAGGCGCTGTCGATAGTACACGACCCGCTGAACGCGCTCATACGGCTGATCCTTCCGCGCGCGCTTCAACGCTTTCTTCAATGCCTTCGGGTAGAATTCATAGAACTTTTCATCCCCGATCAAAAACCGCATCTGCTGCTGTTCCCGCGTCTGCATGAGGTATGCGGGCGGCCAGTTGATGAGTACAAGATATACCGCAAACAGCAGAATCCACCAAGGCCCGATCCTGCCCGCGACGTCAATCAGAAAGAACAGCGGGATCATCAGGACGATCGGCGCAAACGCCATCGCGAACACGATCAGCGTGTTGTTCAGCCGGAACCATTTTTCTTTTTTTTTGAACTTGCTCATGCGCTTCCCTCGGAAAACAGATATCGATACAGCGCTTCCGGCGCATCGAAGTACAGCGGACAGTTTTCCTGCAAAAATGCGCGGATCTCCGGCACGTCATACGCCCAGCCCGCCGCTGCGAACGGCACGCCGACGCTCTTTGCCATATCGTAGCCGGGTTTCAGATCGTCGACCATCAGTAGATCATTCGGTTCAAGGTCCAGCTCCCGCATGATCTCGTTGAGCGCCCACGGATCTGGCTTGCGCTTCTCGCGCGGCAGTTCCCAGCCGTAGACGAGCCGCGGCTCGGGAAGACCGTTTGCTGCGTAGTCGCGCAGGATGTTGTCCTTGAACGAGTGCGAAACGACGCAGACCGTTCCCCCGCGCTTCATCTGCTCGCGGATGATCTCCGCAACGCCCGGAAACACCTCCGGGATATGATCCTTCACGTACGCGCGCCAGATCTCGAGCTCGCGGTTGAACTCCTCCGGCGTGAAGCCGAGTACATTTTCGCAATACGGCAGAAAGCCGGGGTCGAAATTGATGCGAAAATACGTGTCAAGGTCCATGGTAAGCCCCGGACGCAGCTCTTCGAGCGCGACGAGGAACGACGGATGATGCACATGCTTCGTACTGTTCATCACGGTATCGTCATGGTCGAGCACCAGACATTTGTATTTCAGGTTCTGCATACGGTTTCTCCTATGTTTATGGGTAGTATAACATGACAGTGCAGGCAAACGCAATATGCATAAAAGAAAAGAGACACTCGTTTGAGTGTCTCATGGATTCCGGCAGCTGCCTATCTTCCCGGGCCGTCTCCAGCCAAGTATTGTCGGTGTATGTACGCTTAACTTCTGTGTTCGGAATGGGAACAGGTGGGACCGCACAGCTTAACCACCGGAAAGGTGTCGTTGCCAAGCAACTTGAAAACTGCATATTCGTAATTCACTTTGATCAAGCCCTCGACCGATTAGTATCGCTCAGCTCCGCGCATTGCTGCGCTTCCACCTGCGACCTATCAACCTTGTAGTCTTCAAGGGGTCTTACTTCATTGCTGAATGGGAGATCTTATCTTGAGGTCGGCTTCACGCTTAGATGCCTTCAGCGTTTATCCGCTCCGCACATGGCTACCCAGCTGTGCCGCTGGCGCGACAACTGATTCACCCTTGGTGCGTCCATCCTGGTCCTCTCGTACTAGGGACAGCGCCTCTCAAATCTCCTACGCCCACGATGGATAGGGACC
>JAEESS010000036.1 GCA_016286445.1 Bacillota bacterium
GAAGAACAGAAGAAGATCCGCGAGCTGATCCCGTATAAGTAAGGAGGAATAAAACCATGGCAAGAATCAAGAGAGCAGTCAACGCCGTTAAGAAACGCCGCAAGGTCCTCCGCCTCGCAAAGGGCTATTACGGAGCAAAGAGCAAGCAGTATCGCGCAGCAAGCCAGCAGGTCATGAAGTCGATGGCATATGCCTACGTCGGCAGAAAGCTCAAGAAGCGTGAGTACCGCAAACTGTGGATCGCCCGTATCAACGCAGGCGCCCGCATGAACGGCACCACCTACAGCCGCCTCATCAACGGTCTGAAGCTCGCCAACGTCGACATCAACCGCAAGGTCCTTGCAGACCTCGCGATCACCGACATGAACGCGTTCGCGAACCTCTGCGAGATCGCAAAGGCAGCGCGCAACTGAGTCAGGCAGCCCGCAGGGCGCCATGATTTCACCGAAAGAAAGAAGGGACGCTGCGTCCTTTCTTTTTTTGCGCGCATATGCGGGCGCCGGCTGCGCCGACGGGCGGGTTATTTTTCTTTTGCACGGGAAACCGTGTGTTCATCTTGCAATTTACGCGGCGGTTTGATACAATAAAACAGATTGTGAGGGGAGGGATCGGCATGAAACGGATGGCTTCGTTTCTGCTTTGCATGTTATTGCTTGCGTGCGGCGTGCAGACGCCTGCGGCAGACGTGCAGCCGAAGCCGACGCCCGAACCGACGCAGACGGAGGAACCGGTCGAGATCGTTGCGTTCCATACCCAAGCGCCGCAGGCGACCGATACGCCGGCATCGACCGAAGCAGCGACCGAAGCCCCCACGCCGGAGTCGACGCCAGAGCCCACGCCGGAGCCGGAACGGATCGACGCTGCGCGGCTCGACGCGGGAGAGTTCGATTCCTTTTTTGACGATGCGGTCTTTGTCGGGGATTCGATCACAAAATCGTTCCGGAATTATGTAACAGAAAAGCGTGAGGCGGACGGCAGATGCCTTGGGGAAGCCAAGTTCCTGGGCGTGATCAACATGAGCGCGCTGCGTGCGGCAAAGGACCGGATCAACGACGATGGCATCAATTTCTTCTATCGCGGTTCAGCGAAGCCATTCAGCGAGGCGGTCAGGGTGACCGAGGCAAAAAAAGTGCTGATCCTTTTCGGCGTGAACGAGCTCGTATGGTGCAGATGGGACGATGAGACGAGGGCGTTTGAACGGCTGATCGAGCTGGTGCGTTCCGTGGAGCCGGATGCGGAGATCGTCATACAGGCGCTTCTGCCGGTCACGAAGCGCTATTGCAGCAGAAACGAGATCGAGATCGGGACATGGAACAGCTACAACGACGTTCTCCGGGAGATGTGCGAAAAAAACGGCGTCACATTTCTGTCGTTCGCTGAGAAACTGATGGACGACGACGGATATCTCAACGAGACATATTCGAGCGACGGACAATACCATTTGAATGGACAGGGAAACGAGATCTGGATTCGGGCGCTGCGGGAATACGCCGCGCGCCGGATGTATCCGGACGCCGTTTTGGTAATACAGGGAGGAGATTGACATGAAACGGTTGGTTTGCATTCTTTTGATTGCAGTGCTGCTCTGCGCCTGCGCGAATACGTCCGGCGCGGCGGCAAAGGAATACGGCGCGGACTTTGCGAAGCGCGTCGAAGCCGCATGGAAGGAACAGGGATACCTTGAAGACATGGCGCGGTTCGCCGACGAGGACCTGTTCGATTATTACGGGATCGATCTTGCGGCATGCAAGGGCGGGATCGGCTATGTCGACGCCATGGGGTACACGACCGAGGCGATCGTGATCGTTGCGGACGAAGCGATCGCAAAGGAGATCGAAACGCTGCTCAGCAATCACCTTGCTTTTCAAAAGGAGACCTTCAAGTCCTATGATCCCGATGCGCTGAAGATCGTGGAAAACGCGGTCCTCGAACGCGACGGCGGCATGCTCGTGATGATCGTCTCGCCCAACGCGCAGGCGATGCTCGAAACACTGCGGAACGTGACCCCGTAAATGGTCTTTTCTTCGCTCACATTTCTATTTGCTTTTCTGCCGATCACGCTGATCGGCTATTATCTGTTGCCCAAAAAGGCGAAGATCGCCTTTCTGCTGCTCGCAAGCCTCGTGTTCTATGCGTGGGGCGAGCCGCTCTATGTGCTGCTGATGATCGGCTCGATCACCGTCAACTGGGGCATCGGGCTCGGCATGGACAAAAGCGCACGGCACAAAAAGGCGTATCTCATCGCCTCGGTCGTGCTGAACCTGGCGCTGCTGTTCACGTTCAAATACACGGGACTCTTCTGGAACACGGTCCGCGGGCTGTTTCCCGCGCCGCTTTGCGAAAAGACGGTGTCGATCCGTCTGCCGATCGGCATCTCCTTCTTCACGTTTCAGATCATGTCCTATGTGATCGACCTCTATCGCGGCAAAACGAAGGTGCAGAGAAACCCGATCAAGTTCGGCGCGTACGTCACGATGTTCCCGCAGCTGATCGCGGGTCCAATCGTGCGGTATGTGGACATCGAAGCGCAGCTCGAAGCGCCGGATCTTTCCGTGGATTCGATCGCGGACGGCGTGCGGCAGTTCCTTGTGGGTCTCGGCAAAAAGGTCCTGCTCGCGAACACGATGGGCGCGCTCTGGGCGCAGCTTTCCGCGTCGCCCGCCGAAAACGGTGTGCTCGGCGCATGGGTCGGGATCTTTGCCTATTCGTTTCAGATCTACTTCGATTTTTCCGGCTATTCGGACATGGCGTGCGGGCTCGGGCGGATGCTCGGCTTCCGCTTTCTGCAGAACTTCAACTATCCCTACATCGCAGACAGCGTGACCGATTTCTGGCGGCGCTGGCACATCTCGCTTTCCACATGGTTCCGCGAGTATGTCTATATCCCGCTCGGCGGCAATCGCAGGGGCTTAAAGCGGCAGATCCTGAACATTTTGATCGTTTGGGCGCTGACCGGGCTTTGGCACGGCGCAAGCTGGAATTTTGTCGTATGGGGCATGTACTACGGCGTGCTTCTGACGCTTGAAAAGCTGTTTTTCGGGAAGCTCCTCGAAAAGCTTCCGAAGATCGTTCGCTGTCTTCTGACGTTTCTGATCGCGTCGATCGGCTGGGGGATCTTCTATTTCACCGATTTTTCGGCGCTCGGCGTCTATTTCGGCTCGCTGCTCGGGATCGGCAATCCGGGGCTTCTCGGCGCGGGATCCGGCGCGTGGTGTCTTGGGTATCTTCCGATGCTCACGCTTGCCGCCGTCGCCGCAACGCCGCTCGGCGCGTTCGCCGCAAAAAAGCTCGATCGTTTTCGCTGGTTCAAGCCGGTGCAGCTGGTTCTCTGCATCGTGCTGTTCGCGCTCTGCATCGCATCGCTCGCGTCGCAGAGTTATAACCCGTTCATCTATTTCCGGTTCTGAGGGGAGGTGCAAACGTGAAACGAAATCTTTGGAACATCGTTACCGTCGTTCTGTTTGCGCTGCTCCTGCTTGCCGTGCCGCTTGCGTTCCTGCTTTCGCCGTACCGGACGTTTTCGGACGCCGAACGCCGCTACCTTGCCGAGCCGCCGAAGCTTTCGGACGAAAAGCTTTCCGACTGGTCGTACGACGATAAGACCGAGACCTTTCTTGCGGACCATCTGCCCGGGAGGAACGCGCTTGTATCGCTGAATGCGTACCTTACGCTGTACACGGGACGGCAGGTTTCCGCCGACGTCTTCTGCGACGCGGAGGGGTATCTGGTCGAAGCGCCGGTCGATTTCAACGCGCAGGAGCTTATGAGACGGCTTGACCGCATTGCAAAGCTCGGCGAAACGACGGGGCTTACGCCGCGGCTTCTGATCGTGCCGTCGGCGGGGTACGTCCGTCGCGAAAAGCTGCCGGAATCGCTTGCCGCGCTCTACCGCGACGGGGAAGCTCTGCAGCAGATCGCAGACGCGCAGGGCGTTTCGCTTGTGCCGATCGCGGAACGCTTCCAAACCGAGGGGCAGAGCTGGTTCTACCGCACGGACCATCACTGGACCGCGGACGGCGCGTTTGCGGCGTATGAGGCATATATGCGCGCCGCCGGGCACGAACCGCTTTCAAAGGACGCGTTCACACGCCGCGAGATTTCGGGGTATTCCGGTTCGACGCGCTCGCGCTCCGCGCTGTGGCTGCATCCGACCGAGCCGCTGACGGTCGACGAGCCGACCGACTGTGAGGTTTCAGTCACGTTCTCGGACCGGGAAGGGACGTTTTCAAGCCTGCTTTTTGCGGAGCATCTCGATGCATACGACTGGTATCCGTACTTTCTGGACGGCAACCATCCGGTCACGGTGATCGAAAACAGGAGCGCGGATGCGGACGCGCCGGTGCTGCTCATGGTCAAGGATTCGTTCGGCAACACGCTCGTGCCGTATCTCGTCCCGTCGTACAGAACGATCGTCATGGTCGACCCGCGCTATACGAAGCAGAGCGTATCCGAGCTTGCCGGGCAGTACGGCGCAACGGAGCTCCTGTTTTGCTATTCGATCGAGCGCATCGCAACCGAAGAAAGCCTGAAGCTGCTGAAATAAACAAGACTTCACACAAAGAAATCCACGGAGAAACTATGGAAGCAATAAAACCGAATTCTCAAATAATCAGCAAATATGTGAGAGCGTTTGTTTTTCGCGAGATAGCAGTTAACGGCGTAGATCCTCGCGATGGACTTGAAAAGACATCGTTGCGATTGAACACGCGCGCACCGTATACGGAGGGATATAAGTATGATATTTACAAAAAATATCATACCATGCTGCAGGAACATGCGAAACCATATGTTCAAATCATTCGACAAGCGATGAATGATTCTGCGAACAACCTTGTATACAAGCAACATCAGAAAGACAGATTGCTTCCCGTGGAAGAAGATCGTGCGGCACTCTTGGAATCGGCGCTGCAAAAGTTATATCAAACGAATGCAGATTCAAATGCGGAAGCTTTTGAAGAAATTGTTAAACTGAACGGATCAAGGTTTGATGTTATCGGCTTTATATTCTTCTTAAAAAATATGGAGTGCTACATGCCGATCAGTCCGGAGAATTTCGATGATAGGTTTTCAAAACTCGGTATTTCCACACATTTCAGTCATGCTTGTTCATGGGAGAATTATCTGTACTATAACCGATTGCTTAACGAAATCCGATTGGTATTGCAGAAAGAAATCCATCCGGATTTTACACTTCTTGACGCGCATTCGTTTGTATGGATGCTCCCCACATTGGAATTATACTTGGACGATTCCTATCGTATTGCAGAGCATAAGACTTTCGGAAAAGGCGTGATAAAAGCATTCAATAAACAAACCGTTGTTTTTCATTTCAACAACCAGGAGAAGTCCTTTGATTTAAAAACTGTTTTACAGAACAATATACTTCGTTTTCTTTCCGTACAAGCCATCTCAGAGGAGGAACGGCAATCGGGCGAGAAGGCAGACGAACAGCTTGTCAAAGACTTGAAGAATACTTCACTGTATGATTGCGAAAGCGGTTTTGTTTATAGGGGTGTTCCCAAGAAAAAGATAATACAGGAAGCGGCTTGTAAAGCGAGCCCGGTTCTACAGCGAGATCGGCAGACAGCAATAAATGCTTTGTCTCACGCCGGATTTTGTTGCGAGATCGAAGCATCTCACAAAACGTTTATCCGGCGAAACTCCGATAAGCCATATACAGAGCCGCATCATTTGGTCCCTATGGCGGCATATCGTCTGTTTGAGGTATCGTTAGATGTAGAAGAGAACATTGTATCTTTGTGCAGCAATTGTCATAATGAGATTCATTACGGCAAGTACGCCGATCGGCTTATCAGAAGACTTTATCAGATTCGCAAGGATGATCTTCATAATGTCGGAATTGACATAACCGAGGAACAATTGCTTGAGCTATATGGTATCCATACTGATCAGCAAGATTGATCATACAATCAAATCTAATTTCAAGCTGCGATTATAAAGCTTGAAGAAACGCCGGAGAAATTATTCCGGCATTGTATGCGCAAGTCAAAAGCCTTCCCCTCTGAGGGGAAGGCGCCGTTAGGCGGATGAGGTGGACACGCAAAAAAGCGGAACGCTTTTTGCGGATGAATGAATTGTGCTGCGCACATGAATTGACCCTGCGGTCATGAATTGGCGGTTGACAGACGGGGATTTGTGCGATACAATAGGCAAAGCGTTGAAGGTGTCAGGTACCGTCCGAACGCAGTGAAAGAGAGCCTCCGCCGCGGCTGAAAGCGGGGGAACAGGGCACGGACGGGAAGGTTCAGCACCGGAGCATCCGTAAAGCGGAAATGAACAAAATGATGAATAAAGGATTTCCCGAAGGAAAATCAACCTTCATTTTTCATTCTTCATATCCGAAATGCGGCGCAGCCCTGCGTTATCGGGGAAACGAGAGAAGGGCATCGCCCTTAACTTGGGTGGTACCGCGGAATTTGTTTCGTCCCATGCAGTCAAATTGCATGGGACTATTTTTTAAGGAGGAATGTATGAGTATGACGATGGAAGAGCTGCGGCAGCAGTTCTATGAGCATCTGCAACAGGCGAACGCCGCCGAGGCGTTTGAGGAGCTGCGCGTCCGGTATCTCGGCAAAAAGGGCGAGATCACGGGACTTTTGAAGAACATGGGCGCGATCGCGCCGGATATGCGCAAGGAATACGGCGCAAAGGTCAACGCGCTCAAGGAAGAGGTCGAATCAAGCATCAAGAAGCGCATCGAGGAAGCGCACGCGCGTGAGCTCGAACGGAAGATCGCGGCGACCGAGCGTTATGATCTCAGTTTGCCGAGTACGCTCAGTGAGGGCAGCTATCATCCGATCACGCTCGTGCAGCGCGAGGTCGAGCAGATCTTTGCGTCGATGGGCTTTACGATCGAAGATTACGACGAGATCGTCGACGACTATCACTGCTTCGAAGCGCTGAACATCCCGAAGCACCATCCCGCCCGCGACATGCAGGATACCTATTACCTCAGCAACGGGCAGCTTCTGAAAACGCACACGTCCGCCGCGCAGAACGCGATCATGAAAAAGTACGGTGCGCCGCTTCGCGCGATCTTCCCGGGTCGCTGCTTCCGGAATGAGAGCACCGACGCCTGCCACGAGAACACGTTCTTCCAGATGGAGGGCATCATGATCGACGAGAACATCTCGATCTCGAACCTGATCTATTTCATGAAGACGATGCTTTCGGAAGTCTTCCAGCGCGACGTCAAGGTCCGTCTGCGTCCGGGCTTCTTCCCGTTCGTCGAGCCGGGCTTTGAGCTCGATATCTCCTGCGCGATATGCGGCGGCAAAGGCTGTCCGTCGTGCAAGAACTCCGGCTGGCTCGAGCTGTGCCCCTGCGGCATGATCCACCCGAACGTGCTGAAGGCGGGCGGCATCGACACCGAGAAATACACCGGCTTCGCGTTCGGTCTCGGCCTTACGCGGCTTGCCATGATGAAATACGGGATCAAGGACATCCGCGATCTGAACAGCGGAAACCTCAAGTCCCTCGACCAATTCGTGAAGTAAGGAGGCAAACCCATGAAAGTTTCCATGAACTGGATTTCGGACTATGTGGACCTCTCCGGTCTCGATATCGACGATCTGATCCATCGCTTCACGCTGTCCACCGCGGAGGTGGAGGACGTTTACCATCTCGGCACCGAGATCAACGGTGTCGTCGTTGCGGAGATCAAAACGATCGAAGCGCATCCGAACTCCCAAAAGCTGCATCTATTGGAGCTCGATCTCGGCGATCGCACCGACCGCTGCGTGTGCGGCGCGCCCAATGTGCGCGTGGGCATGCGCGTGCCGTTCGCGCCGTTCGGCGCCTCCGTCGTCGGGATGACGATCGGCGAAGCCACGATTGCGGGCGTCGTCTCCCGCGGGATGTGCTGCTCCGCGGCAGAGCTCGGCATTGCGGATTCTTCGAGCGGACTTTTAGAGCTTCCCGCGGACGCGCCGCTCGGCAAACCCGTCAAGGAGCTGTACGCGTTCGAGGACACCGTGTTCGAGGTCGACAACAAGTCGCTGACGAACCGTCCGGACCTTTGGGGACATTACGGCATCGCGCGCGAGTTCTCAGCGATCGCAAAGCGCCCCTTAAAGCCTTTGGAGCTCGACGATCTTGCAAAATACGACGCTTTGGATCCGGTCCCGCTCGGTGCGATCGATCCGGAGCTCTGCTATCGCTATTCCGCGATCCGCGCGGATCACATCCAAAAGACGGTCAGCCCGATCGACATGCAGATCCGCCTCTATTACTGCGGCATGCGCGCGATCTCGCTTTTAGCCGACCTCACGAATTACGTCATGCTCGAGCTCGGACAGCCGACGCACGCGTTCGATTCACGCATGGTCGGCACGATCGGCGTGCAGCGCTTCCCGGAGACCTTCGCGTTCCAAACGCTTGACGGCACGGAGCGGAAGATCGACCCCGAAACGCTGATGATCACCAGCGACGGAAAGCCCGTCGCGGTCGCGGGCGTCATGGGCGGCCTGAACAGTGAGATCGTAAGCGACACGGATTCGGTGACGCTCGAATGCGCGACGTTCTCGGCGGTGTCGGTCCGCAAGACCTCGAGCCGCATCGGGCTCAGAACAGACGCGAGCATGCGCTATGAAAAGACGCTCGATCCGGAGCTCTGCGCGCTTGCCGCGGGCAGATTCTTAAAGCTCCTGCTTGCGATCGTTCCCGAAGCGAAGGTCGTCAGCCGCTATACGGACTGCTATCAGTATCATTATCCGACGATCGAGCTGCACTTCGACAAGAAGTTCGTCGACCGCTACACGGGCATCGACATCTCCGACGCGCAGATCAACGACACACTGACGCGGCTCGGCTTCGGCGTGACCGAAAGCAACTCGGTCTTTGACGTCAAGGTCCCGTCGTGGCGCGCCACCAAGGACGTGACGATCCCCGCGGACGTCATCGAGGAGATCACGCGCATCTACGGCTACGACAATTTCAAGATCGAGACCACGATGAGCGCGCTGCGCCCGGTACAGCCGCTTCAGGTGAAGGCGGACGAGAAGGCGATGAAGGACGCGCTTGTGAAAACCTTCGGGTTCCACGAGGTCCACACCTATCTCTGGTGCGACGCAAAGAAGCTGAACGATCTGAAGATCCCGCTGCCCGAGAACGTGTATCTTCTGAACGGCATGAACCCCGACGCGACCGTGCTGCGCACCGCGATGATGCAGACGCTGCTGCCGGTTCTGAAGGAGAACCGCTTCTATGCGCCGGCGTTCGGCGTGTTCGAGATCGGCAGAACGGTCAAGGGGCAGAAGCCGGACGGCACCGCAAACGAGCGCAGAACGCTCGGCGTTGCCCTGCTTTCGCACGAAAAGGAACGCACCGTGTTCCTTGCCGCGCGCGATATGATCGCTGCGATCCTGTTCGATATGCGCCGGATCCAGCCGACGTTTGAGCGCGTGCAGCCGATCAATGCCTGGGAGCATCCCGCAAACACTGCGGCGATCATGCTCGACGGCAAGACGATCGGAACCATGTCGACCGTGCATCCCGAGGTTGCGGCGGAGATCGACAAGAAGGCGTCGCTCGTCACCCTGGAGCTCGATATGGATGCGCTTGCCGAGATCAAGGAAGCGGACCTCAAGTACCGCGAGGCGTCGCGCTTCCCGGGCATCGACATCGACCTAAGCTTCGTCGTCGACAAGGACGTCACGTTCAAAGACGTCACCGGTCCGTTCTTTGAAGACCGCGATGAGACGCTTTCCGGCATTTCGCTCGTCGATATCTACGAAGCGGACGTCAAGAGCATGACGATCCGGCTCTCGTTCGTATCCCCCGTAAAGACGCTGCAGAAGACGGAGGTGCAGGCATACATCGACCGCATCCTCGCCGTTCTCGCGGAAAAGAACATCCGTCTGCGCACGGTATAAAAAGAAATGAAGAATGAAGAAATGAAGAAATGGAGAAATGGAGAATGAAGAATTACGGAAGATTTTCTTCCGGAAAATCTATCATCATTCATTTTGAAGTCTGAAGCATTCATTTTTCGACACCGACGAAAAGGAGGAACAACAATGGCATTCAATGTAGCAAAGGTTACCGACGATCTCGTCAAATGGCTCAACGACTGGTTCGAGGAAAACGGTCCCGGCTGCAACGCCGTGATCGGCATCTCCGGCGGCAAGGACAGCTCGGTCACCGCGGCGCTGTGCGTACGCGCGCTCGGCGCGGACCGCGTTATCGGCGTTCTGATGCCGAACGGCGAGCAGTACGACATCAACGTCAGTGAAGCGCTGGTCAAGCATCTCGGCATCCGCTCCTACGTCGTCAACATCAAGGACGCGTACGACGGCGTCGTGAACGCGGCAAAGGCGGCGGGCGTGGAGCTTTCTAACCAATCCTACATCAACCTCGCGCCGCGTCTCCGCATGAGCACGCTCTACGCGGTCTCGCAGTCGTATAACGGCAGGGTCATCAATACCTGCAACCTCAGTGAGGACTGGGTGGGCTACTCCACACGCTACGGCGATTCCGTGGGCGATGTGTGCCCGCTCGGCAAGCTCACTGTCGCGGAGGTCAAGGAGATGGGAACGTACTTGGGGCTTCCCGACATGTTCGTGTACAAGGTCCCGAGCGACGGACTCTGCGGCAAGACGGATGAGGACAACCTCGGCTTCACCTACGCCGTGCTCGACCGCTACATCCGCACCGGCGAGATCGACGATCCCGAGACGAAGGCGCTGATCGACCGCAAGCATAAGATGAACCTCTTCAAGCTGGAGCTGATGCAGACCTTCCAGTACGACCCGAACGCGGAAGAATGACGGTGAAGGGCACCGAACCGGTCCGGGCGATCGCCAAAGCCTGCACGCTTTTAGACCTTCTCACAGAGGCAAAACGCCCGCTTTCGCTCGCGGAGCTGACCGAGTCCGCCGGCTGGGCAAAGAGCACCGTTTACGGGCTATTAAGCTCCATGCGCAGCTGCGGGCTTGTGGAGCAGGACGCGGCAAGCGGGAGGTTTTCGCTCGGTGTGCGCCTGTTCGAGTACGGCAGCGCGGTGAACGCCACACGAAACATCATCACGCTTTCGCGCGAGCCGATGGAACGGCTGGTCAAGGCTGTCGGAGAATCCGCGTCGCTGTCGATGCTTGATCGCGGCGAAGCGCTGGTGCTCGCGCACGCGGAGGCGGATTCGAGCTTTCATATCGTGTCCGAGACCGGCGCGCATCTGCCCGCGTTCTGTACGGCGCAGGGCAAAGTCCTGCTGTCGGCGCTTTCGGACGCGACGGTGCGCCGCATCTTTGAGACGCAGTTTCAGCAATTCACGCCGCACTCGCTCTCGAGCGCCGACGCGCTTCTTTCCGAGTTGAAAACGGTCCGCGAAACCGGCTTTGCGATCGAAAACGGCGAGTTCAGGATCGGCGTCCGCGGCGTTGCCGCGCCGATCAAAGACCATACCGGCGCGATCCGATATGCGGTCGGTCTCATCGGCATGTTCCGCCGCGTCGACTCGGACGAGTTCCGCGCCGCGACCGCGGAGGTCCGAAAAACCGCCGCCGCGCTTTCCGAAGCGCTCGGGTATCGGGAAAACTGAAAACAGGGACAAAGGATTGCATGCATCAAGCGGCGGGGATATCATTCCCCGCCGCTGCTTTGCGTCAAACGGATCGGCGATCCGTCTGATCCGTATTACCGTAATTCCGCGTTGTTTTTACACTTCATTACAGCTTTTTTTTCAATCGGCAGCTGCGATGTCCTTTCGGGAAATCCTCAGCAGCGCCGTACTCGGTGAATCCATGTTTGCCATAGAAATCCGCGACCCAATCACGGGCGTACACAAACAGAACGTCGGCTCCGTTTTCCCTCGCCTCACGCTCGCACTCCTTCAGCAGATAGGAAGCAAGCCCTTGACCGCGGCAGGGCTCATCCACCCAAAGAAGGTGAACGTAGCCGTCGTCCCAGCCGCCGACGCCTGCCATGATACCTGCGATCATGTTTCCGTCACGGTCGACGAGCTTCTTGTTCAGGCGGATATAACCGTGCAGCGGCGGAACAACGGAATCGTTGAATTCGTCCAGATTCTCGTAAATAAAATCAACGTCCTCTTCCGTACCGCGCCTGATCTCAAATCGCTTCTGCGCGCTGTTATACTTTGGCATAACGTCCGGCAGATCCCGATCGAGACGCTTGCACATATAATAACGAGTCGGACCTTTCGACCTGCTCTGCTCAGCGCACACCGAATAGCCGTGCTTATCGCAAAAGTCCTTGGCTTGAAAATCGAAGGTTTCGAGCAAAGAGAGATAGCAGCCGCGTTCTTTGGCAATGTGCTCGGCTTCTCTTAACAGCATGGAGCCCAATCCCTGCCCGCGGTACGCCTCATCTACCCACATCGTGATGTCATCCAGTTGACCCCAGGTGTAGATCATTGCGTCGAATGCGGCGACGGTGTTTCCCTCTTCGTCTTCGACCTTTAAGATGAGCTCCTCATCCTCCGGCGCGTCCGGTTCCGGCGGCAGTACGGCGTCGTCGAATTCGTCGATCCGTTCTTCCATGTATTCCGCATCTTCGTTTGTTAAAGGTTTCATTTCGTATTCCATTTTTATTTTCTCCTCAAATCGTTTTTTATTGGGCTGTTGGTTGCTGAAAAAGGGTATAAAATACCGCAGAGAAGCAGCTCCCACTGTGGCTGCGTCCTGCGGCTCCCACTTTCAGAAGTTACTTTTCAATCGGCGCACAAAATAAAGAAGAGGATCACTCTCCGTCATGTTTTGCGCCTGTATGCAGTTATCCCGCAAAAGCAATCTGAATCATGGGTTTACACTCCTGTCTCGAATGATCCTGATTATACATGAAAAGGCAGCAGCCGTCAAGGATCATTCGCAGCAATACAGCCCTGTGATCATAAACAACGGAGCATTTGCATGTCCGGGGATTCAGGGTACGCCTTTTTTGTTTTCCCATTTATGGGATTGCAGCGCGGGCTGAAAGATGATATGATAGGGACATGGAATTTGATGCGATCATCAAAAACGGCTTGATTCTGGACGGCAGCGGAACGGAAGCGTACCGCGCCGATCTCGGCGTGACCGGCAAACGAATCGCGGCGATCGGCGATCTTTCCGCGGCGAACGCGGGGGAGATTATCGACGCGGCGGGCAAGGTCGTCATGCCCGGCTTCATCGACGCGCACCGCCACGCGGACACGGCGGTCTTTTCGGACGGCTTCGGAAAAGCGGAGCTATTGCAGGGGCTTACGACCGTCGTCAACGGGAACTGCGGGTTAAGTGCCGCGCCGGTGTGCGGTCCGCACAAGGCCGACGTCGCGGCATATCTTTATCCGATCACGGGCGAACTCGGCGATCTACCGGTCGAAAGCCTTGCGGCGTACCTGAACGCGCTGAAACGCCGTCCGCTGCCGATCCATGCGGGGATGCTTACGGGGCTCGGTACGGTCCGCGCCGCCGTCGCAGGGTTTGCGAAGAATCTGACCGACGACGATTACCGCGCGATCCGTGCGCTGCTTGCGCAAACGCTGTCCGATGGCGCGCTCGGCGTCTCACTCGGGCTCGGCTATGCGCCGGAATGCTTTTTCGACACGGCGGGGCTCGTGCGCGCGCTCGAGCCGATCCGCAATACCAACGTCACGCTGTCCGTGCATATGCGTTCGGAATCCATGAACCTTTTGCCGTCGATCGACGAGGCATTGGCGCTCGCAAAGGCGCTGAACGTGCCGCTTCAGATCAGCCATCTGAAGGCGGTCGGGCGCGAACGGTGGGGAACGCTCGTTTACGAAGCGCTCGAAAGGATCCGCCGCGCGCGCGAGGACGGGATTGACGTGCAGTGCGATGCGTACCCGTATACCGCGGGCAGCACGCAGCTCCTTCACGTTCTGCCGCCGGAGTTTCTTGCGGGCGGCACGGAGGCGATCGCAAGGCGGCTTGCCGATCCGGATGCGCAGCGTATCCTGAGGGAGCGCCTTGAGACCGGCACGGACTACGACAATTACGCAAAGCTTCTCGGCTGGGAGAACATTGAGATCTCGTCGGTAAAGCTTCCGGAGGACCGGAGATACGTCGGCAGGACGATCGCGGAAGCGGCAGGAAATGCGGAGCCGTGGCGCTTCTGCGCCGAGCTTCTTTCCCGCAACCGCTGCGCGGTCACGATGATCGACCGGCTGACGAATGAGGATGACATCGCGGCGATCTACCGCGCGCCGTTTTCCTATGTGATCTCGGACGCGACGTACCCGAGAGACGGGCTTTTGCATCCGCGCGTATACGGCGCGTTCGTGCATGTGCTCGAGCGGTTTGTGCGGGAACGGAAGACGCTTTCGCTTGCCGAGGCGGTCAGAAAGATGACGCGCATGCCCGCGGACCGGTACGGACTTATGCACAAGGGGCGCGTCGCGGTCGGCGCGGACGCGGATCTTCTCGTGTTCGATCCGGACCGCGTACACGAACGGGCGTCGTTTTCCGATCCCGTGAAGGTTTGCAAGGGAATCGAAGCGGTGTTTGTAAACGGCGTCCCGGCGGTCGAACACGGCAGTCTGACAGGCAAAACAAACGGAACGGTTTTGGAACGGAGGAGCATATGAAGCATGAAAATCAGAAATGCAAGATCCTGGTGATCCGGGACCTGCTGCTGGAAACGGACGAGCTGCATCCGCTGACGGTGCAGGACATCATCGGAAAGCTCAAGGAACGCGGCATCCGGGCGGAGCGCAAGAGCGTGGCGGACGATCTTCTGACGCTTTCGGATTACGGCATGGACATCGTATCCGTCGCGGTCGGCAAGCGTAAGGGGTACTATCTCGCGTCGCGCATGTTTGAGCCTGCGGAGCTCAAGATGCTCGTGGACAGCGTGCAGGCGGCGAAGTTCCTCTCGCCGAAAAAAACGATGCGGCTGATCAAAAAGCTTGCGGGGCTTTCGAGCCGCGGCGAAGCGGCGCTTCTCAAGCGCCAGCTCTACATCTCCGACCGCGGCAAGACGGACAACGAATCCATCTTCTACAACATCGACGCCATCCACGGCGCGATCGCCGAGGATCGCGAGATCTCGTTCGTCTACTGGCAGTACGATCTCAATAAAAAACGCGTCCCGCGGCGCAGCGGCGCGCGCTACTGCGTCAGCCCGTTCGCACTCGTGTGGGACGACGAGTTCTATTATCTGATCGCTTACGACGCCGAGGACGCGCGCATCAAGCATTACCGCGTCGACAAGATGAACCGCATCACGATCAGCGAAGCCGAACGGCAGGGGAAAGCCGCGTTTTCCGCACTCGACATGTCCGTGTATACAAGCCGCAACTTTTCGATGTTCGCGGGCGAGGAGGCGGACGTGGTGCTCGACTGCGACGCAAGCCTCATCGGGGTGATCGTCGACCGCTTCGGCGCCGACGTCTCCGTGCATCCGGAGGGCGACCGTTTTCGGGCGTTTGTGAAGGTCGCGGTCTCGGAGCAGTTCTTCGGCTGGGTCGCAGCCCTGGGCGGCGCGGTGCGCATCGTATCGCCGCAGCCGGTGAAGGAACAATTCCTTGCGCTGCTGGATCGTGTGCGGGATGCGCAGCAATAAAGCATGAAAAAAGCCGTTTCCCTTCGGAAACGGTTTTTTCGTTCTGATGTGGGTCTTTATTCCGCGGCGTCCAGCTTCTTGCCGAGATCCGCAAACGCTTCGGGGTCAGCAACGCGCATAAGCTCGATCGCAGTGACTGCGCGGACGGCCTTCTTGCCTTCCGCGTCAAGACGCGAATAGCGCTCCAAAAGCTCGCGCTTTTCCCCGTCGAGAAAGATCGGTTTGTCACCGGCGACGGGCTTGATATCCAGCACGTCGCAGATGTGCATGATCGTGTCGAACGAGGTGCCGCCGATGCCCTTCTGCAGCGCGGTCACGATCGTCGATTGCGGAACGCCGATGTACATCGAAAATTGACGCACACTGCGGAATTGCTTTTTGATCTCTGTCTTGATCAGCCTTGTCAGTTCATCCATTTCACACACCTCCACCCTGCAATCATAACACGAATAAAAAGTTTTTGTCAATAAAAAATATATTGTACAAATTCGCGTTTTTGAACGGTCTGACGTATCTGAAAAAAACAGGAAAACCGCAAAATTGATATAAACAATTTTCAGATCGTTTTGCGGCGGAATCATCTTGACGCGGACATCGGATTCCTATATACTGAAAAGCACTGTGCGGGATCGGAAACGCACGTTTGCGGCGCTCCGGTCCGGATGCGGAACGGATCGGAAAGATCCGTCCGACGGACGCCGGACATAAAGAGACCTGCGCGATAATCTATGACCATGAAAAAGATATTTCCCTACCTGAAACCGTATAAAAAGCAAATGATCCTGACGGGGATCCTGTGCGTCGTCTCCACGCTGGAGGGGACGTTCCTGCCGTATCTGATGAGCCGCATCGTCGACGACGGCATTGCGGTCGGCGACATGAGCGCGATCCTGAAGCTCGGCGGTCTGATGCTCGTGCTGGCGGTCATGTCCATGCTGTGCGCGCTTTGGACCGGCGCGGTGAACGCAAGGATCTCCGCCGGTTTTTCGCACGATCTGACGCGCGGCATCTTCAACAAGGCGTCCGCGCTCGATTTTGAAAACTTCTCGAAGATCGGCACGTCCAGTCTTCTGACGCGATCCACACACGACGTTTCCACGATCTCGAGCGTGTCGTCCATGTTTGTCAACGTGGTCGTGATGGTCCCGATCATGATTGCCGGCGGCGTGGCGTTCGCGCTTCTTTCCGACCGCGTGCTTGCGCTGATCCTCCTGCTTTCCATGCCGGTCGCGTTTCTGATCCTGTTCCCGATCGTGCGGCATCTCGACAAGCTCTGGAAGCTCTCCGACGAATACATCGACGTGCAAAACCGGCTGATGCGCGAGCGGCTTTCCGGCATCCGCGTCATTCGCGCGTTCGACAAGGAACCGCACGAGCACAAACGTATCGCGCATGCGACGGAGGAAATGGCGAAATACATCATCCGCGCCAATGTCCGCGCAGGCTATGTGAATCCGCTGTGCATGCTGGTGCTGAACCTTGCGACCGTCGTGATGCTGCTGTTCGGCGCAAACCGGCTGCAGGATCCCGCGCTGATGCGTGAAGGGCTGACCGCGGGCGGCATCATCGCCACGGTGCAGTACGTTGCGCTGATCCTGAACGGCGTGATGATGCTTTCCTGGACGTTCGTGTTCCTGCCGCACCTCAAGGTCTGTGTGAACCGCGTGACCGAGGTGCTGGCGCTGCCGGACGAACCGGCAGACACGGGCGACGGCACGATCATCGGCGGGGATCTGGTCCTCGAAAACGTCGGCTTTGCCTACCCGGGCAGCGGGATCAATACCGTTTCAAACGTCAACATCACGGTCAGGACGGGGGAGACGGCGGCGCTGATCGGCGGTACGGGCAGCGGAAAATCGACGATCCTGAAGCTGCTGCTGGATTTTTACGCGCCGACCGAGGGCAGCATTTCGCTCGGCGGCGTTCCGTATGAGCAGATCGGACGCGGCGGCGTACGCGACAACATTTCCGCGGCGCTGCAGAAGGGCATGGTGTTCGAGGGGACGATCCTGGACAACGTGCGCATGGGCGATCCGGACGCGAGCGAGGAAGCGGTCAAAAACGTGCTTGACATCGCGCAGATGACGGAGTTTGTCGACTCGCATGAGGAGGGACTTCATTACCGCCTCGCGCAGTCCGGCGCGAACATTTCGGGCGGGCAGAAGCAGCGCATCAGCATTGCACGCACGATCCTGAAGCCCGCTTCGGTCTATGTGTTCGACGACAGCTTTTCCGCGCTCGATTACCTGACCGAAAGCAAGCTCCGAAAGGCGCTGAACCGGCATCTGGCGGGCAAAACGCAGATCATCATCACACAGCGCGCGGCAACCGCCATGCGCTGCGACCGCATCTTTGTCATCGAACAGGGCAGCATTGTGGGCAGCGGTACGCACGCAGAGCTCGTGAAGTCCTGCAGGGTCTACCGCGAGATCGTCCGCTCGCAGCTGGGAGGTGACGCCGTATGAAGAAGCAGAAAGCCTCGAAAAAGACGGTCCTCCGTATTCTGAAGGATACGAAGCCGATCGCGGGCTGGCTCGTGCTCGGCGCGTTGATCAGTCTCGTTTCGGTCGCGCTGTCCCTTGTGACGCCGGAGATCCTTCGCGCGCTGTCCGACCGGCTCTATAACTACTGGGAACCGGCGCATCTCGGGCAGAGCGCGGTGCTCGACAACGCTGCGTTCGGACGCGACTGCGTCCTGCTTGCGGCGGCGTACGCGGGAAGCTCACTGGCGGCGATCGGCGAGATGCTGATCATGAACAATGTTGTATCAAAGCACTTCACCTGCGCGATCCGCATCCGCATGAGCGACAAGATCCGCCGTCTTCCGGTGCGCTTCGTCGATCAGACGCCGAACGGCGAGATCATCTCGCACATGACCGACGACGTGTCCACGATGGGGACGACGGTACACAGCTTCCTCGAAACGCTGATCTCCGGCGTATTGAAGCTCATCGGCATCATCGTTCTGATCTTCCTTCTGAATCCGATCCTGGCGGCGGCGGTCATCATATTCGTGCCGCTTTCGCTGATCCTGTCGGCGAAGATCGCGGGGAAGAGTGAAAAATACTTTGCCGAGGTGCGAAAGAAGAACGGGGAGATCTACGCGCTGACCGAAGAGACGTTTTCGGGATTCGATACGGTCAAGGCGTTCCATCAGGAAGGCCGTCAGCGCGAACGGCATGCGGCGCTCTGCGGCGATATGCGCGACGCTTCGCGGAAGGGCACGTTCCTTGCATCGATCGTACAGCCGATCGTGGCGCTTTCAAACAACATCGCATACATCGCGATCTGCATCATCGGCGGCGTGTTCGTCGCGAACAACCTGTTCGGCATGAGCGTCGGCACGATCGTCGCGTTCGTGCTCTATGCCCGCATGTTTGCGGGACCGCTCGAAAGCATCGCACAGGGCTTTTCGATGCTGCAGCATACGATCGCATCGTCCGAACGCGTTTATAAAATGCTCGACGAAGAGGAAATGACGGAGTGCACGCAGGAGACCGCCCCGAACGGCGAGGGCAATGTGCGGTTCGAGAACGTCGATTTCTCCTACGATCCGAAGCAGCCACTGATCAAAGGACTGACCATCGACGTACACGCGGGCGAAAAGGTCGCCATCGTCGGACCGACCGGCGGCGGCAAGACCACGATCGTGAACCTTCTGATGCGCTTCTACGACGTCGACGGCGGCAGGATCCTGGTCGACGGCAAGGATATCATGAAAATGCCGCGGAACGCGCTTCGCAGCGTGTTTTCGATGGTCCTGCAGGATACATGGCTGTTCAGTGGCACGATCTACGACAACATCGCTTACGGCAAACCGGACGCGACCGAAGCGGAGGTGCACGAGGCGGCGAAGCGCGCGCACATCGACCGGTTCATCCGTTCGCTGCCGAAAGGCTACGACACCGTGATCAACGAGGAGACGACAAACATCTCCGGCGGACAGAAGCAGCTTTTGACGATCGCGCGCGCGTATCTTGCCAACCGCCCGATCCTGATTCTCGACGAGGCGACCTCAAACGTCGACACGCGCACCGAGATCCTGATCCAGAAAACGATGGACGATCTCATGCGAGACCGCACGAGCTTTGTCATCGCGCACCGTCTTTCGACGATCGTCGACGCGGATACGATCCTCGTTGTGAACCAAGGCTCGATCGTGGAGCAGGGCACGCATAAAGAGCTTCTCAAAAAGAACGGCTTCTACGCCGAGATCTACAATTCGCAGTATGAGCTGTTGAACTGAACGGCAAAAAAGGGTCACGGAAACTCCGTGATCCTTTTCATTCCTCGAACAGGTGCCGGTATTTGTTGAAAAAGTCAAAGTAGATCTTCGTATTCTCCAGTTCCCACCAGTTTTTGATCGTAACGGGCGCGGCGTCGAGATCATAGATGCGCGCGCCGGACATGGCGAGCAAAAAAGGCGAGTGGGTCGCGATGATAAACTGACACCCACAGTAGCGAGCCATCTTTTCGAGCAGCTTCATGAGCTCGATCTGCATCTTCGGCGACATGCTGTTTTCCGGTTCGTCGAGACAGTACAGCGTATCGTTTTTGAGCTTTTCCTCAAAATACGCCAGCGCCGTTTCGCCGTTGCTGGAAAGCTTCACCTCCGTTCCCGCGTTTTTTCGCAGGAACATCCGCCGCGAAAGCGTCTTTCTGCGGGACTGCACCTGCAGCCGCAGCGCCTCGTAATCGTCCATGCTGTGCAGTACGATGTTCTCGCCGAATTTGATTCTTGCGTATTCTGCTTTGCCCTGTTCGACCGTCTCCCCGATCTCAGAGTTGTTGCTGCGCACCGCCAGCATGTAGTCGAATATGTCGTCGCTCGTGATGATCCGGCTGCCGTTCGGGATCCGCTCGGGGAAGCCCTCCTCGTCCGTGCCGCAGGTATAGCCGCAATTTTCGGCATAGGCGTCGAACAGCTCGCCGGAATTGAACGGCGCGACGCGGTTCAGCCCGAGCTTTGCCGCAATCAGGTTCAACAGCGTGCTCTTGCCCGATCCGTTGCCGCCGTAAAACACGGTGACGCGCGCAAAGCTGACTTCGGAAAGCGCTTTGTGATTGAAGATTTCACATGGGTAGATGTTGTCGATATAACCGAACGCGCCGCCGTTTTCTGCCATGCGCACCTTGATCAGGGATTCTTCCCGGTCGACCGGAAGCGTGAATGTCTCCAAATACATACCGGCGTCCTCCCTTTATCTTCGAAGCTCCCAAAAAGCGACGGCGCTTGCAGCGGCGACGTTTAAAGAATCCACACCGTGCGCCATCGGGATCTTCACCGCAAAATCGCAGCCCATGATTGTCTCCTTCGAAAGGCCGTCGCCCTCCGTACCGAGCACAATCGCAAGACGTTCGCATTCCTTGAGACGCGGGTCGTCCATCGGAAGCGAATCGTCTACAAGCGCCATTGCCGCGGTGATAAAGCCGCGTTTGCGTAAAAGCGCGATCCCGTTTGCCGGCAGGAACGTCCACGGCACCAGAAAGACCGTGCCCATGCTGACGCGCACCGCACGCCGGTTCAACGGATCGCAGCAGGTCGGGGTAAAGAGCACCGCGTCGATGTTCAATGCCGCCGCGCTTCGCACGATCGCGCCGAGGTTCGACGCGTCCACGATGCCGTCCGGCACCGCGATGCGGCGCGCATTTTTCAGAACGTCCTCGGGCGCGGGCAGGGGCTTTCTCTTCATGGCGGCAAGTACGCCGCGGGTCAGCTCGTAGCCGGTCAGTTCTTTCAAAAGCGCGCGTTCGCCGGTATAGACCGGGACGTTTTCACAGCGTGAAAGCAAATCCTTCGCGTCGCCTTCGATGTGCTTTTCCTCCATCAAAAAGGAGACGGGCTCGTACCCCGCGTCCAGCGCAAGCCGGATGACCTTCGGGCTTTCCGCAATGAACACGCCCTTTTCGGGCTCCAGACGGTTTCGGATCTGCGCTTCGGTCAGCCGCGCGTACACGTCAAGCGCGGGATCGTCGAGCGATTGCAGCGTAACGATAGTTCCCATAGTTCAAAAAATGCCCCGCCGGGATCGGCAGGGCGGCTTGTCCGTTGTTTATTGCTTGTTTTCGAGATAATCGTTGAGATCCTTGCACAGCGCGTCGGCGTCGATGCCGTGGACGGCGCACGCTTCTTCGAGGTTCTCGAAGTGCGACATCGCGCAGCCGAGGCAATGCATGCCGGAGGCGATCAGAATGCCTGCGAGGTTTTCGTCGATCTCGATGATCTTGCGGATGTTCATGTCCTTTGTGATGATCATGGCTTTTTCTCCTTTGTTTGTTCGGTGGGATTAGTATAACAAGGTTTTCGCCGTTTTTCAACAGCGGATTGTGATATTTTCGTGACGTTACGATTTCCGGAGGATCCGGTATCCGTTTGCGGGTACGGTGACGGACAGCACGCTGCGCGCCGCGATCGCCTCGCCGTTTTCGTCGATATACGTTCCGGCAAGATCAAGCGGTTCGACCGCGTCCGGACCTTCGCGGAACAGACCGGGGAAGAGCGCCGCGCGCACCTGCGTGTCGGCGGCGTTCGCCAAAAGGATCAGCGTTTCCTTTGCGCTTTTTCGGATCACGCATACGGTCTGTTTGCCGATCGCGGCGATGCGTATGCCGCCCGAAAGGATCGCGTCGCTTTCGTTGTGCAGCTTCATCAGCGCGCGCACCTGTTCGGTGAGCGCGGTCTTTTCGCGTCCCCACGGGAACGTGCCGCGGTTCAGAGGATCGGACATGCCGGTCATGCCGGCTTCGTCGCCGTAATAGATGCACGGCACGCCGGGCAGCACCGCCATCAGCGCGTAGCCGAGGGCAAGCCGCTTCGACGCGCGGGCAAGCGCCGCCGCATCGGGATGATGCGCAAGCTGCTGCTTTCGCGTGAGCGTTCTCGCGTCCGGAATGCCGGTCAGCGCGGTGCGCGTGCGCTCGGTGTCGTGCGAGCCCAAAAGGTTCAGGCACGCGTCCATAAACGGCTTCGGATAGTCCTCAAGAAGCCGGTTCTGCGTCTCGGCAAACCAGAAGGCGTCTTTGCGTCCGTTCAGAAATTCGATCGCGGGCTCACGGAACTGATAGTTCATCGGCGCGTCGAGCTCGTCGCCGTTGACGTAGCCGCGGCGGCCCTCCGGTCCCTGCTTCGTCGCGCAGTTGTCCCAGACCTCGCCGATGAGCACCGCGTCGGGATCCTGATCCTTGATCGAGCGGCGGATGCCGCGGATGAACGAATCGGGCAGCTCGTCCGCCACGTCGAGCCGCCAGCCGGAAGCGCCGGATCTGAGCCACGTCTTCAGCACGCCGTTTTCGCCCTGGATGAATTCCGTGTAGCTCGGTTCGTTTTCCTCGACGTCGGGCAGCGTCTCGAAGTTCCACCAGCACTCGTAGGTCTTCGGCCATTCATAGAACCGGTACCAGGGGTAGTACGGGGAATCCTTGCTTTCGCAGGCGCCGTGCGTTTCGTAGCGTCCGTAGCGGTCGAAATAGACCGAGTCGTCGCCGGTGTGGGAAAACACGCCGTCGAGCACGATGCGGATCCCGCGTGCTTTTGCGGCGCTGCAAAGCGCCTTGAAATCATCGTTCGTGCCGAGCAGCGGGTCGATCGAAAGGTAATCCGCCGTGTTGTAGCGGTGGTTCGAGTGCGCGGCGAAGATCGGGTTCAGATAGATGCAGGTGACGCCGAGCGAGGCAAGGTAGGGAAGCTTTTCCCGGATCCCGTTCAGGTCTCCGCCGAAGTAATCGTCCGGCACATATTCCTTTGCGCCGCCGTGCGGCTTATAATACGGTTCTTCGTCCCAGCTGCCGTGCACATGGATCGACCGCCCCGCTGCGCGGTAGTCCGCCGCCGCGCGCAGGAAGCGTTCGCGGTCGGAACAGAAGAACCGGTCCGGAAAGATCTGATACACCACGGCGTGCCGGAACCATTCCGGCGTGTCAAATGCGCCGTCATAGACGGTCAGCCCGTAGGTCAGCGGCGTATCGGCAAAATGCGCCGCGCCGCTCTCGGCGCCGAAATACCGTCCGTCGACGCGGAAGCCGTAGCCGATGCGGCAGGGGCGTCCGGGCGCGGCAAACGACGCGCGGTACGCGGTGCCGTCCCAATGCATGGGGACGGTTTTCGGCCCTTCCGGCAGGTACAGGAGAAGCTCAACGAGCGCGCTCGGCTCGCCGTCCAGGCGAAGAGAGACCTGCTCGTTCGTTTTGACCGCCCCGAAGGGCGTTTTGTAGTGCGGATCCCGCGAATGATAATACCAATTCATACGTTCATTATACGCATTTCCTATTCGCTTTGCAACCCGAACTTTGTCGAACGGAATGCTTTGACGGGATCGGAAAATCATGCTATACTGAATAAAAGCGGCGGCAAAGCCGTTCGTCTGTCAAAATTCGGCATTTTTCGTCCAAAAAGACGAAAAATCCATAGATTGGAAACACTCGTGTTACATTTTGTCCGCATTTGGGTGTTACAATGATTTCCAAGACAGGGAATCGGAGGATGGGAAAATGATAAAGATCCTGATCGTGGATGATGAGGAACCGATCGCAAACCTGATCCGCATGAATCTGACGCGGCAGGGCTATGTGTGTACATGCGCCTACGACGGGCAGCAGGCGGCGGACCTTCTTGAGAAGAATCCGTTCGACCTGGTGCTCCTGGATATCATGCTGCCGAAATTCGACGGCTATGATCTTTTGGCGTACATTCGTCCGATGGGGATCCCGGTGATCTTCCTGACGGCAAAGAGCGACCTGAACGACCGCGTCAAGGGCCTGAAGCTCGGCGCGGAGGATTACATCGTCAAGCCGTTCGAGATCGTGGAGCTTCTCGCGCGCATCGAGGTCGTGCTGCGCCGCTTCAACAAGAGCCAGGGCATGATCCAATGCCTGGATCTTCTGATCGACATGGACGCGCGCGACGTCTATCAGGACGGCAAGCGGGTCGATCTCACGCGCAAGGAGTTCGATCTTCTGGTGCTGTTCGTGCAGAATCCCAATACGGCGCTGTTCCGCGAAACGCTGTTCGAGCGCGTATGGGAAACGGACTACATCGGCGAGACGCGCACGCTGGACAGCCATGTGCAGCGGCTGCGCAGAAAACTCGGCTGGCAGGATCGCATCAAAACGGTCCATAAGATCGGCTACCGGCTGGACATTCCTGAAGAAGAATGAGATTTGCTCTGAAAATCTGCATATGTACCGTACTGATCGTAGCGCTGTTGTTCGGCGTGGCAGGACAGATCCTGATCGCGCAGAGCTTTGAAACAGCGCTTCGTTTTCGCGTGCACGCGGCGGTCGCGGATTATTCGGCGCTTGCCTCCGCCATGGAAGCGGAGCTCTACGGCATCTATCTTTACTACAACACCGCCTCGCCCGAAATGTACGAGGAGATCTTAAAGCGCGCCGGCTCGAACCAGGGCGTGGAATCGCCCTGCGCGCTGTACACCACCGACGCAAAGCTTCTCACCGCAAGCACGGACGGCTTTCCGAAAACGCTGGAGTTTTCCGAGCTTCGCGTCCGGCGCTTCGCGTACCGTCTGATCCGCGACGGCGAGCGTACGCTTCTGGACACGGCGGGCTGCGTGTCGATCGGCGGGCAGAATTACTTCCTGTCCGTGCGGTACGACGCGACCGACCTGATGCATCTGCGCGCCGAGCAGATCCGCTCGGTCACCGTTCTGCATATTATCACCGTCGCGGTCTCGATCGCGGCGATGCTCCTGCTTTCGTACTTCACGACAAAGCCGCTCCGGCGGCTGCAGCGCTTTACCAAGGTCATCGGCGGCGGCAACTATTCGCGCCGCGCGCGGGTCACGACGCTCGATGAGATCGGCGACCTCACCGTCGCGTTCAACGACATGACCGGCGCGATCGAACAGAAGGTCGACGCGCTTGAGCTGAACGCCAAGCAGCAAAAGGACTTTGTCGCAAACTTCTCGCACGAATTGAAGACGCCGATGACGTCGATCATCGGCTACGCGGACATGCTCCGGAGCACCGAGCTCGACGAAGAGGACGCCTTCATGGCGGCAAACTTCATCTTCACCGAGGGCAAGCGGCTCGAGGCGATGTCCTTAAAGCTTATGGACCTGATCGTGCTCGACAAGAACGAGTTCAAGCTGATCCGCGGGTATTCGCGCCGCGCGCTCGGACACGTCGTTGCGGTCGTCACGCCGATGCTCGAAAAAGCGGAGCTGACCTTCACCTACGACATCGAGCAGCAGATCATTCTGTACGAAAAGGATCTTCTGCTGACTCTGATCACAAACCTGATCGACAACGCGCGCAAGGCAAGCTCGCCCGGCAAGACGGTCACGCTGTCGGGACGCCGGGAGAACGGACGCTATAAGATCTCCGTGCGCGACGAGGGCATCGGCATTCCGGAGGAGGAGATTTCCCGCATCACCGAGGCGTTCTTTATGGTCGACAAATCCCGTGCGCGCGCGCAGCACGGCGCGGGGCTCGGTCTTGCGATCGGCAACCGCATCGCGCAGCTCCCCGGCAGCACGCTGCACTTTGAAAGCAA
>JAEESS010000096.1 GCA_016286445.1 Bacillota bacterium
GCCGCTGCAGATCGTTCTGAATCCGCTGGGCGTTCCGTCCCGTATGAACATCGGTCAGATCCTCGAGCTGCACCTCGGCATGGCGTGCAAGAAGCTCGGCATCGAGATTGCGACGCCGGTCTTCGACGGCGCGACCGAGGAGGACATCAAGAAGCTGCTCGTGAAAGCGGGCTGCGACGAGGACGGCAAGACGATCCTGTACGACGGCAGAACGGGCGAACCGTTCGAGAACCGCGTCTCGGTCGGCTATATGTACTATCTGAAGCTGCACCATCTGGTCGACGATAAGATCCACGCGCGTTCCACGGGTCCGTACAGTCTTGTCACGCAGCAGCCGCTGGGCGGCAAAGCGCAGTTCGGCGGACAGCGTTTCGGCGAGATGGAAGTCTGGGCGCTCGAAGCGTACGGCGCGGCGAACACCCTGCAGGAGATCCTCACCGTCAAGTCGGACGACGTCGTGGGTCGTGTCAAGACCTACGAGAGCATCGTCAAGGGCGAGAATGTCAAGCCCTCCGGCGTGCCCGAGTCGTTCAAGGTTCTGATCAAGGAACTGCAGTCGCTGGGTCTCGATATGCGTGTTCTTTCCGAAACGCGCGAAGAGATCGAGATCGGCGAGGACGACGATGAAGAAACCCGCTTCACCGACAATATCAACATCTCCGGTCCCGAGGACATCCCGCTCCAGCCGATGGAGGACGAGGATGAGGACGACGAGGATATCGACAACATCAACTTCGACGACGATTTCGGCGACGAAGCCGACATGGACGACATGCTGCTCGACGACGACCTCGACCTCGGGGACGATATGGATATGGACTTCGGGGATGAGGAAGATCCCGAATAACGTGCGAAAGGAGACAGCAAATGTTTGATTTAACGGAATTTGATGCTCTGCAGATCGGTCTGGCGTCGCCGGAAAAGATCCTTGAATGGTCTCACGGCGAGGTGAAAAAACCCGAAACGATCAACTATCGCACGCTGAAACCCGAAAAGGACGGTCTGTTCTGCGAACGGATCTTCGGACCGACGAAGGACTGGGAATGTCACTGCGGACGCTATAAGCGCGGCAGATACAAGGGCATCGTCTGCGACAAGTGCGGCGTGGAAGTCACCCGCGCAAAGGTGCGCCGCGAGCGCATGGGTCACATCGAGCTCGCCGTTCCCGTCTCTCATATCTGGTATTTCAAGGGCATTCCGTGCCGCATGAAGATGCTGCTGGACATGAGCCCCAAGGAACTGGAACAGGTCCTGTACTTTGCGGCGTACGTCGTCATCGATCCCGGTACGACCACGCTGCGCAAAAAGCAGGTGCTTTCCGATAAGGAGTACCGCGAATATCAGGAACAGTTCGGCGAAAAGGCGTTCCGCGCCGGCATGGGCGCGGAAGCGATCCGCGAGCTTCTCTGCGAGATCGACCTTGAAAAGCTCGACGCGGAGCTCCGCGAGGAAGCGGAGACCAGCGGCGGTCAGAAGCGTGCAAACGCAGTCAAGCGTCTCGAAGTCGTCGAAGCGTTCTTAAAGAGCGGCAACCGCCCCGAATGGATCATCCTCACGGTTCTGCCGGTCATTCCGCCGGAACTGCGCCCGATGGTCCAGCTGGACGGCGGACGGTTCGCGACGAGCGATCTGAACGATCTCTATCGCCGCGTCATCAACCGCAACAACCGCTTAAAGCGCCTTCTGGAGCTGCGCGCGCCGGACATCATCGTCCGCAACGAAAAGCGCATGCTGCAGGAAGCGGTCGACTCCCTCATCGACAACGGCCGCCGTTCACGCCCGGTCACGGGTCCCGGCAACCGTCCGTTGAAATCGCTTTCCGATATGCTTCGCGGCAAGCAGGGACGCTTCCGTCAGAACCTGCTCGGCAAGCGCGTCGACTATTCCGGCCGTTCGGTTATCGTCGTCGGTCCGGAACTGAAGATGTATCAGTGCGGTCTTCCGAAGGAAATGGCGCTGGAACTCTTCAAGCCGTTCGTCATGAAGAAGCTCGTCAAGGGCGGCTTCGCGCAGAACGTCAAGGGCGCAAAGCGCATGGTCGAACGCGGCGCGAACGATGTCTGGGGCGTGCTCGAGGAGGTCATCAAGGACCATCCCGTCATGCTCAACCGCGCGCCGACGCTGCACCGTCTGGGCATTCAGGCGTTTGAGCCGGTCCTCGTCGAGGGCCGCGCGATCAAGCTGCATCCGCTCGTATGTACCGCGTTCAACGCGGACTTCGACGGCGACCAGATGGCGGTCCACGTACCGCTCTCGGTCGAGGCACAGTCGGAAGCGCGCTTCCTGATGCTTGCATCCAACAACATCCTGAAGCCGCAGGACGGCAAACCGGTCGTCTGCCCGACGCAGGACATGGTCATGGGCTGCTACTATCTGACGCAGCAGCGCGACGGCGTAAAGGGTGAGGGCAAGGCGTTCGCATCCGAAGACGAAGCGGTCATGGCGTACCAGACCGGCGAAGTCGCACTGCAGGCGAAGGTCAAGATTCGCTTAAAGCGCGAGTGGCAGGGCAAAACGATCTACAAGGTCTGCGACACCTCCGTCGGCCGCGTGATCTTCAACAACGCGATCCCGCAGGATCTCGGCTTTGTGGAGCGCAACTGCGCGGACGATATGTTCAAGCTGGAGATCGACTCCCTCGTCAAGAAGAAGGACCTGGGCAAGATCGTCGACGCGTGCTACCGCAAGTACGGTCCCACGCAGACCAGCGAAACGCTCGACCGCATCAAGAAGCTCGGTTATTCGTACTCCACCCGCGGCGGCGTCACCGTCGGCTTCCAGGACATCCGTGTTCCGGAAGAGAAGAAGGCGCTCGTTTCCGCAGCGGAGAAGAAGGTCGTCGAGATCGACAACTACTTCCGCATGGGTCTCCTCTCCAACAAGGAGCGCAGAGACCGCGTCATCAAGGTCTGGGAGCAGACCACCGAGGACGTTTCCAACGCATTGATGGATTCGCTCGACGCGTTCAACCCCATCTTCATGATGGCGGACTCCGGCGCGCGCGGCAGCTCGGCACAGATCCGTCAGCTCGCCGGTATGCGCGGTCTGATGGCTGACCCGTCCGGCGAAATCATCGAGGTGCCGATCCGCGCGAACTTCCGTGAAGGTCTGTCCGTTCTGGAGTTCTTCATTTCCTCGCACGGCGCGCGTAAAGGTCTTGCCGACACCGCGCTTCGTACGGCGGACTCCGGTTACCTCACGCGTCGTCTTGTCGACGTTTCGCAGGACGTCATCGTCCGCGAGGTCGACTGCTTCGCGGAGCGCAACGACACGCCGCGCGGCATGATGATCTCCGCGATCGCCGACGGCAGCAAGGTCATTGAGCCGCTGTCCGCGCGTATCGAGGGCCGCTACGCGATCGATCCGGTCTTCCATCCGGAAACCGGCGAACAGCTCTGCGAGGGCGATCATATGATCAGCCACGATGAAGCGCTTGCGATCGAAGCCGCGGGCGTTAAGGAAGTCTACTGCCGTACAGTCCTGACCTGCCGCAGTGAGCACGGCGTTTGCTGCAAGTGCTACGGCGCGAACCTCGCGACCGGCGGTCACGTCGACATCGGCGAAGCGGTGGGCATCATCGCGGCGCAGGCGATCGGCGAACCGGGTACGCAGCTTACGATGCGTACGTTCCATACCGGCGGCGTTGCGTCCAGCAAGGACATCACGCAAGGTCTTCCGCGCGTTGAGGAGCTCTTCGAGGCAAGAAAGCCGAAGGCGCTCACCACGCTGACCGAGATCTCCGGCACCGTCCACATCGAGGACGGCAAGCACAACGTCATCGTGACCAACGACAAGGGCGAATCCGTGAAGTATCAGATCTCGCTCGACAGCCGTCTGAAGGTCACCGAGGGGCAGCATGTCGAAGCGGGCGACGAGCTCAACGAAGGCTCCGTCTACCCGAACGACATTCTGAAGATCACGGGCGTCAAGGGCGTGCAGGCTTACCTTCTTAAGGAAGTCCAGAGCGTCTACCGTCTGCAGGGTGTTGAGATCTCCGATAAGCACATCGAGGTCATCATCCGTCAGATGCTCCGCAAGGTCGAGATCGAGGATCCGGGCGACACGAACCTGCTGCCCGGCGAACGCTGCGACAGCTTCCGCTTCGAGGAAGAGAACGAAAAGCTGATCGCGGAGTACGAAGCCGCGCTCGCGCTTGCGCAGGAGAACGGAACGGAAGAGCCCGCGGAGCCGGTGCTTGCAAGAGCAAAGCGCAAGCTCCTCGGCATCACCAAGGCGGCGCTCGCCACCGAATCGTTCCTGTCCGCGGCGTCCTTCCAGGAGACCACGCGCGTGCTGACCGAAGCTGCCATCAAGGGCAAGATCGATCCGCTCGTCGGTCTCAAGGAGAACGTCATCATCGGCAAGCTGATCCCCGCCGGCATCGGACTGAAGCGCTACCGCAACGTCGAAGTGAGCGAAGCGCCGGACGTCCCGTCGGACATGGAGTAACGCCATGGAGCAAAGCCGACTTTCCGACACCGAATGCACGCTGTACGGAACCAAATCCTGCGCGCTGCTGCATATGCTGGACTGCGACAAGTGCCCTTTGAAGGGGCGCGTCGCAGATCCCGCGATTCGCGACGACCTGAAGCTGTTCTGCGAGCTCCAGCCGGAAGGCACCGTGGCGTCCCTGTTTGAGAGCAAGACTTGCACGCTGTGCAAGGACGAGCCGAAGGGGAAGCCGACGAGCTATGCCGTATTCGACATGGCGCATACGGAGCCGAAAGCGCTTGCGCACCGCAGATTCCTGCAGAAGCAGGAGACCGGCTTCATGGTCCCGCTGCAGTTCGCGTGCTGCTCGAAGTGCCGCAGGCGTATCCTGCTCCGGGCGTATCTGCCGCTGATCACGCCGATCGTTCTGACGATGATCGTGCTTCCGTTCGTGATGATCGAGCACTTTGCGCAGGCGATGCGGCAGGCTGCCGGCTGGCTGCCCTTTGCGGCGGTCGTTGCGGCGATCCTCGGCGGGTATGCGCTCGGAAAGCTGCTTGCGTATCTCTATACGCGCCGGATCGAGCAGGAGATGTACGTCGACGTGCGCACGCATCCGTTCGTTGCGGCAATGACGGAAAAGGGCTGGCGACCGCTGTTTTCCGACCGCACCGCGCATCTTGCGTTTACGAAGAAGCGGCTCGAGCGGGGCTTAGGCACCGCGCCGAGCGCCGTGTATGCGCAGGAGGAGCCGGACGTGCCCGAACCCGAAGAAGTGCCCGAAGAATAAAAATTTCGGATTGACAAGATAAGATTTTTCTGTTACACTACCATTTCGGCGGTGTTTGTGAAGGACACCGCCGAAAACCGCGTTTTTCGGACGAAAACCGCGTAAAAATCGGACAATATCCTCTGAATTGGGTTGCAGAGGGATTGATTTATACAACAATTGAAATATTTTTAGGAGGAAACATCTGAATGCCGACCATTAACCAATTGGTTCGCAAGGGCAGACAGCCCGTGGAATATAAGTCCACGGCGCCCATTCTGAAGCAGTGCCCGCAGCGTCGCGGCGTCTGCACCGCAGTCCGTACGATGACGCCGAAAAAGCCGAACTCCGCACTGCGTAAAATCGCTCGTATCCGTCTGACCGACG